>CAVCDZ010000133.1:0-3195 GCA_963601095.1 Oscillibacter sp. MSJ-31 | reverse complement strand
GTCCTTGTCGGAATACCAGCGGCTACGCCAGTTCTCGGTGACACCGAGACGGAAGCCGGTGGGGCTTACCTTCTGACCCATACTATGCCTCCTCTCGGGTTGCGACGATAACGGTGATGTGGCTGGTGCGCTTGCGGATACGCGAAGCGGAGCCCTTGGCGCGGGGACGGATGCGCTTGATGGTGGGACCCTCGTCGGCGAAGCACGCCTTGACGAAGAGCGCGTCGGGGTTCGTGATGCCCTTCTGGCCGGCGTTGGCGACGGCGGAGTTCAGGGTCTTCTCAACGACCTCGGCAATGGCGCGATTGGTGAAGCGCAGGGTCTCCTGGGCGGTAATGACGTTCTTACCGCGGATCTGATTCAGCACGATACGCGCCTTGCGGGGCGAAACGCGCACGTAGCGAGCGATTGCTTTAGCTTCCATGTTTCACCCTTTCCTTACTTTTCGTGACCACGGAACGTACGGGTAGGAGCGAACTCACCCAACTTGTGACCAACCATGGACTCGGTAACGTAAACCGGCACGTGCTTGCGACCGTCATGCACCGCGATGGTGTGACCGACCATTTCCGGGAAAATGGTGGAAGAACGCGACCACGTCTTGATGACCTTCTTGTCGCCTGCCTCGTTCATCGCCACCATGCGATTGAGAAGGCGAGGTTCCACGAAAGGACCTTTTTTCAAACTTCTGCTCAATGTTTCTCCTTATGCGCTCGGGCGCTACTTCTTGCGACGACGAATGATCAAGCGGCTCGAAGCCTTCTTGGGGTTGCGGGTGCGATGACCCTTGGTGGAAATACCCCAAGGAGTAACGGGATGACGACCAGAAGACTTGTTCTTGCCTTCGCCACCGCCGTGGGGATGGTCGACCGGGTTCATGACGGTACCGCGGACGCTGGGGCGGATGCCCTTCCAGCGGTTGCGGCCGGCCTTGCCGATCTTGATGTTGCCGTGCTCGGCGTTGCCGACCTCGCCGATGGTGGCGCGGCAGGTAACGAGCACGCGGCGCATCTCGGAAGAGGGCATGCGCAGGATGGCGTACTTGCCCTCCTTGCCCATCAGCTGGATGCTGGTGCCGGCGGAGCGAGCCAGAGCGGCACCGCGGCCAGGCTGGAGCTCGACGGCATGAATGAGCGTGCCGACGGGGATGGCGGACAGCGGCAGAGCGTTGCCCGGCTTGATGTCAGCGTCAGCGCCGGAGACGACGGTCTCGCCGACCTTGAGGCCCTTCGGCTGAAGGATGTAACGCTTCTCACCGTCAACGTAGTGCAGAAGCGCGATACGAGCGCTGCGGTTGGGGTCGTACTCGATCGTGGCAACCTTGGCGGGCACGCCGTCCTTGTTGCGCTTGAAGTCGATGATGCGGTAACGACGCTTCACGCCGCCGCCCTGATGGCGCGTGGTGATGCGGCCGTTGTTGTTGCGACCGGCCTTCTTGGGCAGGGGCGCCAACAGAGACTTCTCGGGCTTGGTGCTGGTGATGTCAGCAAAGTCCGAGACGGTCTGGAAGCGACGCCCAGGGCTCGTGGGCTTGTACTGTTTTACTCCCATGTTCTTCCTTTCTACGGACGCAAGCTCCTTGCGCGCGCGTCCTTCGACTTACGTGGTCTCCATCACCGCCAGCCAACCTCTGGGAGAAGGTTTTCGGCGATTCCGAGTTTCCACGCGTCCGGGTGTATCCATTAACAGCCAGACGCAAACGAAAAGTATACGGGGGAAAGCGGATCTGCGCAAGACCTCTCTGGGCACGATCTTTCCTGCGCGAAAACCTCGCATCCTGGTGGGACGGGATGCGCGCGGCAGGGGTAGGGCTGCGCGCGGCGCGGACGGAGGGGGTACGCCTACAGATCCCGCGGGATCGCGGCGAGCTCTTGCTCGGTGAAGACCGGGCCATCCAAACATATATAGTGTCCGGCGATGTTGCAACGGCCGCACTTCCCCACCCCGCACTTCATGCGCGCCTCAAGCGTGGTGATGATGTCGGCCGAGTCGTAGCCGAGCTTCTGCAGCGACTCGCGGCAGGTGCGAAACAGGCTCGGTCCGCCGCAAAGCGTCACGGCGACGTTGTCGGTGCCGAGCCCCTCGCGAGCCACGATCTCTTCCAAAAACGGCGCCGTGTACGACACCGGGCCGTCCCACCCCTCGCTTGCGTGATAGACGCTCACGTGGACATGGGTGTCGGGCTCAGCGGGCCACACCTCGAACAGCTCGTCTTTGAGCACCAGATCGTCGTAGGTCGACGCACTATATATAAGGTCGATGCGCCCGTAGTCGGCGCGGTGGCGCAGGCAGTGCTCCAAAAACGAGCGCACCGGCGCCATGCCGATGCCGCCGGCGATGAACAGCAGGTCGCGGCCGCGCGTCGACTCGTACGGGAACCAGTTGCCGTACGGGCCGCGCAAGCCCACCTGATCGCCCACGGAAAGCTTGTGCATCTTCTCGGTCACGAGCCCCACGCGCTTGACCGCCATCTCGACGAAGTCATCGCCGCGCGAGGTGATGCAGAACATGCACTCGCCGAACGGCGGCACGGAGAACATGCCCAGCTGCCCGGATTCGCTGTCGAAGGGCGCGCCTCCCTCCGGCGTCTTGAACGTGAACAGCTTGACGTCATGCGTCAGCTCCTTGATGCCGGCAACGGCAACGACGCTCGGCACAAGCGACGATCCCTCGCACAGGTGCGCGCACCCGTGACTCACCACGATATCGCTCATCGCTGTCCCTCGCTTCCTGCCGCCACGACCTCCACAAGCTCGATCGCCGCCTCCGCCTCGCCCATGCCTGGCACCACGGCGCCCGGCGCCAGGGAGGCGGTGCTCACGCGGTCAATGAGCGCCGTGATGTCCATCGTGGCGGGGCAGTCGATCAAACAGCGTCCGCACCCCACGCACAGGGGCGACCCGTAGCGCTCCTCGAAGAAGCACAGCTTGTGCATGAAGCGCTGGCGCACCCGCGCGCGCTTGTCTTCGCGGGGGTTGTGGTTGCCGGCCATGAGCGTGTAGTCCTTGAACATGCAGCTGTCCCAGCAGCGGATGCGCACGTCGCCTGCGGCCGTGCGCGCCTGGCTCAGATCGAAGCAGTGGCAGGTCGGGCAGATGAAGGTGCACGATCCACAGGTCAAGCACGCCGTGGACACCTCATCCCACAAAGGATCGTTGAACAGGTGCGGCAGCTTGTCCGCCACGCCGTCCATGT
>CAVCDZ010000132.1:86581-97717 GCA_963601095.1 Oscillibacter sp. MSJ-31 | reverse complement strand
GCCCAGTCCACCATCGAGGCCAACAAGCAGCAGCTTGCCGATGCGCAGACGCAGTACGAGCAGTCGCGCGACCAGGCCATCTCGCAGGCCAACATCGATAAATTGGTGGATAAGGACACCCTGTCCAAGCTCATCGCCGCGCAGAACTTCTCGATGCCGGTCGGCTACCTGGACAACGGCAACAGCGACGAAGGCCAGTGGCTGTTGCGCGTGGGCGACACCGTGAACAGCGTCGATGAGCTGGGCAACCTCTTGCTAGCCGACATCGACGGCATCGGCGAGATCCGTCTGTCCGACGTCGCCGACATCACGACGATCGACAACGTCGGTGACTCCTACATGCGTGTCAACGGCAACGACGGCGTGCTGCTGTCGGTCTACAAGAACTCGACGGCAAACACCTCTGAGGTTTCCGCCGCCGCCCAGGCCGAGATGCAGAAGCTCGAGGATCAAAACCCCGGTCTCCATCTGACAGTCGTCAGCGACCAGGCCTCCTACATCAATCAGTTCATCAACAGCCTTCTGCAGTCGCTCGTGATCGGCGCGTTGCTCGCGGTGGTCGTGCTCGCCCTGTTCCTGCGCAACTGGAAGCCCACCCTGATCGTGGCGTTCTCGATCCCGTTCTCGGTGCTGTGCGGCCTTCTGCTCATGTACTTCACGGGCATCACGCTCAACATCATGTCGCTCGGCGGCATCTCGCTGGCCATCGGCATGCTGGTGGACAACTCGATCATCGTTCTCGAGAACATCTACCGCCTGCGCGCCCGCGGCATCCCGGCGGCCCGTGCGGCCGTCCAGGGCGCCAAGCAGATCACCGGCGCCGTCGTGGCGTCCACGCTGACCACGATCTGCGTGTTCTTGCCGATCATCTTCACGACGGGCATGGTCAACCAGCTCATGCTGCCGTTTGCCCTCACGATCACCTATACGCTGGTCGCATCGCTCGTCGTGGCGCTCACGCTGGTGCCCTCGATCTCGCACTTCGTGTTGAAGAAGCGCCAGCCGCAGGAAGTGAAGTGGTTCGAGCACGTGAAGAACGGCTACGCGAAAGCGCTTGCGTTCTCGCTGCGCCACAAGGCCCTGCCGCTCGTGCTGTCGGTGGTGCTGCTCGTGGTCGCGGTCTTCGGCGTGGTGAACACCGGCGTGACCATGATCCCGACCATGACGTCGAAGACGGCGACGGTCACGGTCACGATGCCCGAAGGCACCGACAAGGACACGGCGTACGCGACCGCCGACCAGGTGATGGACGCCGCCATGGGCATCGACGGGGTGGACTTCGTCGGCGGCATTGATGGCTCGGCCAGCATGTCGCTCGTGTCCGCCGATTCGGGCGCGATGGCCGACGACAGCACGATGTACCAGACCTTCTCGTTCTACCTGAAGACGGACGATTCGGTCACGACCGAAGGCCAGGTGCTCGACATCTTGAGCCAGCTGTCCGATCGCACCAAGGATTTGAACTGCGACGTCGTCACCGATGCCTCGTCGTCCGAGGCGATGAGCTCGATGCTTGGCAGCGGGCTGTCGATCACCGTGAAGGGTTCCGACAAAGACGAGCTGCTGAAGGTCTCCCAAGACGTGATGGACCTCGTGGGCCAGGTGCCGGGCTACACCAAGATCGAGAACGGGATGGAAGAGGCCGACAAGGAGCTGCACCTGGTCATCGACCGTGACGCGCTGACGAAGGCCGGCTATACGGTCGCGCAGCTCTACCAGGACCTGGCCTCGGACCTCACGACGAACGTGAAGGCGACGTCGATCGACAACGACGGCACCACGATGGACGTGTCGGTGGTTGACAAGACCCATCCGGTCACGGTGGACAACCTGCTCGACACGCCGATCGAGATCACCAACCAGCAGACCGGCGAGACGACCGAGCACAAGCTTTCCGACTTCGCCACGGTGGAAGAGGACACCGCTGCGACGACGATCACGCACATCGACTCGGTGCCCTCGATGACGGTGACGGCTGAGGTCGAGGACGGCTATAACAACGCGCTGCTTGCTCGCGACCTGCAGGAGAAGATCGACGCATACCAGCCGCCCGAGGGTTACACCGTGACGTTCGGCGGCGAGATCGAGAACATCGACACGATGCTTCAGCAGATGCTGCTCTTGTTCCTGCTCGGGTTCGCGCTGATCTACCTGGTCATGGTGGCGCAGTTCCAGAGCCTGCTGTCGCCGTTCATCATGATCCTGACCGTGCCGCTCGCGTTCACTGGCGGCTTCGCGGGTCTCGTGTTCACCGGCGAGCCGCTGAGTATGCTGTCGTTGATGGGCTTTGCGGTGCTGATGGGAACGGTCGTCAACAACGGCATCGTGTTCGTCGACTACGTGAACCAGCTGCGGCGCGGCGGGCTCGACAAGCGCGACGCGCTGATCGCCACGGGCCGCACGCGTCTGCGCCCGATCCTGATGACGGCGCTTGCGACGTCGTTCGCGATGATTCCGCTGGTCGTGAGCGACGCGGTGGGCGCGTCGATGGAGCGCGGTATGGCGGCTGTCGTCGTCGTGGGCCTGCTGTACGCCACGCTGATGACGCTGTTCGTCGTGCCGATCATGTACGACTTGCTCTATCGCCGCGTTCCCTACGAGGTTGATCTGGGCGACGAGGACATCGATGAGGATCCGGGCGACGCCCAGGCGTACCTGCAGGCGTTGCGCGGCGCGCACGCTGCGGCGGTGGGTGTCGGGCTGGCGACGGCTGACGGCTCGCCGGCGCCCGCGTCGGGCGGGCATGCCGCGCCGGCAGGCCCGGTGTCGGCGGTCGACCCGGTGGCCGAGGCTGAAGAGCGCGGCTGGAAACGCCGCCCGCGCCTGTTCAAGCGTCATAAGAAGTAGCGCGCGGCAAGGGCGCGTGGGCGCGTCCGCTGTGCCACGGCGCTCGGGCGGAGGCTTGGGCGAGCTCGGCGCCCGGGTGCGCGCGTGCACGTTTGGGTGCGTGCGTCCTCACTTTGCGCGAGGGAGGCAAGACACCTCCCTGAATCGGGCGACGGGTAATCCCCCGGAGAAACCGATGAGGCCGGCAGCGATCTGCCGGCCTCGTTTTGTGTGCTGGGTTACGTCCTGTTGTCCATGCGCTCACGGGTCTCGGCGCCCGCGCGGCGTGCGCTATAGTCGGCTTGCGCGCAAGGTGCGCGCCCGTTCGTAAGGAGAGACCATGAGTACCTACACTCTGTTCATCAAAGAGACCTGCCCGTACTGCCAGAAGGTGCTGGGCTATTTGAACCAGGCCGGCATCGAGGTGCCGGTGCGTGACATCGTCGCCGATCCGGACGCACGCGAAGAGCTCGTGCGCGTCGGCGGTAAGCAGCAGGTGCCCTGCCTGTTCATCGACGGCAAGCCGCTCTACGAGTCCGACGACATCATCGCCTACTTCCGCGATAAGGCGTAAGCGGCGGTTGGTAGTCGAGCGGCACCTGCTGCCGTCAGCGACGGTTGCGCCCTGAGACGAAGAGACCCCTGGACAAGGCGCGGCCCGTCCAGGGGTTTTATTTTAGTATCGGCGCACGTGGCGAAGTACTTGCTGGGTGGCGATGGCGCCGACGACCGGCGCGGGGAGGCTGTTGTCCTCCGTGGCGAGGCGCCTGCCGGGCGACGGGAGCCGCAGCCTCCAAGCGCGCTTGCCGCCCTACAGCCGCGGCTTGTGATGGTGGTGCGCCTGCATCTGCGTGAGGTTGCTGGCGACCTGGCCGGTACCGGGCACGTTCTGGCATTGCTTGCCGTCGCGCGCAGCGCCGCTGCTCGAGCCGTCCGTGTGATGGTGCGTCGCCCCGCGCGTCTCGACGCCGCCGATCTGGCTCGCCTCATGCAGGGTCTTGCCGCGCGTCTCGGGAGCGCAGAAGTACGAGATCACGAACCCGACGCCCACCAGGCCTGCGCCGACGAGCATCGTGGGGCCAAGCCCCCAGCTCTCCAGCGCGATGGGCAGAAGGTAGGTGCCGGCCACCGTGCCGATACGGCTGAAGCCGATGGCGATGCCCACGGCCGAGGCGCGGATTTCCGTCGGGAACAGCTCGTTAGGGTAGAGCCACTGCAGGATGCCCGGCGCGCCCGAGAAGAACGCGTAGAGGGCAAACGCGATGATGATGAACCACACCGGGCCGGTGGGCCACAGGCCCAGCGCCAGCAGGCCGACCGCCATGAGCCCCAGGCTGACCAGCAGGGTGGGGCGACGGCCGAAGGTGTTCAGCCAGTACATGGCCGGGAACGTGCCCGCCAAGAACAGCAGGCTGATGACCGCCTCGCCCAGGATGGACTCATGCCCCGAGCCCAAGCCGAACGCCGTCATGATCGTGCCGGCGAAGATGCCGATGAACGCGGACGCGCCGATGGCGGCCGTCCAGCCGGCATCGAGCCCGAACAGGGGCGTGAGCTGCGTGAGCGCGACGCCGATGATGGACAGGACGTAGCCGTCCAAAAATGCGCCGCCGCTGGAAAAGAATGCGACCTTCTTAAGGAATGGCGTCATTCCCAAGTCTTCAAACTGTTTCATTGGTGTTCTCCCTTGAACGCGCGGCACAAAGCCCCTTGCCGCGCCAGCGTCGACCGGTGGGGGAGTGATCAACGCTTGTATGTCTTTCATGGTAGCAGAGAGGTTGGAGTAGGCTCGGATTTGTCGGATGGATGTAACTATTGCGGCAGATTAACGTCAGGTTCGGGCGAAGTGGGGCGCAAAGTGCAGGTGAAACGCAACGTTTTGCCCGGTTATGTAGCCGCTGGCGATGGTAGAATAGGGGCGAGAACAGACGGAGCAGTTGGGAGCTCCGTGATAATCGCCTCCGTTTGGGCGGAGAGAAAGAGGGGGATTTCCATGAAGCAGTACAAGAAGGTGTTCGCTGCCCTTGATGGCGGAAGCACGCAGGAAGAGGTTGCGGAGCGCGCCATTCAGATCGCCGCTCTCAACCATGCCGAGCTCATGTTCGGTCACGTGGTCGACTCGGTGCCCGACTCTCTGACCGGCACCGACTATCAGGAGCTCGCCGCCACGGTGCGCGCTCGTCTTGAGGACGCGCTCGGCGACATCCTCAAGGGTGCGCGCGACAACGCCGACATCCCGTCGGTCGAGGTCGTCGTCAAGGTCGGCCGCATCCAGGAGACCATCCATGATTTGATGATCAAGCCGTTCGAGCCCGACATCGTGGTGTGCGGCGAGCGCGGCCTGTCGAACATCACCTACGTGTTCGTTGGCAGCGTATCCACCTACCTGATCCGCAACGTCCGTTGCGACGTCCTGGTGGTCAAGCAGGATTAAGCCGGATCGCTCAGCAGCCCTGAGCGATCGCATGGTTCACCAAGGCCTGGCGTGGCATGTTCCCGCCAGGCCTTGTGCGTTTTCGGGGGAGGTGCGCCGCGGTCGCGCGCCCACCCATCACCTCGCGCCGACCCGCGTTCCCTGCGCGCCATCAACCCGTTGCGCGCCTCGCTATCGTCCCGCGTCGACCCTCGCCATCTCGCCCGCACGCTGCTCGTGCGGCCATTGCTCCTGCGTCACGCCTCGCCATCATCCCTCGCGACCCCCCTCCCGTCGCGCATGCCGCCCGTCGCGCGCTGCCACCCCCCCCCGCGAGCTGCTCTCATCCCGCGACCCGCGCGAGCTGCTCTCATCCCGCGCGACCCCTCCCGCCGCGCACTAAAACCCGTCCTTACCTCGCGCCCATCAGTCTTCGCCTCGCGCGCCGCCCTCGCTTCGCGCCCTTTTGCCTCCCCCCCGTGCGTCTGCCCCGCGCCGTCATCATCTCGTGCGGTCCCTCCGCCGCGCACAAAAATCCGCCTTCACCCCCCAGAGAAATAAAAACCCACTTTTTTGGCACCTACGCACGGCTGTACGCTGGCGGAGGCGGGATATCGCGTGAATGAGCGAAAGTTACGCA
Source organism: Oscillibacter sp. MSJ-31 (assembly GCA_963601095.1). Classification (GTDB taxonomy): domain Bacteria; phylum Actinomycetota; class Coriobacteriia; order Coriobacteriales; family Eggerthellaceae; genus Anaerotardibacter. The sequence goes on along the minus strand of CAVCDZ010000132.1, from coordinate 91,838 downwards.
ACAGAAGCTAAGAAATCGTGGCGTAATTCCATGTCGAATAGGTCTCCAGGGAGCGTGAGCTGTGTACACCCGTGCTTGGTTGCCATGAAGGGCCGTTTTCTTTTCTCTGGGGGACCGGGAGGGGCGCTTGGGCGTTCGGCAAGGGGCGCTTGGACATTCGGCATGGGGCGCCCGGGACACGGACGCTGGCTGCGCCCCCTCGGGGACGTCCGGCGCGGGAGCGCTTGGCGACGGCGATCGGGGAGCCCGGTGGCGGGGGACGTTTGGCGGCGTGCGACCGGGAACGGTCATGGTGGGCAGTGAGCGGCACGACGGGCCTACCGCCGGGCAGTCTGTTGCTGCCGTTCGGCGAAAAAAGTGTGCATCGCTGTATATGATCTGTAACAAAAACGACCCATCTCCTCCATCAAACCATCAAATGAGATTCAAGTTTTGGTAGACTCTAAGGTGTTGAACTGGGGTTATTCCCTGTCAACGTCATCCACTCGTCTCCCCAAGAGGGGTGGATCGTGTTCATCGTGTCGGGGACAAGGCACCTGGAGGTTATAGATGGGGATCCTGAAAACGTCACGGGGGGAGGGTGCTCGCCGCTAAACATGCGGGGGCAGCGAAGCGCGTAAGCTCTCTTCCTCAGGCGGCGATCATCGCCGTTGCAACGATCGTCTTGGCAGCGGTTGCGGCGGTGCCGATGGCCCATGCCGGAGTCTTGGACGACGCGGCTCGAGCGCTCGGGATCGACGCTCAGGCAAACGGGAACGTTCAGGGCCTCACGCCCACAGGCACCACGGTCGACATGTTCGACTACTGGGTGACGTCCGAGAACGAGGGCACCGCCGCCGGCATCGGAGACCTCCATTCGGGCATCAACGCCCAAAGCGAGTATTTCAAGTTCATCGGTAAATCATGGGGCACGGAAGGCGCGAACCAGAACACCGCGTCTCTCAATGCCTGGACCGGCTCGCACCAAGGGCCGTTCTCCGGCATCGTGGAGCGCTCGCTCGATTCCGACGGCTACCCCGTGCTGGCAAGCGGCAACTATTACGCCGGGCTCTCAGAGAACAGCTCGAGCGCCGACTCGACCAGGACCGACACGAGCAAGGCAACCAGCACCCAGTCTCTGGGCTACCTCTTCAACCAAAGCGACTTCGCTGGTAAGCGCACGTACGCCAACGCCCAGGGCTTGTTCCAGCTCGACGCGAACGGCAACTACGTGTTCGACAGCCAGCAGACCTATGCCGAGCTCACCTCGGACAACGGGCAGAACGTCTTTTCCCTGAACGAGCCGTGGCACGTGTCGTCGGATGGCAGCGTGGCCGATCAGGTGAACGGTCAGTTCTTCCCGTTCAACTCCTATGCCAGCACGTCTCAGGACACCAAGTCGAGCAGCACGGCTCTCAACCACTTCTTCGGCATGCATATGTCGTCTGACTTCATTCAGCCCACCGGCGGCACTGCAGCCAACGGCCAGGCCATGGAGTTCGGCTTCTCCGGCGATGACGACGTGTGGATCTTCATCGACGGAGTGCTCGTGGGCGATGCCGGCGGCGTGCATGACCGTGTCACGGTCGACATCAACTTCGCTACCGGCGCCGTGCGCATCGGCGACGGCAACACCTCCGGCACGCAATGGCGGGGCACCACCACGACCATCAAGCAGCAGTTCGAGGCGGCGGGCAAGGCCGGCGACTACACCTGGCGTGGCAACACGTTCGCCGACAACACGAGCCACACGATCGACTTCTTCTATCTGGAACGCGGCGCGGGCAACTCCAACGCTAAGCTGACGACCAACTTAGTGTCGGCTCCCGATACCGAGATCGCCAAGATCAACCAGAACGGCGCGGCGGTCCAAGGCGCGCAGATGGCGCTCTATCCCGCCGATGAGAATTACAACGTGACCGGCGATGCGGTGGCCCATGGCACGACCGATGCCACCGGCGCCCTGACGCTCGTCGACGGCTCTGACCATAAGATCACCTGGTCGCAGCTGTATTCCCAGCATCAAACCGAGAACTGGGTCATGCGCGAGGAAAGCGCGCCGGCCGGGTATCGCGTGGCAAGCGACATGAAGCTGCGCTATGTGCCAAAGACCGGCATCGTTTACTGCACCAACGAGTTCGAGAGCGGCACGTTCGCGAGCGCTCGCGAGACGATTACGTCGAAGGCGGGCGAGATCACCGATGCGCAGGGCAATCGCGTGACGTTCGACGGCACCGGCAAGCCCGAGTCGGGCTGCTTGTTCGTCGTGCCGCTGAAGTACGTCGGCACAGGCGATGCCTCCACTGATCAATCGGCCGCCAACTGGCGTGCCCTGTCCGGCACCGTCGTCGAGGGCTGGGAGCTCAGCGATACCACGACTGAGAACTACGCGGCCATCATCGAGGCGGCCCAGGCAGGCGGCTCGGCAGCCACGCAGTTCGCGTCGACGTCCGGCGGCTACCAGGCCGTCATCGACGAGCTGCCTGGCAGCATCGACGAGTACTACTGGGCGATAAGGAGCGCCGGCGACGATACCTCTGAGGCGCGCTATGCTCTGGGCGTGTACTACACGTCGGCGAGCAGCATGGCGGGTGCCACGGCTAACAACACCGTGCGCCTTTCCGACGAGACCGCCAACGGCTTCACCCGCCAGTTCGCGGCGCGCTTCTACATCACCGACACCACGAACCGCCTGCTCGTCCAAAAGTGGGACAGCGCGTCGGGACATGCGCTCGAAGGCGCCGCGTTCAGCCTGTATTCCGCCGACGACACCGAGGTGGTCAACGGCAAGCGCCAGGTCAAGGAAGGCGCTCAGCCCGCCAAGGACTACAAGGGCAACCCGTTGATCGGGGTGACGTCCAATCTGCACAAGGGCACCGACGACAGCCTGGTGACGTATGACGGGTCGTACCTGTTCGAGGGCTTGATGGTCGGCGACTACTATCTCAAGGAAGTGGTGGCGCCCGAGGGCTATCAGGTCAACGACGAGCTGACGCACATCAAGGTCATCAGCAACCGCGTGTTCGTCAACGCCGGCGTGGCCGATGACGGCATCGAGGTCATCCGCGGCGTCGGGACGCTGGTGCAGGCGCTCAAGCAATTCGGCGGCACCGATGCCGCCGGCAAACCCACGGGCGTGGACGCGACGTTGCACAACGTCATCGGCACGACGTCGACTTCCACGTCCGAGGATCCGACGAAGGCGACCGACTGGAAGGAGCACTGCAGCTTCCCCTACGAGTACAACCCTGGCGAGGCCAACATCGAATACACGATGATCGGCTCGAGCGACGAGAATCAGCAGAGCCGCTGGGTCGATGAGGGCTGGGCGAAATTCGACATCACCCAGGACCTCGACAACCTGCAGAGCTACCTTGCGAGCAGCGGGGATAAGGCTTCTCTGGCCTCGTACGATGACCTAGGCGACACCATCATCAACAACTCGTTCGCCCGTTCGCTGACCGTACGGGTGGACAACCAGCGCACGGCCGACCTCGAGCTGGTCAAGGCGGTGTCGGGCTACGACGGCATGAGCGCCGATGACCTCAACGCCCTCAAGGCGAACAAGGACTTCACGTTCACGGTGGGCCTGACCACGGAAGCGAAGAGCTCGATCCTCTTCTTCGACACGACGTCCGATGAGGCGCTGACGGGCACGTACGACGTGGTCGACGACACCGATACCGTGGTGGCGCGCTATGTCGACGGCACCTTCTACCGGGTCGACGACAGCGGCCAGACGACGTCCGACGAGTTCACCTTCACGCTGAAGGACGCGTCGAGCTATGTGATCAAGGGTCTGCCCGTCGGCACGAAGTACACCATCACCGAGGCCGATCCCGGCGCGGGCTGGAACACGACGGGTGACGATGGCACGTCGGTGCCGAACACGACGATCACCACGGTGACGAGCGGCATCGATTCTCAACGCACGCAGATTACGGGCGACAAGCAGGAGCAGTCCGGCGAGCGCGTGACTTCCGGCACGATCCAGCTGGCGGACGGCACGGTCGCGGGCACCGATAGGGTGACGGTCTCGTATGACAACGCGTTCACGGGTGCGCTCGTCGTCAAGAGCGTCACGATGACGCAGGTGACCGACGACAACCTGGACCAGACGGGCACGGCCGTCGCTGACAACACGGCGGCGTTCGTGAACACCTACAACAAGGACGCGGCTGAATTCACGATCAACGGCACCAAGCGCCTGATCGACGAGGGCCTCATCGACGACCCGAACACCGCGGTCGACGAGCGCGTGCAGACGCCTGCCAACGGCGCCTACTCGTTTGAGCTGCGCCCCGTGCGCGGCGAGGTGACCGACGATCCGCAGCAGACTATCGACGCCGCTGCTGTCCCCATGCCCGCGGGCACCGTGGACGCCGGGACGGCGCAGGCCGTGTACACGGCGACGAACGAGGGCCAGAGCGTCGCGTTCGGCCGTATCTCCTTCACGGATGCGGATGCGGGCAAGACGTACACCTATCGGGTGACAGAGGTCGTGCCGAACGTGGGAGATCCCGGGTACGTGCCGGGCGTCCAGTACGACGATGCCGAGCACACGGTGGAGGTTGCGGTGTCCAAGGACGGGGCCACTGGCGCGCTGAAGGTCGTGGCCACCTATCCTGACCAGGGCGGTTCTGCAACCTTCACCAATACCTACGCGCCCACCGGGGCCACCGCCGCTCTCCATGGCACCAAGACGCTCGTCGGACGCGACATGAAGGCGGGCGAGTCCTTCTCCTTCACGCTGGCGCCCGACGTCGCGACGCAGCAGGCCATCGACGCCGGGTACGTGACGGTGCCCTCGACGGAGCAGAGCGTCTCGGGTGGCTCGGACGGTGAGGCCGAGGGCTTCTCGTTCGGCGACTTCACCTTTACCAAGCAAGGCACCTACACCTTCACGATCAAGGAGACCGCGGCTGACGTCGACGGGCTCACCTTCGATCCCAGCACCTGGACGGCGACGGTGACGGTGACAAACGCCCGCGACGACGCCGGTGCGGCGACCGGCGCGCTTGAGGCGCAGGTCGCCTACACGCGCACTGGGGCCAACCTGCCGGCTTTGCCGAGCGGCTGGTCGAACGACGACGGCGCGGCATTCACCAACGCGTATGCGGCTACGGGCACGTACGTGCTCGCCGGCACGAAAACCATCACGGGCCGCGATTTCCAGGGCGCGACCGACGCGAAAGACGCTGACAGCTTCACGTTCGCCCTCAAGGCGACGGGCGACAACGCCGCTGAGGCTCCGATGCCGACGAACCCGACGCTGACC
>CAVCDZ010000132.1:0-86571 GCA_963601095.1 Oscillibacter sp. MSJ-31 | reverse complement strand
CTGACCATCACGCCGACGTCGGGTACGAGCGCGCCGGTGAACTTCGGCACGTTCAACCTGACGTCGACGGGAACGTGGACGTACGAGCTGAGCGAGGTCTCCGCGACGCCGGGCTCTGATAAGGGCCTCGCGAAGGACGACACGGTCTATGAGATGACGCTGACGGTAACTGACGACGATCACGACGGTGAGCTGACGCCCGTGGCTTCCTTTGCCAAGCAGGGCGAGCCCGGCACGGTGGACGCTCTGGTGTGGAACAACGTCTACACGACGACCGGGACGCTCGACGGTGCGGCGAACCTGACCGGCACCAAGGCGCTTGCCGGCCGTGATTGGAAAGACGGCGAGTCGTTCACCTTCGCCCTGGCGGGCGCCGATGCGCGCACGAGCGCGGCGCTCGGCAGCGGTGAGGTCTCGTTTGCGGGTCAGCCTGAACACACGACGTCGGTGACGACGACGGCTGCGAACCCCACAGACGGCACGGCTCACTTCGCGTTCGGCGATCTCGTCTTCACCAAGGCGACGGCAGCGGGCGATCCCTATCGCTTCGTGATCGCCGAGGTGCCGAACGATGAGGCGACCAATCCTGCGGTAGGCGCGGGCCAGACGCGGTACGCGGATGCCACCGACGACGAGAAGAGCCTGCCTGGCTGGACGTACGAGGGCATCTCCTACGATGCGCAGCGCTACACGGTCAACGTCCGCGTCGTCGACAACGGCGATGGCACGCTGACGGCAACGGCGGCCTCGACGGGCGGCTCGTCTGCGTTTACCAACGCGTACACGTCCGAGCAGCCGTATTCCGGTGCGGTTGACCTCTCTGTCGTGAAAACGCTTACGGGACATGACTTGGCCGCCGGCCAGTTCACCTTCGTGGTGGCGCCGGGCAGCGACAAGGCGGCGCAGAAGATCGGCCTGGCCGATGCGAGCGCGACGATGACGTTCGCCAACGATCAGGCGGCGGCCTCTGGTGCGCCCTCTCCGGTCGCCCTGCCCGATGCGCTCAAGAACCTGACCTTTGACCAGGACGATTCCGGTGAGACCTTCACCTACACCGTGAGCGAGCAGAACGCCGGCCAAACGCTTGGCGGCTACACCTACGACGACGCGTCGTACACGGTAGCCATCACGCCGACGGACAACGGCGACGGCACGCTGTCGATCGAGACGGTCGTGACCGACGCGTCCGGCGCCCAGACCACGCATGCGTGGACGACGGGGCAGGACCCTGCGGCGGTGACGCTTGCCTTTGCCAATAGCTACGCCGGCTCGGGTGAGCTGGTCGCCGACGTCGCCGACGGCTCCGGCGCGACGAAGAAGACCTACACCTTCACCTGGCAGGTGGCCGAGACCACGGCATCGACCGAGGCCATGGCTGCTTCGCCGGCGGTCTACGACCTCACCGTCACGGTGACCGACAACGATGACGGCACGCTGGGCGTGGCGGTCGCGTATCCGCAGGGTGCTGATGAGGCGCTTCCCTTCGTGAACGTCGAGCCTAAGAAGACGGTCTCGGGCACCGAGGCCGACGGATCGGCCGTGGTGGGCAAGGAGCTCACCTACACGATCGCGTACACCAACAACGAGACGACGCCCGCGACCGTCACGGTGACGGACGCCATTCCGGACAACACGCAGATCGTGAGCGCGGCAGGCGAGGGGGCGACGGTCACCTACACCGTTGACGGCCAGGAGGTCGCAACGCTTCCCGCCGATCTCTCGACGGTTGAGGGTGCAACCTGGACCGTGGCAAACGTGCAGCCGGGCGCCTCCGGTACGGTGACCCTGACGGTCACGGTCTTGCCGAGCGCGGTGAGCACGTCTGTCACCAACCAGGCCACCGTGAAGATCGGCGACCATGATCCGGGCGTGAAGACCAATACGGTCCCGACCGAGGTCAAGGGAGGTGCGCTCGTCGTCTCGAAGACGGTGGTGGGCGGCGATCCCGAGCAGCTCTTTGACTTTGGCATCACGCTCACCGACGCGCAGGGCGCGCCGCTTTCCGGCACGTATTCCGACGTGACGTTTGCGGACGGCGCGGCGACGGTGCGGCTCAAGGGCGGCGAGTCCAAGAGGATCGAGGGCCTGCCGGCGGGCGCGAGCTATCACGTGACCGAGACGCCGGCGGCCGGCTACACAGCCGATCACACCTCGCAGACAGGATCGATCCCGGCTGGCGGCGAGGCGACCGCGGCGTTCACCAACACGTACAACGCAGAGGTGGACTACGGAGCTTTGGGCGGGCTTGCGCTCACCAAGACGCTTGAGGGCCACGAGGTGCACGACGGCCAGTTCTCGTTCGTGGTGGCGGCGACCGACGCGCAGGCCGATCCGCTCGGCATGGGCGTCGACGGGACGACGTTCACCACGGAGGCTGCAGCCGATGGCGCGACCCAGACCATCGACGTGCTTTCCGGCAAGCAGGTGACGTTCACCCAGGACGACGCCGGCAAGACCTATGTCTACACCGTGCAGGAGAAGGGCGCAGACGGCGCCGGCTATGACATGGACACGGACGTGCGCACGGTGAGCATCCACGTGACGGATAACAAGAACGGGACGATGACCGTCACCACTACGGTGACGGGCGGCCCCGAGGGTGAGAAGACGCACGCGTACACGACGGGCCAGACGCCCGATGAGACGGCGGTCGTCCCGTTCGTGAACACCTATGCGCCGAGCGATGCTTCGGTTGCCCTGTCGACGACCAAAGCGCTGACCGGCCGCGATCTGACTGCAGGCGAATTCAGCTTCGAGCTGGTGCCTGGTGGCGGGGACACGGCAGTCGCGACGGCGACCAACGATGCCCAGGGCAACGTGGACTTCGGGACCGTCGAGTTCTCCTTGGATGACCTGAACGCCGCCCTCGGTGCGCAGGGCGCGAGCGCGGGCATTTCCGAGGAGCCTGCGGCGCCGGGTGCGGCGGCCGTTGAGGACGCCGACGGCGTTGACGCGGTCGCGGTGGCTGACGGTGCGGATGCGGCTGACGGTTCGGGCGCTGCCGGCGCTGGTGCGGCTGCGTCGGCCGAGGCGGCCGTGGCCGACGAGACGGTAGACGCTGCGCGCGTAGGAGCGCAGCGCAGCCACGACTTCGTCTACACGATCACCGAGTCCGGCTCTGCCGACGGCGTCGCCAACGATCCGGACGCGACGCGCACGGTGACCTTCACGGTGACCGACGACGGTCAGGGTCATCTGACCGTGACGAGGAAGCCCGCCGAGGGCGCGGCCTTCACGTTCACCAACACCTACACGGTTGACGAGCTGCCGAGCTCCGTGACCGATCAGATCTCGGTTTCCAAGGAGCTGACCGGTCGTGACCAGACCGCGGGAGAATTCTCGTTCGAGCTGGTCGAGGGGTCGGGTGCCGATGCGACAGTCGTTGCCACGGGCGTAAACGCGGCCGATGGCACGGTGGCGTTCACCCCGGTGACCTACACAGCACCGGGCGAGCACGACTACTCCGTGCGCGAGGTCGCCTCCGGTGCCGGCGGTGTGACGTACGACACCACCGCGTGGTCGGTGCACACGTCGGTTGTCGACAACGGCGACGGCACGTTGACGGCAGCGCATGGCCTGACAGGCGGCGCGTCGGGCATCGTGTTCAAGAACGCCTACCAGCCTGCCAAGGCCACCTGGACGCCTTCTGCCACGAAGCAGCTGACGGGGGCCGACCTCGCCGACGGGCAGTTCTCCTTCGAGCTGAAGGATGCCGATGGCAACGTGGTGGGCGAGGCGACCAATACCGCTTCGGGCGCCGTGATGTTCGACCCGGTCGAATTCGCCGAGGCGGGGACGTATACCTACACCATCTCGGAGAAGAACGACGGTCAGGAGCACGTGACGTACGATGACCACGTGGTGACCGTGACTGTGACGGTGACCGACGATTTGCAGGGCAGCCTGCACGTGCAGACCGCAGTCGATGGGGAGCTGGTGTTCAACAACGCCTACGACGTTCCCGAAGGCCCCGGCGAGGGCGACGAGCCCGGCCCGGGCAGCCCGGCTGACGTGCTGAGCAAGACCGGTGACTACCTGCCGATCGCCGCCGGCGTCATCGCCCTGGTGGCGGCGCTTGCGGCTGCGGCGGCGATCGCCGCGAAGCGCCGCGCGAGCCGCCCGATGGGTCGCCACGGACGATAGGGCTTGACTGAGGCGCTGATCGCGTGAGTTTGAGGGCCGCGTGGGGAAATCCCCGCGCGGCCCTTTGCGTTCTCATACGCGAGCGCCCCCATCGGTCTCGAGGGCATCGGCTTGCGTTCGGCGTGCGCTGCCGCCTGCTGCGCACCCACCCCACCGCAGCAGTCCGCCGCGCTCCCTCCCCACCGCCGCCGCTCGCCCGCGTCGGCAGCGAAGGCGTCGGCCTGCGTTCGCCACGCGCCAGCACCCGCGCGTGATGCGGTAAACTAGCGACATATATGCAAACAATCGAAAGGCGTGCATCCTTATGCAGAACCATTACGATTACCTCGTCGTCGGCGCCGGCATCACGAGCGCGGTGTTTGCGCACGAGGCCGCGCGCGTCGGCAAGACCTGCCTGGTCATCGACCGCCGCGACCATGTCGCCGGCAACATCTACACCGAGAACGTCGAGGGCATCAACGTCCACAAGTACGGCGCGCACATCTTCCACACCTCGCTGCGCCCGGTGTGGGACTACGTCAACCGCTTCGCCGAGTTCAACAACTACGTGAACTCGCCGGTCGCCGTCTACAAGGACGAGCTGTACAACCTGCCGTTCAACATGAACACCTTCTCCAAGATGTGGGGAATCCGCACGCCCGCCGAGGCGCGCGCGATCATCGACGAGCAGAAGGCCGCCTGCGCGGTGGACGAGCCGCAGAACCTCGAGGAGCAGGCGCTGTCGCTCATCGGCCGCGACGTGTACGAGAAGCTGGTCAAGGGCTACACGGAAAAGCAGTGGGGCAAGAGCTGCACCGAGCTGCCGGCGTCGATCATCAAGCGCCTGCCGGTGCGCTTCATCTACGACAACAACTACTTCAACGACCGTTGGCAGGGCATCCCGATGGGCGGCTACACCGCGATGATCGAGCGCATGTTCGACGACACGGAGATCCTGCTGTCCACCGAGTACCGCGACTTCATCGCCGAGCATGCGGGCATCGCTGATCGCGTGATCTACTGCGGCACGATCGACGGGTACTTCGACTACCAGCTCGGCGCGCTCGAGTACCGCTCGCTGCGCTTCGAGAACGAGCGCCTCGAGTGCGAGAACTGGCAGGGCAACGCCGTGGTCAACTACACCGAGCGCGACGTGCCGTACACGCGCATCATCGAGCACAAGCACTTCGAGTACGGCGCCCAGCCGGTCACGATCATCACGCGCGAGTACCCGGCGACCTGGGAGCGCGGCGACGAGCCGTACTACCCGATCAACGACGCGCCCAACAGCGCCCTGTACGAGAAGTACGTCGAGCTGGCCAAGGCGGAGGGCAACGTCGTGTTCGCCGGTCGTCTGGGCGGGTACAAGTACTACGACATGGACAAGGCGATCGATGCGGCGTTCGACCTGGTGAAGAGCGAACTTGGCGTAGATCTGCGCGCGTAGGGGCGGTCTCGGCGCGCAAGGCGGCGGATCTGCGGATGCCTGTCGCATGCGACGCGCGTCTAGGCGCTTGCGCTGCGCGCTCGTGCGCGCGATGCGGCAACCGATTTTGGAGCCTGTCATCCTTCAGGGGTGGCAGGCTCCTTTTTGCGCTAAGCTAACCGAACGTACGAAGAGAGGGAGTTGGCCGATGGCTAAGCTTGCGGGGCCCGTGGGGCGTCGGATCGGGATCGTGGGCGCCTGCGTGGCGTTGGCGCTGTGTTTGGGCGGATGCGCTGCCGAGCAGCCTCAAGAGGAACACGAACCCCTGTCGGTGTCCGAGGCTCCGGCTGATTCCACGCAGGACCAGGCGCCCCAGGAGCCGGCTCAGCCGACCGAGGCCGACCTGCGCGCTCAGCTCGATCTGACCGAGGATTACCGGGATGCCTTCGTCCATGGCAAGAAGGGCGCCGCATACCAGAAGTACATCGTGCTGCACGACACCGAGAGCGAAGCCGACGGCGAGTCGGTCGTCAGCTCGTGGGACAACGCGGGCATCGGCGTGGCGGCGCACTTCATCGTGAACAAGGACGGCTCGATCGTGCAGTGCGTCGACATGGACAAGATCGCGCATCATGCTGGGTGGGGCGACACCGGCCATGACGAGTCGTTCGGCGTGACCGACGAGTCGCGCGACGACAAGGTGGGCCAGAAGACGGCGCCATCGTGGGCGAAGGATTACGGCATGAACTCGTATTCCGTCGGTATCGAGATGGTGCACGTGGGCGGGTCGGGCGATTACCCCACCGCCCAACTCGAGGCGCTCGACAAGCTGATCGCGTACATCGATGCGCATTACGGGTCCGAGAGCACGATCATCGACCACAAGATGTGGCGCTCCGGCAACTCCGACACCTCGCCCGAGTTCGCGACGTACCTGGCAAACTACCAGGATCATCGCAGCTACAAGTAGGAAGGCGCGCGGGCGTGAGGCGCGGACTCGCGACGCGCGGGGAGCGCGGGCGCGAGGGTACCGGGCGTGGTTGGGCTGTGTGCTGTGCCGGCGCGCGGGTGTGGCTGGATTGTGCGGCTTGCGGCGCTGAGCCCGCGCAGCGCTGGGGTGCCGCGACGCGGACTCGCTTTGCCGCCAACCCCGTCTCTGGCGATTCTGCGATGAGCCGAAGCGTGGGCTTTCGTTGCTTTATCCCACTGCAAAAACCAGGTAAACTGGTTCAGTTCGGCAGGTGCGGCAGAGCCATGCGTCGCCGCCTTCGCCCGTAGAGTCTTGAACCCTTTTAGAGGATCGCCCATGTCAGACAAAGTCGCCGTTCTCATCCCGTGCTACAACGAGGCCATCACCATCGGCAAGGTGGTCGACGACTTCAAGGCGGCACTGCCCGATGCGAGCATTTACGTCTACGACAACAATTCCGCTGATGACACGGCGAAGATCGCGCGCGAGCACGGCGCGATCGTCAAGCACGAGGGTCGTCAGGGCAAGGGCAACGTCGTGCGCAGCATGTTCCGCGACATCGACGCCGACTACTACATCATGGTCGACGGCGATGACACCTACCCGGCCGACGCTGCCAAGGATCTGCTCGCGCCGCTTATGGCCGACGAGGCCGACATGACGGTCGGCGACCGCCTGTCCAACGGCACCTACGGCGAGGAGAACGACCGCGCGTTCCACGGCTTCGGCAACAATCTGGTGCGCTGGCTGATCAAGGTGATCTACGGCTATGCGTTCGAGGACGTGATGACGGGCTATCGTGCCTTCAACCGCCTGTTCGTGAAGACGATGCCGGTCATGTCCGAGGGCTTCCAGATCGAAACCGAGCTGTCCATCCACGCGGTGGACAAGCGCTGGCGCATCGTCGACGTGCCGATCATCTATCGCGACCGCCCGGATGGCAGCTACTCCAAGCTGTCGACGTTCGGCGACGGCGCGAAGGTCCTGAAGGCCATCACGGCGCTGTTCAAAGACTACCGCCCGCTGGCGTTCTTCGGTTGGCTGGCGTTGCTGCTGATCATCCTTGCGATCGTTGCGGCCGTTCCGGTGTTCGTCGAGTACGCGCAGACGGGTCTGGTGCCGCGTATCCCGACGATGCTCGGCTCGATGGCGTTTGCCGGCTGCGGTGCTTTGTCGTTCACCACGGGCCTGATCCTGGACACGGTGGCCAACAGCCATCGCCGTCAGTGGGAGATCGACGTGCACAAGGCCGCCAACGGTTTCTATCGCGATCGCTAGTTGCGCTCCTCGCTGAGCGCCGGTTTCGTAGCGGCCTCGGTATGTGCTCGGGGAAGCTCGGTCCTTCCGCGCTGCGCGCGTGCCGGTTTTGGTGCGTCTGAGCGTGGGCTCGGGTAAGCCTGCCTCCTTCACGCCGTGCGCGTACTGGTTCGGTGCGCCTGAGCGCAGGTCGCTGAGAAAAAGCCCCAGGTATCTTCCGCGCTACCTTCCGACCCCAGCCCCGGAACGCTCCCAGAGAAATAAAATCGCCCGTTTTTGGCAAGCGCGCGCGGACGTACGCAGGCGGTTCGTCTTTGCGGGGCGCCGATCCTGTTTTCAGGCTCAAATTACGCAACGAAAGAACCTTATTTGTGGAATAACTCGCGTCCGATAGCGCGCCCGAGAGGCTCGGGCTGCGTACCTCCGCGTCTGGTTGCCACGAAGGCGCGTTTTCTTTTCTCTGGAGTCTGGAGCGCGGCTCTTGGGGCGCCGTGGGACGGCCCGCGGATGCTGGGAGGGTTGAGGGCAGCGGTGCCCGGCGGCCTCGGGGGCGTCGAAGGGCAGCTCTGCGGATGCTGGGAGGGTTCTAGCGTCGCTGGTTGGCATCTCCGGGGCATCGGGCAGCCCCGGAGGCGCTGGCGAGCGATCCCGGCGGCGCCGCAACGCGCTTCCCACCCATAACCACACGTTATTGTCTCGCCTAATTCCCATAACGTTTCGCAATAGTGGCTCCCGGGGCGGCTCGTTTGGCTATTGGCGAGAGCCCTGCCCTCTCCCCGACAATTGATGAGGACGCACAAGGCGTCGCTTCCTTGCCATCGCCGACACGGGAGCGAAGCCGCATTCCCGCCGCGGGGGAGCGGCGGAGATGAGGAGGGGAGCGTCCGACCTTCGCGGGAGCGAAGGCGTCAAAGGGGAGTCGCGCGTGGAGGCGCGACGTGTTGCAAGGGGGAGGACGCTATGACTTCTCAAGAAAGGCAAAGCTCGTATCACGGCATTGCAGCTCGCATGGACCGCTTGCCAATCACGGGATCGCATCGCAAGATCCTGTGGCTGTTGGGCGGTTTGACGTTCTGCGATTCGGTCGACATGGCCGTGGGCGGCCCGATCGGCAATGTGCTGCAGACCGAGGGCTGGATGACGCTCGAACAGTTTGCCCTGTTCAATTCTGTGACGATGATCGGTTATCTGATCGGCGGTTTGATGGCGGGCGCGCTGTCCGACGGCATCGGCCGCAAAAAGGCGGTCGTGATCTGCGGAACGATCTTTACGACGTTCTGTTTCATCGCCTCGGCTTCGCCGGATGCCACGTTCTTAACGGGATGCCGCTTCTTCATGGGCTTAGGCTTGGGCGCGGCGTTCCCGGCAGGCTACTCGGCCCTGACCGAGTTCACGCCGCCGCATAAGCGCGGCCAGTACCAGTCGTACGTGGGCCTGATCGCCAACGTCGGCACGCTGGTGGCATCTGCCATGAACATGGTGGTCCTGCCGGCGGTCGGGTGGCGTCCCGTGTTCGTGATCTGCGGCTGCATCGGCACGCTCGTGGTCGTTTTGACCGCGGTGTTCATGATGGAGTCGCCGCGTTGGCTGGCGATGATGGGCCGCGGAGAAGAGGCGGACGCCATTGCCAAGCGCTTCGAGGCGAAAGCGGCTTCAACCGGGCATCCGGTCGAGCCGGTGTCCGAGGAGGCCATCAAGCTGCGCGAGGCAGAAGGCGAGGTCAAGCAGCTGCCGTGGAGCTTCCTGTTCCGCAAGAAGATGCTCGCTCGCACGCTGACCGCCATGTTCCTGTGCTTCACGATGAACGTGCTCGTGTACACGATCATCTCCTGGACGCCCACGATCCTGCGACAGAACGGCTTCGACGTGCATCTGTCCACGACGATGACGGTGGTCATGCAGCTGGGTATCCCGGTCGGCGTCGGTCTGCTGACGTTCTACGTCGAGAAGGTGCCACGCAAGGGCATCCTGATCGTGACGTTCATCCTGGTGGCGATCTTGGGGCCGATCTGGTCGATGTGCCCGACCGACAACCCGGGCCTCATCATGTTCCTCGGGTTCCTGATCTGCGTCTGCACGTTCACGAACTCGGTGACGATCTCGGCGATCTACCTGTCCGAGCCGTTCCCGACCGCGTGTCGCATCCGCGGCGCCGGCGTGGCGAACGCCTTCGGTCGCCTGGGCTCCATCTTGAGTCCGATGTGGATCGCGTTCTTCATCGCGAGCCCGCTCGGGACCACCGGCGTGTACATCATCAACTCGGCACTGGCCATCTTCATGGCCATCTGGCTGGCGATCTTTGGTGTTGAGACCTGCGGCCGTACGCTTGAAGACATCACGCGGGGCCTGCTTGACGACGAGTAGCAAAAACGGACCGGCGGCGAGTGGGTCCCTCGGCCGCCGCAATCGTTGAGCATGTGCTCGATCCCCTCAGCCCGGGAGGAGTCGTTCCTCCCGGGCTGTATTGCGTCTGGGACGCCAACCCAGTCCCCTTCCGTGTCATGCGGTCTGCTGAGCGCGTGTCGCTCGACGGCACGGTTTCCTCACTAATCGCAGTATCCCCAGCTCAACCGAGCTATTGTGTTTCGCAATACCTTGGCTATCAGACGAAATCAACGCTATTGGATTTGCCGGTGGGCGCTCCGGATAATCGTAAGTGTCGGAGGGAAAAGACCTGATATCACGAGAAAAGGGGATCTCATGAAGCCAATAAAGATGGCCGTTTTGGGCTTGAACCAGGGGTCGAAGATCGCACGCGACGCCAAGGCGAATCCGGAGATCGATCTGGTCGCGGTCGCTGGGTGCGATGCGCACGATCAGGTGGTTGCCGAGGAACTCAACGTACGCCTCTACAGCGACTACCGCCTCTTGCTGAAGCAGGAGGAGCTCGATGCCATCGCGATCGCGCTGCCGAACAAGCTGCACGTCGAATCGGTGGAGCTGTCGCTTGCGGCGGGTATCCGCAACATCCTGCTCGAGAAGCCCATCGCCAGCACCGTGGTCGATGCCGAGCACATCATCAAGATCTGCAAGGACGCCGGCGCCATCCTGCTGGTGGGCCATCATCGCCGTTCGTCGAGCAAGTACCAGCTGCTGCGCGAGATCATCGACTCGGGGCGCATCGGCAAGATCGTCGGCATCCAATCCAACTACGCGATCGCCAAGCCGCATGCGTACTACGACGTTGAGTGGCACACCAAGAAGGGCGGCGGCCCGCTGCTCATCAACGCGATCCACGACTTCGACGATTTGAACTTCGTCACCGGCATGAAGCCTGCGCGCGTGTACGCCGCGGCGCGCAACACCGTGCGCGGCAACGAGGTGGAGGATTCCGTGTCGGCCGTCGTCGAGTACCAGGAAGGCGTCACGGCGAGCTACTTCGTGTCCGACGGCACGCCGGGTCCGTGGAACTACGACCTTGCCGCCGAGGAGAACACCTTCTTCACGATGTGCCCGGGCGAGAACAGCCTGCGCGTCTTCGGCACCAAGGGGTCGTTTGGCTTTCCCAACATGGATCTGTACTACTACGACGAAAACGCATTTGGTTGGACGTCGCCGCTGATCCACGAGCATTTTGACGTGGAGAAGAACGACCCGATGACCGCGGAGCTCGACCACTTCGTCGATCTGTGCCGCGGTCGGGAGACCCAGCCGCGCTGCACGGGCGAAAACGCGCTCGACACGCTCAAGGTGATCAACGCCATTCTCGAATCGGCTGACACGCGGATGCCGGTCGAGCTGTAGCGCGTCACGCGAAGGATCTGAAAGAACAAGAGACGCTGGCAGGAGGGGTGCCGGTGTCGGGGACGGCGCGCTTCGCACGAGGGCGACGCGCCGCAAGGAGAGAGGATTATCACGATGGGAACCACGTTGAACATTTCTGGAAACACCAAGCTTGTCGGCCTGATCGGGTCGCCGGTCGCGCACTCGATGTCGCCGGCCATGCATACGGCGTCGTTTGCTCATGAGGGCATCGACGCGGTGTACCTGGCCTTTGATGTTGTGCCTGATCAGCTGGGTGACGTGGTGAAGGGCTTCGCCGATCAAGGGCTGGCGGGCTACAACGTCACCATGCCGTGCAAGACCAAGATCCTGCCGTTTTTGGACGAGCTGTCGCCGGCGGCCGAGCTCATGGGCGCGGTGAACACGGTGAAGATCGAAAACGGCCGATCGATCGGGTACAACACCGACGGCGAGGGATTCACCACGAACCTGCGTCACCTGGGGCTGGATCCGCAAGGGTGCGACGCCACGGTGCTCGGCGCGGGCGGTGCCGGTTCTGCCATCTACACGCAGCTGGCGCTCGACGGGGCTCGCGCGATCCACGTGTTCAACATCCGCGACGGCTTTTGGGATGCCACGGTGGAGAAGGTCGCGCATCTGGCGGACAAGACCGGTTGCGACGTGACGCTGCATGACCTGGCGGATCGGGAGGATCTGGCGCGCTGCATCGCTGAGTCGGACGTCCTGGTCAACGCGACCCGCATCGGCATGGGCGACACCGCCGATCAGTGCTTGGTCGATGAGGACATGCTGCACGACGGGCTCACGGTAGGAGACACCGTGTACGATCCGCGCGAGACCAAGCTGATTCAGATGGCCAAGGCGCGCGGTCTGAAGACGGCGCCAGGGTTGGGGATGCTGCTGCAGCAGGCGGCGCTCGGCGAGAAGGCGTGGTTTGATATCGAGATGCCGACCGCGTACATCGAGAAGGTGTTTTTCTAAGAGGCGTTCTGCGCGTGGGGCCCGGCCTTGTGCCGGGCTCCTTTTGCATGGTGGCGGGGTGCCGCAGGCGTGCGACTCGGTGGTGTTGCGACGGTGAAAAATGTGCGGTTTTCAGGCATGTTAGCCATTTTGGGACGCTCTGCTCATTTTGAAAACGTCAACGCTGGACTACACTAATCGTTGATGCTTGATATGAATGCGTTGAGGGGGATCTATGCGTTTGGACTATTTGCGATACTTCGATCGCTTGGCAGAGGTGATGAACTACACGCGCGCAGCCGAAGAGCTCTACATCGCCCAGCCGACGTTGTCGGTGGCCATCAAGCGCATGGAAACGGAGTTGGGGATCAAGCTGTTCCAGCGTGGAGAGGGCAATGCGCGCATCGAGCTGACGCAGGCGGGCGAGGCGTTTCACGAGTACGTCGCGCTCGCGCTGAAGACCTACGACGCGGGGCTGCGCATCGCGCGTGAGGTGCAGGGCGAGGTCAACTCGTCGATGCGCATCGGGACGCTGTACGCGATGCAAGGGCGGTTTTGGTCGCAGGCGATGCAGGCGTTCGAGGCGACGCGCCCGGCGCCGCCGCAGTTCACGATCGAGCAGGCGTACTCGGCTGAGCTGGTCGATCGCGTGCGACGCAACGATCTTGACGTGGCGTTTGCCGCGCGGGTGCCGAATTCTGACGATCTGAGCCGCGTGCTGGTGTGGTCGCAACCGCTGGTGCTGGCGGTGAACAAGAGCCATCCTCTGGCGCATAAGAAGGCGATCGGGATCGATGAGCTCAAAGGGCACGAGCTGTTGACGTATTCGGAATCGTCTCCGGTGACCGATGCTCTGAACGAGAAGCTGCCGTGCGATGAGCTGGACGTGCGCCGCGAGTACGACGACGAGATCACGCTGTGCGCCATGGTGTCGTCGAACCCCCAGAAGATGGCGCTCTTGTGCTACTCGTTTTTGGTTGAGGCGTTCGGCGATGTGGCCTGCGTGCACCTCAAGGGCTTGCCGTCCGATTTCCACAAGGTGTACCTGTTCAGCCGTCGCGAGACGCATCCCAAGGTCGTTGCCGACTTCATCGACTTCATGACATCGTATCGCTTCCCCAACGCGCTTGACCTGGCGAAGGAGACGCGAGGGTAGGGACAAGCGCCCCTACGCGGCAGGGTTCGTGAATGCTGCGATCATCCTCGAGACGAATGTTCCCAATCCAGGGAAGAGATACAGTAGAGCCAGCAGGCCGGCAACGATCAGGATGAGCGTTGCCAAGAGCGAGATGATCGCTTTGAGCTTGGCGCGCTGCCGCATGGTTTCTTGGAGCCGCTGTTGATTCTTCTCCCAGGCAACGAGGTCGATTTTGGTGATGGACCAGCGGCCATTGGGCAGCTTCACAAGAGGTAGGCCGAGGGGGATTTGCTTTTTGACGTACTCGGTTGAGCTGCCCCATCGCTGGGCGACCTCACTGAGGTTGAAGGTTTCAGGCTGTTCGTCGACCACGGGCTGGGGGACGGATGCGGCCTGGTAAGGGGCGGGGTACGGCGGTAGGGGCGTTGCCATGACGTCGAGCCCACTGAAGTCGGGGCCATTGCCGATGTGGTCGAAGGGAAAGCCAGGGTCGATGACCTTCACGGTTTTGACCAGCCCTTCGCCGTCGATCAAGCGAATGCCATTGGCTTGGGCAAGCGCGATGGCGTTGCTGGTGAACGTCGAGTTCGTGACGACCCACCCCGTGGTGGCTTGATAGAGGTTGAGCGAGCCGATGACTTCCTGGACCGCGGAATTGTTGATGGGCGAGGCGTAGTACTTGCACTGCACTGCGATGCGCATCCCGTCGGGCGCGGTGAGGATGAGATCGGCGCCGTAGTCGTTGGTCTGGGGCGTCGGTTGGACGTGGTAGTCGCCATCCATGAACAGCGTGCCGACATAGCGCTCAAAGCCCACGCCATCTCCGTTGGCGGGCATCACGCGATAGTTGGGCCAGCGCTCCATGGCGATTCCTCCTTGTGCTCAGGTCATAGTATACGGGAGCAGCGGGGCGGCGAGACGAGAGGGGCGGACGGTGGCGCGACGGATGCGCCGCTGCAGGCCACGCGATGACGTGATTCCTTGCGGAATACTTTTCTTGACCCCGACAGCAAAAAGTATTCCGTTTACGGTATATTTTTACAGGATAGGTGCCGTAGCAGGGGAGCTGTAATGCTGACCACGAAAGAAGCCGCTCACATCTTGGGCGTTTCGCCTCGTCGCATTTGGGCATTGGTGGAATCGGGCGTACTCGAGGCGCAGCGTCTCGGACGCACGTGGGCCATCGATGAGGCCTCAGTGCGTGCGCGGGCCGACAACCCTGTATGGCGCGGCCGTCCCCGCAAGGGCGAGAAGAGCCCGCTCGACCTGGGATCATTCCTTCTCATGAATCGCGATCATGCGGTGGCACGGTTCGAGTTCAGCAAGAAGCAGGCACGCGTGACTTCCCTTGATCCTCTCGAAGGCGAGGCATGGGCGCCGTCTGGCGCGTGCGGTCGTCCGGAGAAGATCCATCCCGATTACCTGAGCGAATGGATCGCTGCGCGCTCGATCCCCGATTCAAGGCCGCATTTCGAGGCATTGCTGGGCGAAGAGGGGTATGCCAACGCGGCTGACCTGGCATTTTCGTCTTTAGGGTTGAGCCTGTCTGATCAGTATTGGTTTCAGCCGGTCGATGCCGAGGCGAAGCAGCCGATCGGGCTTATGTGGAGGGACCTCAACTATTTTGACAACGGCTTCGACGATGTGACGGGGAAGCGGTTGATGGGGGTTTCCGCATCGCGTGGCGGGAGCGATCGCTCTCCCTCGAATACTACGAACGGCATGCTTGAGAAGCGTTGGGTGATGCGCGAGGGGAAGCCTGCTTTGGTGAAGGGGGCGACGCCAGGCCAAGGCCGCGAGCCCTACAGCGAGCTTCTGGCAACCAAGCTTTTGCGACGGCTGCTCGATCCTAAAGATTTCGTGCCCTATGACCTGATTTACGAGGAGGGGCGCCCCTATTCGATCTGCCCCGATATGGTCGACGGGGCAACGGAGCTGATACCCGCTGCTGATATCGTGTCGTGCTACAACCTGCGCGAGGGCGCGGGCTTGTACGATGCCTATGTCGAAGTGGTCTCGCGCCTTGCGGGCAGGGACGTGCGCCAAAGCCTCGACAAGATGATTGTGTGCGATTACCTGATGAGCAACGACGACCGCCACCTCTTCAACTTCGGCGTTCTCAGGGACGTTGAATCGCGGCAGGTCATCGGCGCGGCACCGCTCTACGACAACGGCTGCGCGTTCTTTGCGCGCGCGGGCGTCGCGCAGCTGCGGGCGAGTCGCTATCACTACACGGCCCATCCCTTTTCTGAAATGCCGCTTCGGCAGTTGGCCCTGGCGAGCGATTACACGTGGTTTGATCCTGACCGGCTTGTCGGTTTCATCGACGAGGTGACAGGGACGCTGTCCGAAAACGACGACGTGACCGACGAGTTCGTTGAACTTGCTGCAGCACAGGTTGCGCGATCGATAGAAACCGTCAGACGCTTTGCTGAAGAATGTCGGTAGCGGGGCGCGAGCCTCGTCCATGCGGATCGCCTCCCGCCCTCGAGTGCTCGGGGGCGGGAGGCGCGGGCGTGCTCTGCTTGGGGTGAAAGTGAGTGTCGCTTATTCCGCGGTTCCAACCTGTCGACGGGGATCGTATTCGTGGTTGGTATCCTTGAAGCCGATCTTCGCTGCCATGTAGGCGATCGCCAGCTCAACGATGATGATGACGATGCCGAGGATGAAGTAGCCGTTCCACGTGAAAGTCTCGTAGACGAGCGCCCATCCCGAAGCGGCGAAAGCACCGATGAGCTGCGTGACGATCAGCTGGCGCGAGAAGATCTTCTCGTAGTCCTTTTGCCCGAACAACACGCGTACAAGATAGGGATGCATGGTGGGTACCAGGCCGTAGACCAAGCCGTACACGATGCCGCCTGCCCACATGCAGTTCAAGGTTCCCGACATGCCGCCAAACCAGATCAGGCACAGGCCGCCTATGCCGCCGGCGCCCGCCAAGAAGATCGCTGCCTTGATGCTGCGCGATTCGACAGCACCGATGATGACCTTGCCGGCTGCTTGTCCTCCCTGGGTGAACGCTTCGAGAGTGCCGAACAGCGCCAGCAGCGCCACGACGGGACCGGCGAAGCCGACGTAGGCGAGCCATTGGGTGTAGGTGGTGAACAGCTGCGGCATGATGCCCATGCAGTTCATGAGGCCGCCTGCCACCATAAGCATCCAGAAGTAGGGCTTGCGAATCGCGGCCTTGTAGTTCATGCCAGGCAGCTTGGTGTTGACATATTCGTGGTTCCGCTCGTTCTCATCGATCGCCTCACCATAGGGGAGCACACCCCAATCCTGAGGGGAGCGACGGAAGCAAAACGCGGTGAAGGGCACCGAAAGCGCGAGGATGCAGGTGCCGTACACGAGGTAGCACTCGCGGAAGTTGCTCACGTCGCCGGCGAGGATTTCCTGACCTACCAGGTTGAAGATCACGCCGCCGAGCCCAGTTCCTGCCATGCAGAGCCCGAGGAAGAGCCCTGCGCCTTTCTTGAACCACTTGTTGATGCAGCCGGTCACCAAGAGCCACTGGACGCAGGTGATGCCGATGCCTTGGACCACACCTGCGACATACCACATCCACAGCGCGGTGAATTGCGACATCGCCAGCTCGGCGCCGCCGACCATGAAGGCGCAGATCGTGACCACGATGCGCTGGTTGTATTTCTCCATGATGTTGCCGAGGGGCGCGGCGAAGATGGCGATGCTGAGGTAGACCAGGGTCATGTAGAACGCCACGCTCGAAACCGGGACTTCCAGATAGTTCGCTACGCCCTGGTAGTTCATTCCCGCGCAGCTGTAGGTGATCGCCGCGGGTCCGGTGATGGCCAGGGCGCAGGTTATGAACGTCAGGATGTGCTTATAGGTAAGCCGCTGCGTTTGAAGCGCGCCGCCTGACCGGTCGATCTGAGTGCGTGTCATGATCGTTCCTTTCAACATGAGGCTTGTGCAAGCCAATCAACAGAGGGGGATCATGCCTAGGTCGGTGATGCCTTCGCGTATGCGTTTGTCGGTCTTCGATACCAGGAATTCTAGCGGGCACGTGAGCGGATGCCGCGAGCGCTGACCATGAGAGCTTCAGTTTCTATAGACATTTTTTTGAAGGGAGGACGGTTTTGAGTGATGTAAGCCGCAGACATCTAGCCCCGTCAGGTTGGGGCGGTCGAGCCGCGCCAGGGGCGGGGAGGTGCTTGTGGCGCGATGCGTCGCGGGACCGGTGCGAGAAGCTAGCCTGCCACCGTCCAGCGTGGGTGGGCGTAGACGAAGGTGGGCTGATCGATGTGGTGCTCGACGAATGAGATGAAGTCCCTGACGGCTGGCATCTGACGCGATTCCTTGCGGTAGATCAGGCCAAAGGGGCGCGTCCACTTCTCACCATTGGGGTCGATCTTCTTCACGTTGAGATAGCTCATATAGGGCGTCTCAGGGCAAACGGCCACGCCGAACCCGGCGGCCACAAGGCCGGCGACCTGGAAGCTGTCACCTGCTTTGATCTTGGGCTTGGGCTGCTCGCCGCATTCTCTCTCAAAGGCCTCGACGAGGATGTCGTGCAGCCCGGTTTCCTCGCTCCATCCGATGTAGGGGTATGAGAGCAAGTCGGCAAGCCCGACGGTCTTGCGAAGCGCCAGCACGTGATTCGCGGGAACGACGATGTGCAACCGATCGTAGGCGAGTGGGTAATAGCGCAGCCCTCGGTAGCGCGTGACGCTTTCTTTGCCGGAGAACCCCACGTCAACACGGCCATCGGCCACCATCGCGTTGCCCTGCGAGGCCGTAGTGAACTGCAGATTGAAATCGATGGCGCGTCCCTGCTCGGATTTGGCGAAGCGGCTGATGAGCTCGGGGACGTGGGTGACGCTCATCGGGCCGGTGGCGGCGATGTTGATGTGCGACATCTCGTGCTTGAGCGCGTCGATCGTCTCTTGACCCTTGTCGAGCGCCGTGATGGCCGATTGCGCATAGGCGAGGTACGACTTCCCGAATTCGGTGAGGGCGATGCCGCGTTTCGACGGCTCGACCAGATTGCAGCCGGTTTCTTGCTCGAGGGACTTGATGCCGTAGGTGAGAGACGGTTGCGTGACGTAGAGGGCCTTGGCCGCAGCGGTGTACGACCCCGTTTTTGCCAGCTCAACGAAATACTGCAGGTACTGGACGTTCATGGCCCGCACCCTCCCTCCCGTGCGATCCCCTTCGCTCCAACCATAAAAAGTTACCCTTATCTGCGATTAACCGCAAGCGGCGAGGTGCAGCCGAGGCTTTGCGGGTCGTCTCGCTTCCGTGAAACAATCGGCGCGAAGCACCGCGAGGAAAGGAGGCGGCCATGAGAGACCAGTACCACAAGTACTTCGAATGGTTCGAGCAGGGTGAGGTGATCACGTGCGGTGGGCGACAGATGACCGAGGCCGACACGCGGTTGTCAGTTGGCGTGATCGGAGGAAGCCATCCGCTCCACCTGGATCCGGACTACTGCGCGACTCGGCCTGACGTGGGCCGGCCGATCGTACAGGGGTCGGTGGTCTTGGGCTACATCGATGCATGCCTCTACGACTGGGTCTGCCCGGGCGGCGAGGTCGTGTTGATTCCCGATGGGTATGACAAGATCCGGTTTCTCAAGCCGATCTACCTCGACGACATCGTGAAGGCCGAGGTCGCGATCGTCGACCTGGAGGAAGCGGGCGAGCGCTATGGACGCGTAACGTCGGACATCACCGTGCGCAATCAGGCGGCGGTTCCCGTGACGTTTGCGCGCCAGAGCTTTTTGGTTGAGAAGGAAGGACGGTGATTGCCATGGGATTGACCAGGTATTTTGAGGATTTTGCTATCGGCGATACCGTCGTATCCCGATCCCGAAGATTGGAAACGGCGGACATGCGCCTCTTCTCTGCCTGCACGAATTTATGTGCTCGCATCCATTCTGATCCGGTGTACTGCGAAAAGATCGATGAGTTGGGTGCTATCACGGTTCCCTATTCGCTGGTGCTCAACGTCGTGGACGGGTTTTTCGCGCAAAGCGTGAGTCCTGATGGCGTTGCGACTTTCCACTATGGCTACGACGAGGTGCGCTACGGGGTGAAAGTGTTTCCGGGCGACGTCATCCAAAGCGAGTTTTGCCTGACGGGCAAGCAGGTGAAAAACGACGAATTCGGCGTCTTGCAGTTCGACGTCACGACGCGCAACCAGAGGGGCGAGGTGGTCGTGAGGCATGTCGATAAATTGTACTGTGGGCGGCGCTTGCAGGCATGCTCTCAAGTCTGAGCTGGCGACTCAAATCCGTGCGCTTAGGCGGACGACGCGTGGGGCTTCCGGGCAATAGCGCCGCGAAATCTTCAATAGACCAAAAGCATTTGAGGGGAGGAGGGACGCACGTTCGGCGTAATCTAAACGTATCGCGACAGAAGCCTTCCGCGTTTGAGCGGTCTTCGATGGGGATTGTGTCGCGAAAGGATGACGATGAGCGGAATGGAAGGGGTCAAGGTCGTTGACTTGACCCAATACGGCATCGCTCCAGCTTGCACGCGCATCATGGGCGAGCTGGGCGCTTCGGTGATCAAGGTGGAGCCCTTTTCCGGAGACGAGCAGCGCACTCAGGGCCTTGCGTGGGGCATGCGCTTCAAGACCGAGTTCGACGATGTGGCATTCGACCACGGGTCTTTCAACAAGGATTGGGTTGCCATCGATCTCAAGACCGATGACGGCTATGCGGTTATGATGCGCCTGCTCGAGGAGGCGGACATCTTCGTGACCTCGCTGCGCGACGGCGCCCTTGCGCGCCTTGGGCTCGATTACGAGACGCTTCACGAGAAGTTTCCCCGCCTGGTGTGGGGGCAGAGCCGCGGATACGGCGAGCACGGCCCTATGAGGGACGCGAAGGGGTTCGACGCGACGTCCTACGGCGCGCGTTCGGGATTCGCCAATTCGATCCCCCAGGCCAACGAGCATTTTGAGCCGGGTAATCCCCCGATCGCGTTCGGCGACTGGAACACGTCGCTCGCGCTGCTCTCGGGGATCATGGTGGCCTACAGCGCCGCGCTGAAGACGGGCGTGGGCGACAAGGCAACGGCGAGCCTCTATCACGTGGGCACCTGGGGCATGAGCTCGGCCATCATCGCCCAGCAGCAGGGGTGCGACTATCCTAAGGACCGCATGGACGCAAAATGCCCCACCAACAACTCGTATCTATCCGCCGACGGCGTGTGGTTCTTGATGTGCTTCGGCAACTACAACAAGTACTGTGGTCTGGTGTTCGAGGCGCTGGACATTGATCCGCGCTACGCTGAGGATCCGAACTACAACACGCTTGAGGCTCTGGCTGCCAACGGCAAAAACACCGAGGTGGTGGCGCAGATCCACCAAGCCTGTAAGAAGCTCGACTTCGCGGAATTGGAGCGGCGATTCCGGGCGCGCGATATCCCGTTCGAAAAGATCCAGTCGATCAAAGACGTGCTGGCCGACGAGGAAGCGTATGCCAACGATCAGCTCAGGCATGTGCACTACGAGGGCCAGGGGTATGGCCCTGCCAGCGAGTACGTGGTTACCACCTCGCCCGTGCGCTTGAAGAGCGTGGGCGATCCCGTGCTGCGCCGGTCGCGTCCTATCGGCTACGACACGAAACGGGTTTTGGGCATCTACGGTTACAGCGATGAGGAGATCGAGCGTTTGATCGCAGCGGGTGCGGTGAAGCAGTACGACGGCGCCGAGGTTCCCGCTTCGGTGTTCGAGCCGAGTTATGGACCGCGGCTGTCGTGAAGCGCTAAGGGTTGCGTTGCATACAGGAAGGGGCGCCGGCATCGTGCCAGCGCCCCTTTTATGTGTGGACGACTTTGCGCAGAGGTGCGCCCATGCCCCGGTTGCTCGCTATTCGAACACTCCGTCGCTGATCTCCTCAAGCGTGCGACCCTTGGTCTCCACGCCCCAGGCGGCGACGAAGATCGCGGCGATGACGGCGGTGCCGAACGAGACGCCGAAGATGCCGATCGCACCCAAATCCGTCCCGAGGAAGAACGTGACCCACATCGGGTTGAGGATCGCGCCGATGCGGCCGAAGGCGTTCGCGATGCCGGCGCCGCGCACCTTCACCTCGACGGGGAAGGGCTCGGACAGGTACACCGAACTCACGATCAGCGACCAGTAGTACACCATCGCGGCCATGATGAAGCCGACGGCCATGATCAGGATGGTCTGGTCAGCGGGGATGAACGACCAGGCGAATCCGCAGATGCCGGACAGCGGCAGCATGACGATGAGCTGGGGCTTGCGGCCGAACTTGTCCACGAGCGCGCTCATGATCGCCACGCCAACGGGGATGCCCAGGTTGATAACGGCTGACATCGCCACCGAGTACGTCACGTCGAATCCGCGGGTGACGAAGATCGTCGGCGTCCACGACACGATCGTGTAGACGCACACGAAGTTTGTCCAGCACAGCACGCAGGCGACGACGAGGCGCTTGAGCAGCTGTTTGTTCGTGAACAGCACCTTGGTGGGCAGCTGCTTCACCTCGCGCTTCGACATCTCGGCCCGGATCAGATCGTCGGGCACTTCCTCGACGGCATGCCCGGTATTGCGGGCCTCGTCCTCCCATTTGGTGACCAGCGCGTCTGCCTGCTCGTGGCGGCCTTTCATGGCTGCCCAGCGCGGCGATTCCTCCATGAACTTGATGAGCAGGATCGTCACGATGATGCCGGCGCAGCCGCAGAAGACGAAGATCGCGCGCCAACCGAACAGCGGCAGCAAGACCAGCGACACGAACGACGCGAACGGCGTGCCGCAGTTGGCGATGAGGCCGACCCAGGCTTGGTACTGCCCGCGCTTGGTGGGCGGCGTGTACTCGGTCAGGGCGCTGTACCCGGCGGGGTAGGCGGCGCCCAGGCCGATACCCATGACGAAACGGCAGACGATCAGGAAGTACATGTCAGGCGACATGCAGGCCAGAAGGCAGCCGACCGAAAAGATCGCGGTGTTGACGATGCACGACTTGACGCGTCCGAAGTAGTCGGACACCATGCCGGCCATCAGGCCGCCGCACAGGTAGCCGAAGGCGGTGATCGAGATGAACAGCGCGTTTAAGCCGGCATCGGACCAGCCGCTTGCCAGCAGCTGGGCGATGATCGGGCCGCCGACGTTCATGTCGAGGCAGTCGCAGAAGCAGACGCCGCCGATCAGCCACATCGCTTTGCGTTGAAACTTTCCGGATGGCAGCCTGTCCAGGCGCGCGGCGACGCCGTGAAACGACGTCTGCAGCTCCTGGTGGCTGAGTTGTTCGGTGGAACTCATGTCCTCTCCTTTCCCCTGGGGATGCTCATCCCCGTGCGATTCCGGGGCGGTGCTCCCGGAGACCCGGCGGCGTAAACCCCCTCGCTGCCGATGCCTTGTGCTCAATTAAAGCGCGCGCACCCGCCGCGCAAGGTGGGACGGTTTTGCGCTGCTAATGAGTATGCATATGAGTTGAAAACGTCAAACCGAGCGCGTGCGGCAGGGGCGTGCGGCGGGCGCGTTGCCTCTATAGTTGAGGCAGAGGGGAAGCCCGCGAGGGGGTGGGCTTGCGAGAGGGAGGAATCGTCATGGCTGGTCGCACGAGGGCAGAAGCAAAGCGCGCGGAGTATCAGGCACGCAAGCAGGAGCGTCTGCGGCGCCGCCGCGAGGAGAAGGAGCAGTGGGAGGCCGATCGCGAGATGCGCGAGCTGCGCCGCCAAAAGGTGCTGCGCTTCGACGCCGACGGCAACCGGATCGGCGATGACGGGTACGTTATGACACGCGCCCGCTCGCGCCTGCATCAGCTGTGCAACGGCTATTTCTTCCTCATGTGCGGCGCGTTTCTGGTGGCGGTGGCCTGCGTGATGCTGTCGTTCTTCCAAGGCCAGCAGCTCACCGAATGGGAGTTGGTCGCCTATGGCGGAAACGAGTTCCGCGGGATGTCGGTCGCCACGATGCTGCGCATCGAGGCTCTGTTCCTGCTGTTTTTGACGGCGACCGCGCTGCTTGCCAACATGAAGGGCATGGCCTGGCTCTACGATGGCGCGCCGTTTGCGACGGTGCGCAAGGTGATGGTGATCTCGGGCGTGGTTTCGGTCGCCTACTTCGTGGTGATGCTCGCCCTCGTGCAGGTGCCTGAGCCGTTTTCGCTCGTTGCGGCTTGCATGGCTGCGCTCATGCATCGCTTCACGGACGGGGTCGCGCATGAACGCGGTAGCCTCACGCGTCCGGCTGTGGCGCGAACCGTGGTGAAGGGCCGCTAGAGCTCGGGGTGCTGCCAAAAGCGAAGCCGCCGGCGTGCGCTTGTGCAGCCGGCGGCTTTTTTATGCGCAGGCGCGGGGCGACACCCTTGCTGTGCGCGGGTGGTCCCGATATAATCTTGTACAAGAATTTGTACAAATGAGGGAGGCGAGCATGGAGGCTGTTGCCTACAGCACGTTCCGGGCCAATCTGAAAAGCTATATGCGCAAGACCTACGACGATGCCGAGACGCTCCTGGTCACGAACAGCAACGCAGAGGACAACGTCGTGGTGATGAGCGTGCGCGACTACGAAAGCCTCATGGAAACGGTGCGCATCTACGCAAACCCGGCTCTGCTCGAGAAGATCGCTCGAGGTGATGAGCAGTTCGCTGCTGGCGCGGCGAAGACGCATGAGCTGGTCGAAGATGATTAAGTCATGGTCCGACGGCGCCTGGGATGACTATCTGTATTGGCAAACCCAGGATCGGAAAACCTTCAAGCGGATAAACGCGCTTATTCGCGATGTGGAGAGCGGCGATCCGTTCGAGGGTATAGGAAAGCCGGAGCCCCTGCGTTACGGTCTTGCCGGGAAATGGTCGCGTCGCATTGACGAAGCCAATCGTCTCATCTATGCGATTGAAGGCGACACGATAAGGATCTACTCGTGCAAGGACCACTACTGAGGGAGAACTTGCCTCTGATTGCGTGAGAGGCCGCCTCTGCCTACGAAAACAAAGCCGCCGGCGCGTCTGCCGGCGGCTTTTTGGTGCGTGGACGAGGGTGAGGGCGCGGGCGCTTCAGCCCATCGCTCGCCGCATCACCCGCGTGCCAATCCTCTCCTCGCTTACGAGAAGAACCGCTGCTCGATAAGGTCGGTCGGCATCTGGGCGCCTGCCCAGATCTCCTCGCCGATCGCCGCCTGGCGCAGCAGCATGCCGAGCCCCGGCACGATGGTGAGCCCGCGCGCCTCGGCGTCTTGGATGAGCTTCGTCTTGCGCGGATCGTAGACCGTATCGCCCACGGCAAGCCCGTCGACCAGAAACTCCGGCGGCAGGACGCTGTGCCCTTCCAGATCGCCCATGCCCACGCGCGTCGCGTTGACGAAGAGAACCGACGCGGCGACGGACTCCTTGAGCGATTCCGTGTCCGCCAGGTCGATCAGACGCATGGTGCATCCGGTGTGCTCGGCAAGCCGGCCGATGCGCTCCGCAGTTCGCTCGAAGAAGCCGTCCTTGATGTTGTAGACATCGATCGCGCCCGCGCCGTCGAGCGCCGCCTGCGTGTAGATTGCCGACCCGGCGCCGCCGGCACCGACGAGCGTGATCTTCTTTCCCTTGACGTTCACGCCCGACGCGGTGACGGTGCGCATGAACCCAGCGCCGTCGGTGTTGTGCCCGATGGCTTTGCCGTCGACGAAGGCGATCGTGTTGACGGCGCCCATCGCCTCTGCCGCAGGCGACAGTTCATCGAGGTAAGGCAGCACCTTGGTTTTGTAGGGCATGGTCACGTTGCAGCCCACGAACCCGAGCGCGCGCATGCCCGCCACGGCGGCTTCCAGCTGGCTGTCGTCGGCGATGTCGTAGGCGAGGTAGACGAAGTCGAGCCCCAGGTGCTCGAACGAGGTGTTGTGCATTGCCGGCGAGAGCGAATGCTCCACCGGCGTTCCGATGAGGGCGACGGTCTTCGTGTGCCCCGAGATGCGGTCGGTCTGTCCCATGGTTCCTCCTTGGTTCGGGTACGTCTTTGATTGTGGCGGCGGGAACGGGAGACGCGCGCCTGGTCGATTGAGAGGTTGCGTGGTTTCGTCGGCTGTTTGTGACTCTTTATTTCGGGATCGGTTTTCGCCGGCGCGCAGAGGTTGTGCTTGAATAGATGGATGGCCTGAAAGGCTGCTGGATCTCGGCCGTCGGCTGGAATCCAGCAGCGTGGTTTGAGATGTTCAAACGTTCTTGACAGGCTTCGGGGGGGGGTATTCCTTGCCCTATCGCTTTTGCGCGCACAGGCGCAGGTGACAGGTGGGGGATCCGACGCTGGGCGGCACAGCTGCGCGGCGCATACACACAGAGGAGGGGCCGCATGAATCTGGCTCACTTGTACTATTTCCGCAAGCTCGTGGAGGTGCGCAACTACTCGCGTGCCGCTCAGGAGCTGTTCATCGCGCAGCCGACGTTGTCTCTGGCCGTGACCAGCCTCGAGCGCGAGCTGGGCTGCGCTCTCGTCAAAAAGAAGCGCAACATCCTTGAGCTGACCGAGGACGGCGAAGACTTCTATGAAGCCGTGGTCGTTGCCATGAATTCCCTGGACAACGTCACGCAGAAGATCCGCGAGCGCTCGTTTGCCGAGGCCGGCACGATCCGCGTGGGCACGGTCTACTCCATCCAGGGGCAGGCCTGGTCGGCGGCCATTCGCGATTATCACCGCGCGGCAAAGAACCACGCGCGCATCAAATGGAAGCAAGGCACGACTGAGAGCCTGATGAAGGATTTGAAGAACGGCTCGCTCGACGTCATCATGGCCGGTGTGTTGGAAAAGCCCGACCCTGAGGTGGAATCGATCCCGTGCTTCTCGCAGAGCGCGGCGCTTCTGTGTCATCGGGCGCATCCGCTCGCGACCCGCAAAGAGGTCTCCCTCGATGAGCTGGGCGCTTATCCCATCATCACGTATGCGGCAAAGGACGGCCCGTTCGCGCGCGAGATCGCGAGCCTGTTGGCAGGTCACCCTGATCTCAATGTCGCCTTCGACTACAACGACGAGATCACGTTGGCGTCGCTCGTCACTGCCGATCCGCACATGCTCTCCATCGTGTGCCATTCCTGGTTGGTGGACGCCTTCCCTGACGTGGCGACGGTGACCATCAAGGAAGCGCCGGTGGATTTTCATCGCTTCTATATCAGTTATCGCAAGCGCGAGCGCCTCTCGCTTGCGGTCGAGGAGTTCGTCGACTTCATGAAAGACTACGACTTCGTGAACGTGTCGCCTCAGGCAGGCGAAGACGAGCACGTGCCGATCGACCTGCTGTAAAGCGGTGACGGGTGCGCAGCGCGTGGCGTGCGCTCGTCGGTCCGCGCTGCGTGCGCCATGCCTCGCATGCCTTGGATGCGTGCGTTGGCGGGCCTTGGGAACCCTTTTTCTTTGCGCGGAGCGCCTCAGAGGCGTTCTTGCTTTGCCGTGCCCTATGAAGTACGTTCGGGTTTGTGAGCGCCTATTGGATATGAACGAGAGGGTTCTTGATAATGGGAGTCACACGAAGGGCGCACCAGTCGAGGGGCGATGTGGGCGCCGCATTTCGAAAGAGAGGGATTTCCATGAAAGTTAAGGATGTCACCGTGACCGACGAGTTCGGCGAGATCGTGCAGATCGGCATTGTCGTGCCCGACCTCGAGAAGGCCAAGAAGGGCCTGCTCGACGTGTTCGGGCTTGAGCCGGACGCAGGCGGCGAGTCGCTGTACAAGGATTGCATCTACAAGGGAAGCGACGAGCCGATCGACGCACCGGTCCTCGCAGCGTTCTACAACTTCTTCAACATTCAGCTGGAGCTTTTGCAGCCCATCGGCGACCAGGACACGGTGTGGAGCGACTATTTGAAGATGGGGCAGTCGGGCCTGCACCACATCCGCTTTGACGTGGACGATCAGGACCGCGCGAACCAGCTGATGGCCGACAAGGGCATCGGCATCTGGATGGAGGGCCATTCCCTCATCAATCCGGAGGCTCGCTTTACCTATTACGACTCCATCGACAAGCTGGGCTACATCGTCGAGGCCGTCACGCGCGTGTAGGCGCGCTTTGCGACACCTCCCCTTAACCTGGCCCTCCCGCGGCGACTAATGGGCGGGATGCCGGGTCCTCCTCTGCGGGGCGCTGCCATCGGGCGGCGCCCCGCTCTTGCGTTCGGGCGGACGGCGGCGCGGCGGACCCGTGAGCTAAGTGCGCAGGCCTATCCGTCACTCGTTGCTTGTTGTCGCCTTGCCCGTCGTCCGAACCCCTCCTTTGCCATCTTCTATGGAACGCCGCCCGTTTGCCGCCAGGGCAGAAAACAGGCGTTTCCAATCGCGTGGTTTGTCCCCGTCAAACGAGGGCTGCGCGGGTTAGGGGAATTAATTTCCTTTTGGTTTCCGCAGTTGATAGCGTTGTTTTGGGGAGAAAACCTCCCCTGGATCAATGCGAGAGGGGCCGACGCAAAAGAGCGTCGGAGAGCAAGGAGGAACCATGGAAACGATCAAGGTTGCGGTATTGGGGCTGAACCAGGGAGCTAAGGCGGCTCGCGACGCGGTGGAAAGCCCTCGGTTTGATTTGGTGGCAGTCGCCGGCTTCGGGGACCAGGCCGAGGCGCTGGCAGAAGAGGTGAACGCGCCGCTTTTCCACGATTATGAAGAGCTGCTGCGGGAAGTCGACCTCGATGCGGTGATCATCGCGCTTCCCAACGGGCTGCACTTGCCGGCGACTGAGCGCGCGCTTGCAGCGGGCATCCGCAACATCCTACTTGAGAAGCCCATTGCCGATTCCGAAGCCGATGCGCGCAAGATCATCGAGGCATGCGACGCAGCCGGCGCCCGTCTGCTCGTGGGCCATCAGCGCCGCTCTTCGGCAACGATGTTGTTCCTGAAGAACTTCATCGACGAGGGCAAGCTGGGCGAGGTGGTCGGCATCCAGTGCTCCGCGACGTATGCCAAGCCCGGCAGCTATTACGAGGTCGATTGGCACACGACCACGGGCCCGTTGCTCATCAACACGATTCACGACATCGACGATCTGCATTACCTGACCGGCATGAAGGTCAAGCAGGTGTACGCGACGGCGCACAACTCGATTCGCCATGGCAAGATCGAGGACTCGGTTTCGGCGGTGCTCGAATTTGAGAACGGGCCGACCTGCTCGTACTTCATCTCCGACGGCGTACCTTCGCCGTGGGGTTATGACATGGCGGCGCAGGAGATGCACTTCATGGACTGCTACCACGGCGAGAACAGCCTGCGCGTGTTCGGCACGAAGGGATCGTTCGGCCTGCCGAACATGGACTTCTTCACCTACCTGCCCGAGCGCTACGGCTGGACCGAGCCGCTGCAGCGCCAGCACTTCGAGGTGGGGCGCCCCGACCCGGCAACGGCCACCCTCGAGCACTTCGCTGACCTGTGCCTAGGGCTTGCGACCGTGCCCCGCTGCACGGGCGAGCAGGGGCTGGCGACGCTTCTGGTGATTCAGGCACTGCTCGAGTCGGCCAAGACGGGGCAGGTCGTGAACCTGGCTTAGGAGGCGTGGCTGCTGGTGGGGGGGGTGCCGCGGTGGGTTGTCGCCTGGGTGCTTCTGCGGCTGACGTGCCACGAAAGGCGGGGGCTGATGCTTTTGCGTCAGCCCCCCGTTGTGTAGCGGTGCCGCGCACAAACGCCACTGCAGGTTTTCGGCCTCGGAGTGGCAAGAAAGTCCAGATATAGGGGGATGCGCTCCTCTTCGGAGGCCGCAAAAGCGCAACGCGATATCTGCGACCTGGTGTTTTGCGGCGGCGTATCCACGGATAGGCCCTCAAGAATTACTCAAGTCCCCTATATCTGGGCTTTTCTGCCAGAGACCGCCGTAAAAGCGACAGTGACATCTATGCGTCGCACAACGAAAGGGCGCCCCAGCCATCGTGGCTGGGGTGCCCTGCGCTTGGCCGGCGGGGCTGCCGGTCTATCCAACGTGAGGGGGACTTATTCCTCTCGCGGCAAGCGATCCTTCTGCTTGAGGCACCATGCGCCGATGAGGGCGATCATGGCCAGCATGACGACGCCGATCATGAACACGGCATCGAAGCTGCCGGTCTGCTCGGAGATGTAGGGCCACAAAAACGTGCCGGTCGCGCTGCCGAGCGTCGCGATGGCGTTCAGGCGCGCCCAAAACACCGGGTAGTTCTTGCCGGCGCCGAGCACCTCGCGGATGACCAGCGGACACAGCACCATGCAGCTCGCGTAAAAGAAGCCGAAGATGAAGCCGCCGATTGGCATTACGATGCTCGAGGCGCCGATCCAACAGAACAAGATGCCCACGATGCCGATCACGCAGGAGAGGATCGTCGCCTTCTTGACCGAGAAGTCGATCGTGAAGCCGAGGCAGATCTTGCCGATCGCCTGGCCGGCCATCGCGAGCGTCGAGAGCATCGCGCCGGTGATCAGCACGGCGACGCCGGCCGACTCGAGCGTGTTGACGTACGTCGGGAAGAAGAACGCGATCTTGACGTTGAAGTTGCAGAACAGGCAGAACAGGCCCAGTCCCCAGAACACGGGAGACCTCATCGCGGCGGCAACGGGGACGCTCGTCTCCTTGGCCGCTTTCTCAGGGTGCTTGGTGACGCAGGCCGTTCCGTAGGGGAGCAGGCCGCGCTCGGCAGGGAAGCTGCGGATCGCGAACAGCGTCAGCGGCAGGCAGGTCACGAGCGAGATGATGGCGAACGCCAGGTAGGCGGTCTGCCAGCCGTAGCTCTCGATCAGCGCCTGGCCGATCGGCAGAAAGATCACGCCGCCGATGCCGGTGAAGGCAAAGCAGATGCCTGAGAGCAGGCCAACATGACGCTTGAACCAGCGATTAATCAGGACCGGGGTGGCCATGCCGAGCAGGCCGGTCGTGGCGATGCCGGTGAAGAAGCCGGCGATCCAGAACATCCACGACGCGGTCGACACGCTCATCCCCGCCAGGCACAGGCAGAGCAGCACGAGCGAGCCGGTGAGCACGATACGCGCGTCGAAACGCTCCATCCAGCGGCCCATCAGCGACGAGACCAGAAACGACGAGATGAACGTCATGGACGAGTAGAGGCTGATTTCCGACACCGGCACGGCAAGCGACGCGGCGACGACGGGGTAGAAGATACTCGCGCAGCTGATGCACATCGCGCAGGGGATGCCGCAAAACAGCGAGCAGGCGATGACGATGGGCAGGTACGAGCCGAAGCCTTTTTCTTGCAGATTGGTTTTCTCTGGGGTGGTCATGACTCCTCCTTTAACGTAGGGCGATCGACGCGGGCGGCGGCGTGCGCGGCTGGGGCGCGCCGCCGATGGCCTGCTCGATGAAGTCAAGGCAGCGGTCGATGTTCTCGTCGACCTTGATGAGCGGCGACCCATGCTCGCCGGCGAACAGCTCGAACGTCGCCGTGCCCTCGCCGCAGGCGTCGTTGACACGCCGCGCCATGCTGACCGACTGGGTCCATGGGACGGCCGAGTCCTCGCGGCCGTGTTGGTAGAGCGCCGGTGGGAAGTCGTCGTCGACGAACTCGATCGGGCTGGCCATGGCGCTTGCGGCGCGGTGCTTGCGTGGCACGAAGCCCAAAAGCCGCGACTGGGGCACGAGCAGCGCACCGTCGAGGTTGGTGAGCTTGGCGTCGACGGCGTGCTCGGGATCGAGCGGGTGGTAACCGTCGCCGAGCTGATCGGCGATGTCGGCGGCGTAGAGGTCGATCGGCGCATACCAGCTCACCAGGCCTGAGATCTCGCAGGTCTGCTCGGGGTTGCCCTGGTACTTGTCCTCCAAGACACCGGAGGCGCCGGTGGCAGCGAGCATGTTGGCGATGTGCCCGCCGGCGGAATTGCCCCAGGCGACGATCCGCGAGGTGTCGAGCGAGAACTCTTCGGCGTGCGCGCGGATGAAGCGCAGCGCGGCCTTGGCATCGAAGATCTGCGCCGGCCAGAAGGCCTCGGACGCATAGCGGTAGTTGATCGCCACCACGGCATAGCCCTGTGTGGGCGCCTTGTAGAGGCCGGTGATGGTGTCGGCGCGCTTGTCGCCGGACAGCCAGCCGCCGCCGTGGATGTAGAAGATGACGGGAAACGGTCCGTCGCCCTCGTCGGGTAAGACGACGTCGAGCTGCTGGGTCGACGTTTGGTCGGCGTAGGGGACGTTGAACCAGGCGCGTTTGAACTGCGCGGGATCGATTTCCCGTCCCGTCCAGTCGCCGCCGAGCGGCTCGGGCACGCAGCGATAGTGGTCGAATTGCATGAAACCCTCCTAAAGTTGGCAGGAACTCCCTCGTGAACGCGTTCACATTCCTGTGTGCCCTGATACTAGAAAGGGTCATATATAATTACAAATATATAGATCGGTATAAACACTTGCATAAAGTGGAAGAGTTGTGAGCGGCGCGCGAGCGCGGGGCCGATGCGGCAGTGTGGCAGCACGCGAACACGATGCCTGCGGCAAACGCGGACGTGCGGCGGCGCGCGAACACGGGGCCGATAGGGTGATGTGGTCGGGCCGTAGCCCCGCGGCGCGTGCGGCGCAGGGCCTGCTGCGGCGCACCGCACGAATCACCCAGGAGGAGACGAGCCGTGGACTTTCGCAAGATCGAATACTTCAAAGTCGTGGCCGAGGTGTCGAGCATCACGCGCGCGGCCTCGCTGCTCCACGTCTCGCAGCCTGCGCTGAGCCGCACGATCAGCCAGCTCGAGCATGAGGTGGGCGCACCGCTCTTCGACCGCGTCGGTCGCAACATCGTCCTCAACGAAAACGGTCGCATTCTCCTGCGCTATTCGGGGCGTGCTCTGCGCGCCTTGGAGACGGCGCGAATCGAGATCGCGGGCAGGCAGGAAGCGGAAAAGACGGTGATCGACCTTCTGCCGCGCTGTCCGCTGGGGCGCCCGGGCAACATCCCCGCCCAGTTCAAACGCGTGCATCCTGAGGTGGTGCTGCATTTCCTCTCCGCCCAGGAAAGCGACCCGGGAATCAAATACGACCTCGAGCTGTTCACTTCCGAGGCGCTCTCCAACGACCCAGAGGCCTCCTTCTTGGGAAACGAGCGCCTGGCCGCGATCCTGCCGGTGGGCCATCGCCTGGCGTCGCGCACGAGCGTGCGGGTGGGGGAGCTGCGCGACGAGGTCTTCATCCTTCCGGCGGCGAGTGGGCTGCGCTCGATGATCGACGAGATGTTTCAGGCGGCGGGGTTCAGCCCGCGCATCGGCTCCGAGCTGACGATCTACACCGACGTGCTGGGGTTCGTGCGCGAGGGCCTCGGCATCGCGATCGGCCCCGAAAAGACCTGGTTAGGCGGGTGGCCGGCAGGTTCGTTCGTCGCGGTGCCCATCGAAGACGTCGTGCGGACGCGCAACATCTACGCGCGCTGCCCGATCGGCGCGGTCCCCTCGTCGTCGGTCATCGCGCTGCGAGAATTCTTAAAAGAGCGGCTGAACTAGGGAAAGGCCGCCACCAGCCCCAAAAAGGGGCTTTCATTTTTCCGAAGGGTGGTTCATCTCTTCGCGCGAGGGCTCCCCTTGACGCTTTTATTAACGATCGTTATGGATTGCGCAAACTCATGCGCCAGATAGATGCGGAATCGCGTTATCCATTTGCGGTGCGCAAGCTATTCATGCGGTGAATTAATCGACGGCGTTTTTTGGAACATTAACTCGTCATGTGATCTCTATACTTTATACACAAGGCGACGACGACCCGTTCAATCCATTCGGAAGCTGCCCTTCAAGGCGGCTTTTCTGTAGGGCGGGGATCGTCGCAAGAGGGAAAGAACGACCTTGGCAGTTCGGCAATGGGGATCGCTGTTCTGCAGGAAACAGGTCGGGGTATGGTTTCATGCTTCGCTTCTTTTGGGGTCGTTCGCTATCAAAATGGGGGTGAAAGTAAAGAATGAAAGTTATTAAGTGGCTGGATGAGCACTTTGAGGAGGCGATACTGATCTTCCTCCTCGCGCTGATCTCCTGCGTCGAGCTGATGCAGGTTGTCTGCCGCAATGTCTCATTCATTCCATCACTGACTTGGGCAGAGGAGATGTGCCGCTTCCTGTGGATCGCGACCGTGTTCCTATCGCTGCCCTACACTATCCGAACGGAAACGATGCTGAGGGTAACCGCCCTCATCGACATCCTTCCCTGGAAGTTGCGCAACATCATGAACATCATTGTCGACGTGGTTACGTTCGCGATGATGGCGGTGCTGTCGTACTACTCGTTCATCGTGCTGCAGCGCATTCTCGCGAGCGGTGAACTGTCACCGGCAATGATGTTCCCGATGTGGATCCTCTATGCGTTGGTCCTCATCGGATTCGTGCTCGCTGCTCTGCGAAGCATCCAGATGTTCATCATTCACATCAAGCACATCAACATCGAGCCCAAGTCTTCCACTGAAGAGCAGATGGAATTCGAGCTTTCATCCGGCAATTTCTCGACGGACGACGCCCTGCGCGCCTCGAAGTCGGATACCGCGGCGATTGAGAGGGGTGACAAGTAATGCCTGCAGTACTTGTATTCGTAGTATTCCTGGTTGCAATCGCGCTGTCCGTGCCGATTGCAGTCGCAATGGTCGCAGGCAGCTTGGCTCCTATCGCGATCACCGGCGTCGGCGGCAACATCACCCAGTTGGTGACCAACGGCTTCTCCGGCGCTAA
The DNA here is from genome assembly GCA_963601095.1 of Oscillibacter sp. MSJ-31. Classification (GTDB taxonomy): domain Bacteria; phylum Actinomycetota; class Coriobacteriia; order Coriobacteriales; family Eggerthellaceae; genus Anaerotardibacter. The sequence goes on along the minus strand of CAVCDZ010000132.1, from coordinate 52,398 downwards.
CTCGACGCCTATCCTGGCGGTTCCGCTGTTCATCTTCGGCGGCATCATCATGGCAGAGGGCGGCATTTCGCAGAAGCTCTTCAGCTTCTTCGCCTTCTTCATCGGCCGTTTCTACGGTGGCGTGCCCTGCGCGGTTATCGCAACCTGCCTGTTCTATGGCGCTATCTCCGGTTCCGGTCCCGCGACCGCAGCCGCCGTCGGCTCCATGTGCATCCCGTTCTTGGTCAGCCTCGGCTACGACCGTAAGTGGAGCTCGGGCATGGTCGTCGTTGCCGGCGGTCTCGGCGTCATCATCCCGCCGTCCATTCCGTTCGTTCTCTACTCGCTGGCCACCGGCGTTTCCACCGGCGACCTGTTCCTCGGCGGCATCCTGCCGGGCATCCTGATCGCGCTCGTGCTGATGGCCTACTGCGTCATCCACTGCAAGCGCAAGGGTGAGGATCGCGAGAAGATCGACACGGCCATCAACGAGCTGAAGGCCAGCGGCCTGGGTCATCTGTTCATCGACAGCTTGCCTGCGCTGCTCTGCCCGATCATCGTCCTGGGCGGCATCTATGCCGGCATTGTGACGCCGACCGAGGCTGCCTGCATCAGCGTGTTCTACGCTCTGATCGTCTCGCTGTTCATCTATCGCACCATCAAGTTCAAGGACATCCTGGGCATCATGTCCACGGCAGTCCGCACCTACGGTGGTCTGGCCTTCGTCCTCGCGTTCGCCACGGCATTCGGCCGCGTGCTCTCGCTGACCGGCGCATCGGCCGCCATCACCACGTTCATCACGTCGACGTTCGGCACGGCGATGCTGGCACTCACGTTCTGCACTGTCCTGTTCCTGATCCTCGGCATGGTCATGGACACCGGCCCGGCCATCATCATCCTGGCACCGATCCTGCTGCCTGCGATGCAGGCCATGGGCATCGATCCGGTTCACTTCGGCGTCGTCCTGGTGTGCTGCCTCGCTATCGGCCTGGCCACCCCGCCGTTCGGCTTGAACCTCTTCGTCGTGGGCAACCTCGCGCAGGAAAAGCCGATGGACATCGCGGTTCGCGCCGTCCCGTTCATCATCTCGTTCCTGATCGCGCTTGTGCTCATCGTGTACGTGCCGTGGTTCTCGCTGGCCTTCCTGGGCTAACAATAGTGGTATCCAAGCGTTTCGGGGAAAACGCTTAGAAAGGAGAAAGAGGGAAATGAAAGCAAAAGCAAAGGTCATGAAGACCAAACACCTCGCATTCTTGGCCATCGCCGCCCTGATGGCCGCCGCCCTGCTCGGTCTTGCCGGCTGCGGTGGGGACAACAGCTCCAGCTCATCTTCGAGCGGTGGAGACGACAAGTACGCCGATCTTGACTCCGTGACGCTGATCCTTGCGGACAGCACGTCCAAGGACTCCGCGGGCAACCAGTGGGGCCAGGCCGTAGCCGACAAGGCTAAGGAGATCACCGGCGGCAAGCTCAACGTCGATTACCATGGCACCGGCGAGCTCGGTGGCGACACCGACCTGCTGCGCCAGGAGCAGTCCAACGATATCCAGATGGTTATCGCCCAGCCTGCCCCGATGGTTTCGTTCGTGTCCGACCTGGCTGTCTTCGATGCCCCGATGGCATTCGCAACCTATGACGGCGACCAGATCGAAACCGTCCTGAACGGTGAGAACGACTTCACCACCAAGCTGCAGTCCTCCTACGAGTCTGCTGGCCTGCACAACCTCGGTTGGCTGCAGAACGGCACCTTCCGTGAGACCACCGCTAACCGCGACCTGTCGACGCTCGCTGACTTCAAGGGCTTCCAGATCCGCACCATGGAGAACTCCAACCACATGGCTTTCTGGAAGGCCATTGGCGCTGAGCCCACTCCGCTGGCTTGGTCTGAGGTTTACTTCGCCCTCCAGAACGGCACCGTTGACGGTCAGGAAAACGCTGCTGACACCTGCGTAGGCGCCAGCCTCCAGGAGGTCCAGAAGTACCTGGCTATGACCAACCACATCCTGTACACCAACAACATCTCCATCAACAAGGACTGCTGGGACAACCTGGATCCTGCGTATCAGGAAGCTCTGACCCAGGCTATCTCTGAGGCCACCGACACCATGCGTCCGAAGCTCGCCGACATGAACGACACCAACATCCAGACCATGAAGGATGCCGGCGTCCAGGTCATCGAGTATGACGACTCCTTCTACAGCGACATCCTCGCAAACGCTGATGTCCAGAAGCTCTACAGCGACATCGATTCTCAGACCAACGGCCTGAGCACCACGATGCTCGACGAGTTGAAGAAGACCGAGAAATAAGGGTGACGCTTTAGCAGCCTCATCTGATCGGCTTGAAAGCAGGGCCGCGCTGGGAAAACCCGGTGCGGCCCTCTTTTTGTACGGGGAGGGGCAACGCGGTGGACGTGCGGTCGGGGCGCGGCGGGGATGGAAGCCGGGTACGTTGCGATGAGAGGCGCAGCATGCCGGGGTTGGCCGCCAGTGCTGCGAAATGAGGTCGTGCTGCAGAATTGGGTCGATCCGCAACGGTGTAGGGGCGCGCAAAGCGCGGAAAACGGCCGAAAGGCACCATTTGGCCTGTATGACGCCTGGCGAAGGGCGTCTTGCGAGCACCCGAGGCTAGCGAAATCGTTGCGGATCGGCTCGATTCTGCAGGGAACCCTCTTTTTGGTGCACTGGGTGGGCGCACGGCGGGTGCGGATGTGCGATTGGAGCGACTCGGGCGTCCCGGGCGCGGCGGACGTGTGGTCGGGGCACGGCGGGAGCGGCGGGCGCACAGCGAGGGTGATGCGAGACGTGAGACGAGCGCGGCGAGCGCACAGCCGCCGGGGTGTGACGGATACGCGGCGCGTGCGGCTAGCGGCGCAGAGCCGGTTCTGTGGCTGCCTCAGGTGCAGGGGCGGCGGCGCGGGGCGCTTGAGCATGCAGCGCGGTGTCGGCAAGATGCGCCTCGAGGGTGTCTTTCGCGGGCAGCTCGTCGGCAGGCTCGTCGGACTGGTCGGGATCCGGCGTGGCTTCAAGGCTGCAGGTGAACCCGTACGTGGTGTTGAAATACTCGATCAGGTAGTCGCGGAAGCGCAAGGTGCCCCAGTTCATCATCGTGTTCTCGGGCCACTTGAGGTAGAGGTAGCGCTTCTGGTGCACATCGCTGATCGGGATCGCGGCCACGGCGCGCTTCCAGTTGCCCAGCCAGGTGATCGACGGCGCGAGCGCCACGCCGAAATCGTTGGCCGTGTAGGTGAGGATGCGGTTGTGGTCCTGATCCTCGGCCGCGATATGGGGCTCGAAGCCCGCCTGCGCAAACATCTGCGCGCACAGCTCGTAGAACGGCGAGTCGGAAAGCACGCTGAGGAAGCGCTCGTTTTCCAGGTCGGCGAGGCGAACCGATTCGCGCTGGGCAAACGGGCTGTCCTTCGACACGGCAAGCACGATGTCCTCTTCGCCCAGCATCAGGTAGTTGGGCTCCTTGTGCACGACCGGGCTCGCGAAAAACGTGATGCCCGGCTGGATGTCCTTCAGCCGCTCGGAAGGCCATGAGGCCATGCGAACGCGAACGTCCGGGTACTTCTTCTTGAAGCCGATGATGATGTCGTCGGCGGCACCCATCGGCGCAGGCGAGTACACGTCGACCGACAGGTTGCCGTCGTAGAGGAACTTGTCGATATCGTGCTTGATAGCTTCAGCGGAGTCGAGCACGCCAAGCGCGCGCTTCAGGGCGAAACGCCCAGCATCGTTGAGCACGATGTTGCGGCCGACGCGATCGAAGAGCGGCGTGCCCAGTTCCTTCTCGAGCGAGCGCAGGCTGCGGCTCAGGCTCGGCTGCGACATGTGCAGCTTCTTGACCGCCTTGGTCAGGCTCTCACACTGGGCGATGATGCAGAAGTATTTCAATTGCTGAAGCTCCATGTCAGAAAGTATACCTCACCTGAATAGGTCGGTAACGTAATGCGAAAGAACGTGCTCGGCAGCGGGCGAATACAATAGAAAGAAGGTGTGTCCTCGCTCTTCTCAAGGGAGCGGACAGGGCGCGCAGAGGGGAATCTTAGAGGGGGATTTGAAGCATATGAACGACGGAGACCAGGCGTTAAGCGATTCCGCAGAGCAGAGCACCGAGGTTGGCGCGCTTTTGTCACAGGCGCACGAGGCGTATGAGGCCGACGACTCCGAGGCGGTGGCGAAGCTGTGCGATCAGGTGCTTGCCGTTGACCCGGAAAACCCGGGTGCGTGGAACTTGCTCGCCAAGTTCGGCGGGTGGGACTCCAAGATGCTCGATTTCGATATTGACCTGGCGCTCAAGGCGGCCTATCGCGCCATGAACCTGGTGCCCGACGAGCGCCGGTACGAAGAAGCGTCCGATATCTATGCGGCGCGCAAGCGGCAGATCTCCGCCCGCCTCGAGGCGGCGCTTCTGATGCCGTCGTATACCGGCGCCAAGGAAGTGCACGCGATCATGATGGACTGGGAGCGGCTTTTGCGCGAGCTGCCCGACCTCAGCCCCGACTTGATCGAGAGCGAGGTGACGCTATGCACCAACCTCTGCCTGCGCTCGAAGATGGGCATCATGCCGAGCGACCGCTTGGTCTACACCGCCTACGCCTCATTCAACGGCAAAGAGCCTTACGGCGAGACGTTTCGTCGCGCGCTCGCGGCGCGGATCGGCGAGCGCGACAAGCAGGATGCTGAGGCGGCTGCTGCCGCGCAGAAGCGCGCCGAGGAGAAGCTTTCCTCGTACGAGGAAAGCCGCGCGTCGGGCGATTTGACCGCCGATGCCGAGAAGTCCCTGATCAAAAACGATATCGCCGAGTTGATCCGCGATAAGAACGACGTCGAGGGTCGCTCGGGCAAACGCGCCTTCCTCGACCAGGTGGCGGAGCTCAAGTGGCAGCGCGCCGCGCTCAAACCCTACAAGTTCTTCCAGAAAAAGGAGATCGACCAGCAGATCGCCGCGCTCGAGACGAAGGTCGCGCAGACCGACGAGCAGGTGGCGCGAGAGTCGGCCGCCCTGCAGGCGCAGATCGAGGTCTTCCAAGCGCATCTGGCCGACGAGCGCTAGCTCCTATCCTTCAGCCCTAATACAGCATCCCGAGCCGCTTGGCCTCGAAGGCCAGCTCATCGCGGAAATCGGGATGGGCGATGGCGATCAATCGTGCGGCGCGAGTCGGGATGTCGGCCCAGCGCAGGTCGGCCACGCCGTATTCGGTGGCCACGTACTGCAGATCGTTGCGTAGCGAGGTGACCGCGCTGCCGGGCGCGAGTGTCGGGACGATCTTCGACACGGGGCCCTTCTTGGTGTGCGCCACGCTGGTGACGGCGATGAAGCCCCGGCCGTTCTTCGCAATGCAGGTCGGGTTGCAGACCGTCTCATAGGAGCAGTAGTACATGTCCGGGTTCTCGTTGATGAAGTCGTAGAGGCGCTGGGTCCCGGTCGAGTACCCTGCCACGGACACGCCGGGAAAGTAGCTTTTGCGGGAGTTGTCCACGATGCCGCGTTGCTGCAGGCCGACGAACGCGTCGGAGAACATCTCGGTGTAGACGCCGAGATGCTGCTTGGTCTCGAGCCCGGCGGCGATGGCGTTCAGGATGCCGCCGATGCCCAGCTGGATGGTGTCGCCGTCGTTGATGCGGTCGACGATCCATTCCGCGCACCGTGCCTCCTCAGGCGTCGGGGCGGCGGTCGTGGTGTCCTCGAGCTGCTCTTCTTGAAGCACGAAGGCGTCGATCGCGGTGACGGGCACGTTGTGTGAGTCGCCGTTGACGCGTGGCAGGCGAGGGTTGACCTGCGCGATCAGGTGTTTGGCCCCACGCAGCGCCCCTTGCTCGAATCCGAGCGGTCCGATGTTGCACATGCCACGCTCGTCAGGAGGCGTCATCTGCACCATCGCGTAGTCGAGTCCGATCTCTTCCAGCATGCGGTTGGTGTCGGAGAAGTGCACGGGGATGTGCGTCACGCAGCCCGATCCGGCGGCGAAGCCCGTGCGCTCGTTGGGGCCGGCGAAGTAGGTGTGGTAGCGGAACTGCTCGGGTGTGACGTCGAGGTCGGCGAAAGTGACGTCGCCGTTCATCCAGTTGCCGTAGATGTCGATGCCCGAAAGCGCGCCTGATCGGACACGATCGAGCAGCGCGTTGGTCAGTGTGACGGGCACATGCAGGCCGCCGGTGTAGACCTTCTGCCCGCCGCCCACGATATGCCGCTCGAAGACCTGGTCGATCGAGATTTGCTTGAGCTCGTACTCCTCTTGCCACCTCATGGAGCCCCCTCTGTGCCGGCAGCGATGCCCGCGTACCGTCATCCCCTTGACGTTGCCGGCGCGCACTCGCGCTAGGCGAGACCTCGCTGCGTTTCTCCTGGTACTCATTATGGCGGGTTTCCCTGGTCGCGGCAGAAAAAAGGCGGGCAGAAGCGCATGGGAAACGCTTCTGCCCGCCGGGGGTGCGGGGTATGCGGTGCTCGAGGGCGGGCGTGCCACTGCGGGCGGTGCGCCTGTGGTGCTCGAACGCAGACGCGCTGAGTGGCCCCCCTACTGGCCTGCCGGCATGAACGCCCAGGGCTCGTACTCGCCGCGCGGCTTGTTGGCTGGCGCGATCACGGGGCTTGCGATGGTCTTCGGCGTCAGCGGCATCTCGAGGCCGGTCCAGATCTCAAACGCACGGGCACCCTGGTAGAACAGCATCTCAAGACCGTTGATCGTGGTGCAGCCGGTCTCGCGGGCCATGCGCAGAAGCTCGGTCTCCTCCGGCTCGTAGATGGCATCCTGCACGATCAGCTCCGGACGCAGGAACGAGGCGTCGGGGATGGGGCTTTTGCCCTCGAGCTTGCCCATGCCGATCGGGGTGGTGTTGGCCAGAAGCTCCGAGTCTTCGATCTCGCGACGCAGCACGTCGTGGTCGTTGGCGTCGTAGAGGTTGATGTTGCAGCCGGTGCGCTCGCGGATGAGGGCGACTTCCTCGGTGGCGCGGCCCCACGACTTGCCGGTGGCGGGGCTGAACACGGAGATCTCGCGCGCACCGTCGATCGCGGCCTGCACGGCGACCGACGTGCCGGCACCGCCCATGCCCATCTGCGTCATCTTCTTGCCTTTGATGTCGGCGTCATGATCCTGGAACGCGCGCATGAAGCCGTAGCCGTCGGTGTTGTAGCCGGTGAGCACGCCGTCCTCGTTGAGCACGGTGTTGACCGCGCCGATCAGTCCTGCAGCGGGATCGAGCTTATCGAGGAAGGGGATCACGTCGATCTTGTTCGGCATGGTGAGGTTGCAGCCGCGCATGTTCAACAGGCGCACCGAATCCATGGCGCGCTCCATCTGGTTGTTGGTGACGTCGAACGCGACGTAGCGGTAGTTCAGCCCAGTCAGCTCAAAGGCCTTGTTGTGCAGCTGAGGGGAACGGCTATGCGCGACCGGTGATCCGAACAAGCAGCACAAACGGGTGGTTCCAGAGATGTCCATGGAAAGGAGCCTCCTTGGGTTGGGTTCGCCGGAGACTGCGGGCGAGCGCGCCAGGTGGGCTCTGGGGGCGCGCAGATTCTGCGAACGTGTTATGAGCTTATGCCTAGCAGGATATAAGGAAATGCAATCTCGTGCCACGTTTTTCGACACAATGTTATGGGGCTGGGTAGCGTGGCCTGCGGCTATGCAAAGGAATTATGGCAGATGGGGGCCTTGAAGGCTTGAAGGCCGTTCGGTGGTGCCCCGCGGCAGGTGCGCGACGGCGACCTGCGACTTGTAACTCGTGCGAAACCAAGAAATCACCCCTTTGGGGTAAACTTTACAGTTACCGTCGAAAGGACCATCAATGGACGACAAGAAGCTCTCCCTCTACGACAACATCATCAGGGTCAACTCGATCGACCCTGAACTCTACGAGCAGTACCCGGTCAAGCGCGGCCTGCGCAACTCCGACGGCTCGGGCGTCATTGCCGGCATCACCAACATCTCCAATGTTCATGGCTACCTCATGAACGAGGGCGACAAGGTGCCGGACGAGGGCAAGCTCACCTTCCGCGGCTACAGCATCTACGACCTGCTCAGCGGCGACACCACGAAGCGTCGCGGCTTCGAGGAGGTCGCCTACCTGCTGCTGATGGGCAACCTGCCCACGCAAGACGAGCTCGACTTCTTCGTCAAGGTCCTGGACTCCAAGCGCGAGCTGCCCGACGGCTTCACCGCCTCCAAGATCATGAGCACGCCGTCGGCCGACATCATGAACGTGCTGGCGCGCTCGGTTCTCATGCTCTACGCCGACGACCCGAAGGCCGAGGACCGCTCCTACGAGCACGAGATCGGCACGGCCATCTCCCTGCTGTCCCGCCTCCCGCGCATCATGGTCCTCGCGTACTACGCCAAGCGCGCCAAGTTCCACAACGAATCGATGATCATTCATCGTTTCGTTCCTGGTCAGACCACATCCGAGACCATCCTGTCGATGCTGCGCCCCAACCGCGAGTTCACGCCTGAGGAAGCGCGCATGCTCGACATCATGCTCTGCCTGCACGCCGAGCACGGCGGCGGCAACAACTCCACGTTCACCTGCCGTGTCCTGTCGTCGGCCGACACCGATCCGTACTCCGCCTACGCCGCTGCCTTAGGCTCGCTCAAGGGTAGCAAGCACGGCGGCGCCAACCATCAGGTGCTCGCCATGCAGAAGGAGATCAAGGAGAACGTGAAGAACTGGGAGGATGAGGACGAGGTCGCATCTTACATCGCCAAGATCGTGAACAAGGAAGCCTACGACCACACCGGCCTGATCTACGGCATGGGCCATGCCGTTTATACGCTGTCCGACCCGCGCGCGGTCATCTGCAAGGAATTCGCCACCAAGCTGGCCAAGGGCACCGAGTTCGAGGCCGAGCTCAACCTGCTGAAGTCCATCGAGCGCCTGAGCCCTGAGGTCATCCTGCGCGAGAAGGGCACCAAGAAGGAGATGTGCGCGAACGTCGACATGTACTCCGGCTTCGTGTACTCGATGCTCGGCATCCCTGAGGACCTGATCACGCCGCTGTTTGCTTGCGCGCGCATGTCGGGCTGGGCGGCGCATCGCTTCGAGGAGCTGGTCAGCGGCAAGCGCATCATCCGCCCCGCGTACAAGACCGCCATCAAGGAGCGTGCCTACAAGCCGATCGAGGAGCGCTAAGCGTTATCCCGTCGATTTCCGCTACGCGAACGGCCTTCCTTCGGGGAGGCCGTTTTTTGTGGGAGGGGGCCTGTGCGGCCGGCTGCTATCATAGGGAAGACATCAGCTGCAACCGCACGCGAGAAGGGATGCGCCATGGAGGCATACAAGCAGGAGTTCATCGAGTTCATGGTCGAGAGCCATGTGCTGAAGTTCGGCGAGTTCACGCTGAAAAGCGGTCGCAAATCTCCCTTCTTCATGAACGCCGGCGCGTATGTGACGGGCGATCAGCTGCATCGCTTGGGCCAGTACTACGCCCGCGCGATCCACGACAACTTCGGGCTCGACTTCGACGTGGTCTTCGGCCCTGCCTACAAGGGCATCCCGCTGGCGGTCGTCACGGCCATCGCGCTGCAAGAGCTCTACGGCAAAGAGGTCCGTTACTGCTGCAATCGCAAGGAAGTGAAGGACCACGGCGCCGACGCCGGCAATCTGCTGGGTGCCGACCTCGCAGACGGCGATCGCGTGATCATGGTCGAGGACGTCACGACGTCCGGCAAGTCCATCGACGAGACGTACCCGATCCTGAAGGCAGCCGCCGACGTCGACGTGCGCGGGCTGATCGTCTCGCTCAACCGCATGGAGGTGGGCAAGGGCGGCGTCGTCACGGCGCAGCAGGAGGTCCAGGAGCGCTACGGGTTCCCGGTGGCATCGATCGTGAGCATGGCCGACGTCGTCGAATGCCTGTACAACCGCGAGGTGCGCGGCTCCGTCGTGATCGACGACGCCACGAAGGCGGCGCTCGACGCCTATTACGAGCAGTACGGCGTGAAGGAAGCCGGCGCGAAGTAGCCTGGCACGAAGGAGCCCGGCACGAAGGAGCCCGGCACGAAGGAGCCTGGCACGAAGGAGGCTTGCTCGCCCCTTCGGTACCGTCTGCGCACGAACAATCACCGCAGCGAGGCCTGCGCGGGAGCATCGCACCGCGCAGGCCTCGCGTTTTCGCTCGCCTTTCTTCCTCCTCTTGACCTGAAGCCAACTCTAAGGCATATGATGGGGTCACCAGGGAAAAGATGCCCGCTTTCCCCTGCGTCGTTCCCATGATGAAGAGGAGCCTTCCATGTCTGATCTGCTGTCTACGCCGAAGCTCGGCTTTGGCTGCATGCGCTTTCCCTTGACCGACCCCGACGACCCGACGAGCATCGACATCGAACAGGTCAAGCAGATGGTCGACGCGTTCTTGGCCGGTGGCGGCACCTATTTCGACACGGCGTACGTCTACCACAACGGAGCGTCGGAGACGGCGCTGCGCGAGGCGCTGGTTCGTCGCCATCCGCGCGAGTCGTACACGATCGCCACCAAGTGCCTTGCCTGGGCGCAGCCCTCCGCCGAGGCCGCGAAGGCGTGCCTTACCACGTCGCTCGAGCGCCTGGGAACCGACTACGTCGACTTCTACCTGCTCCACAACCTCGGCGGGCAGCGCACGGCCAAGTTCGACGAGTACGGCATGTGGGACTGGGCGCGTCAGAAGCGCGAGGAGGGCGTCATCCGCCACCTGGGCTTCTCGATGCACGACGGGGCCGACACGCTCGAGGAGCTGCTCACGAAGCACCCCGACATGGACTTCGTACAGCTGCAGGTCAACTACCTTGACTGGGACGACCCGGTCACCGAGTCGCGCCGTTGCATGGAAGTCGCGCGCGCCCACGGCGTGCCGGTCGTCATCATGGAGCCTGCCCGCGGCGGTCGTCTGGCCGACTTGCCCCAGCGCGGCGAGGAGGTGCTCAAGGCGGCGGCGCCCGACAAGAGTATCGTGTCGTGGGCCTATCGCTTCTGCTACAACCTGCCCAACGTGATCGCGGTGCTCTCTGGCATGTCGACGATCGAGCAGACGCGCGAAAACGTGGCTGAATGGCACGCCAACGCGCCGTTTACCGCTGACGAGAAAGTCGCGCTCGACCAGGCGCTCGAAGCGCTGCGCAGCGTCGGCACGATTCCGTGCACCAACTGCCGTTACTGCGTGAAGGAATGCCCGCAGGGCGTCAAGATCCCTGAGATCCTGGGGCTTTTGAACCTGGAGAAGATGACCGAGAACCGCGAGTTCGTCAAGGGCCTGTACTCGTGGCAGGCCGCTGCCGGCAAGGCATCCGAGTGCATCCAGTGCGGGGCGTGTGAGGACATGTGCCCGCAGGGCATCGAGATCATCGAGTACCTCGAAGAGGCAGCCGAGCAGTACGAATAGGCGCGCGTTTCATGTGGTGCTCGGCGTCGAGATCAGCGCGTGGGATGCCGCATCGCGTCGCAGCGCTCACGTGTTGGGCCTGGGAGTGCACGAAGACGCGCCGGCGATTCGCGCGCTGTGCGCAAGCACGCTCGAGCGCCGGAGCGTCAACACGGCCTGGCAGATGGAACAGCTCCTCAAAGCTGGCTATCCGGTGGACGTGGACAGGGCGGCTGCGCTTGCGGCAGCGTCGACGGGGTTTTACAAGCAGCATGTGATGGCCGCCTTGACCGGTGACGCCCCGTTTTCCAGCGAGACGTATCAGACGCTCTATCGTCTGCTTTTCAAGAACGGCGGGATATGCGATCGGAACATCTCGTACGTGGACCCGCGCGACGCTGTTCAAGCAATCGTCGCCGATGGCGGGCTGCCGGTGCTGGCGCACCCAGGCCAATTCGATAACTACGAGACCGTTCCCGCGCTGGTGGACGTGGGGCTGGCCGGCATCGAGAAGTATCACCATGCCCACGATCGCGATGACGAGCAGCGCTGCGAGGAATTGGCCGAGCGCTTCGGCTTGTTTTGCACGGGCGGGTCGGATTATCACGGCCGGTTCGGGAAGGTGCCATACCCGGGGTATCGTTTCATCGCCGGATAGAGAAAGGCCGCCGGCGCTGGGGCGCTACAGCCCCAGGCCTCCCATGTTGTGGAAGCGCGTTTGCAGGTAGTCGGTGGGGTAGACCTGGTCGTAGATCTGCTCGATCGGGTTTTGCGGCGGCACGTCGTGGGCGCGCGCGTCGGCGCGCAGCAGCACGGTGCAGGTGACCACGATATTCGCCGCCATGAACACCGCAAGCGCCGCCGTGGTGATGCGGTAGGCGCGCCCGTCGGTGTGGACGCGGTCGAAGGCGAGCTGGCAGATCGGCAGGCCGATCTTCACCCATAGCGTGCCGAGCGTGCCCCAAACCAGACTGTGAAACACGTCAGTTCGCCCGTTGATGTTGAGCGGCTGATCCTGATAGCTCCAGGCTACGACGCCCCAGTACGTTTCCATCGCCCAGCTGGCGAAGTATTCGAGCGATCCGCCGACGACGGCCGCCACGATGAGCGGCACCGGCACGGCGCGGTCCTGCAGCGGCTCGAGCGTGATCGTGAACAGCACGGCAGCCAGGCCGTAGATCGGGGAGAACGGCCCCCAGATGAAGCCCATGCGGCTTTCCCATTCGCCGAAGGCGATGTAGTGCTGCAGCGTCTCGCCAAACAGGCCGATGACGGACATGATCGTGAACACCCATAGAAGCTGGCCGAAGTGCTCGGCGATGTGAGTGTGGCGCGACTCGTTGGCGGCGATGGTGATGGAGGAGGCAGCTTCGTCACGCGCGGCCTCATCGATCGCGGCATCGTCGTCGTTGTCGGCTACGCGCGCGTTCTCGTCCCAGGTTTCGACGGATTCCACCGTGGCTGCCTCCTTTCTTGGCGCTTTGCGGCGTTCGGTTCTGCGTTTTTCCTCAGGTGAGTAAAACGCATCATCCGTATTGTAGCGGCAGTGCGCGCGCGACCCAAGAACGGTTGAAAAGCGTTGCCGCAGCGGCGCTTAGAGTGCGTCGTGCTGGGCGAAGAGCGCTTCGGCGATGTCGGATAGGGCGGCCTGGTTGGAGCCGCTGTCAGGCGAGCCGCTCATGATCGACATGAGGTAGGTCTTGCTGTCGCATTCGATGAGCCCGGCGTCGCACAGCCCGCTGAATCGCGCACCGCTCGCGCTCCATCCCGCCTTGTTGACACCGTCGCACCCTCGTCGGCGATGCCGGAACGGATCATCGACACGTTCGTCTGGGCGTAGAGCCCTTTGAGCCACTGGGCCGTGTCGGTGTCGGTCTGCAGATAGCGGAAGGTGTGCAACCACAGCAGCGCAGACTCGCGTGCGGAGTAGCGCGGGAAGTGCGTGTCGTCTTTGAGGTCGGTGTCGACGGCGCACGAGCTGAGCCAGTCGGAGAACCCTGCGCTGTCGTAGGTGTTGCGCAGCGTCTTGAAGGCGTTGTTGTCCGAGCTGATCACCATCGACTCGATCAGCGACCGGGTCGAATCGGACAGCCCCGCCTCGCCGTCGCCGCGGGTCTCGCAGAGGTAGGCGGCGTAGGGGCCCTTGAAGGAGCTGGCGCCGTAGACGCGCTCGTCGAGGTTGTAGGCGATGCCGTTTCCGCTGGTCAAATCAATGAAGAAGAAGCCCGTCTCGTTGCCGCTGAGCTCGCCGACCGCCTCGGTGAGCTCTTCTTGCGCCTCGGCAGAGAGCTCGGGCGCGCTTGAGCCGGGGTCGAGGGCGAATGTGGCGGGGCCGTCTGCCGCTGCGTCGACCGCGGTGAAGGCGTCGGCGGTGAGGACGGCGGAGTCGATGAAGTGGGCGGCTGCGTTCGAGGTCGCGTTGCCGAGCGTGTTCGCGAGCACCTGCGAGAGGGCGGGGGAGAGTGACTGCGCAGTTGACGAAGCGCTGTCGTCAGCCCAAGCGGGCGTGGCGATCGTGCATGAGAGCGCGAGCGCGCATGTCGCCGCGAAGGCTGCGGTGCGGGTGCGCAGCGGGGTGAAGAGCGGGCGCGCTTTTGAGGCAGCGCGCCCGATTACGTGTGGAGCAGTGTGGTTCATGCGGCGATGATACCGCCCGTTGTCGGACAGGCAACGGGCAATCGAGAATTCCTTCTAAAAAAGAAGGGATCGCACGACGAAAAGGCGCGAGGTGTCGGGAAAAGGGCGGGAAGGAGCGCCCTCGCGCCGCATGGGCCATCGGTCTCGACGCGTGCTACCGCCGTGCCCGCCCCTCTTGCCGACCGTGTGGTCGTTTTGCCGACACGTACCCCTCGCGACGGCGGATTCATTGACAAGCCCTAGCGCGCTGATACCATGGACTGAACGGGTTTGCGCAAGCCAACCTGCGTTTACTTTTCGAGGGTGCGGACCTTTCCGGGTCGGTGCCAGGCAAGGAGATGAAGCTGTCGTGAACGACTCCGACGGCGGCGGTCGATGTTGTTCGATCCGAAAACGTTGTGAACAACCCCAGAGCCCTTCCATGAACCCAGCGTGGTCTTTGTCTTCGCGTGAAGATAAGGCTGCGTTTTTCTGTCTTGGCGGCCGGGGAGCGTTGGTGCCTTGCCCTTCTTCGCTTTCCAAGGGGGAGATGACCGTGTGATGCTCGGCCTTCCCCTCTGTTCGTGAACGTTTCTGCTTAAGGAGCCTCAGCCTCTATGCCTATATGGTTAAGTCTTATCCTCGTCGTATTCTTCCTGTTGATGAACGCCTTCTTCGTCATCGCGGAATTCTCGCTCGTGCGCGTGCGCAAATCGCAGATCGAGCTCTTGGTCGATGAAGGCCGCCGCGGCGCCGTGCGCGCTGCTCGCGTGGCCGACAACGTCAACGCCTACCTGTCTGCGTGCCAGCTCGGCATCACGCTCGCGTCGCTGGCCTTGGGCTGGTTGGGCGAGCCGGCGATCTCGTCGCTCTTCCACCCGCTCTTCGCCGCGCTCAATCTGCCCGATGCGGCGGTCACGGCGATCTCGGTGGCGATCGGCTATTTGATCATGACGATGCTGCACGTGGTCATCGGCGAGCTTGTCCCGAAGTCCATGGCCATTCTGAAGACGGAGAACTACGCGCTCGCGACGGCCACGCCGCTGTACGTCTTCTACCGCATCACCTGGCCGATCATGTGGCTGTTCAACGTCCTGACCAACGGCATCATGCATCTGACCGGCCACGACGTGACCAAGGAGCATGACACCTACAGCGAAGAGGAGATCAAGATCCTTCTCGAGGAAAGCGCCGAGAGCGGATCGATCGAGCAGGACCAGTACCAGTACCTCGACAACATCTTCGACCTCGACGACAAGGACGCGAAGTCCATCATGACGCCGCGCACCGAGGTCATGGCGATCGACCTCGACGACGATCTGGCCACCAACCTCGACTTCATGGGCAAGAACAAATTCACGCGCTACCCGGTGTTCCGCGAGGACAAGGACAACATCGTCGGTTTCGTCCACATCAAGGACGCCTACCTGCTGCCCGAGGGCTCCACGATGAAGGATCTGCGCATCCGCACGATCCAGGCGGTGCCCGAGAGCCTTGCGATCGGCAAGCTGTTGCAGGTGCTGCAGGAGAAGCACACGAAGATCGCGGTGGTCGTCGACGAGCATGGCGGCACGGCCGGCATCGTGACCATGACCGACGTCGTCGAGCAGATCATCGGCCGCATGGAAGACGAGTACCTGCACGACGACCAGGACGAGATCCTCAAGGTGGGCGACCATCGCTATCTGGTGGACGGCTCGCTGCCGGTCGACCAGTTCGTCGAGTTCTTGGAGTTCGAGCCCGCGCCGGCGCTGGACTACGAGACCGCCGGCGGCCTGTTCCTTGATTTGCTGGACAAGATTCCCGAGGAGGGCGACGAGATCGTCCTGCATCACGAGGGCACCAAGATCACGCTGTCAGCCAACGTGATGGACGGCCTGCGCATCGACAAGATCGGCGTCTTCTTTGAGAAGGAGGCCGAGCCGGTCGAGGACGAGGGCGAGCAGGAAAAAGAGAAGGATCGCTAGGTCGCGCGCCGGCGCGCCGGTGGGCTGCGATCGCGCCTGCCCATGCGGCGGGCAGCACCGTCACGCGGCGGCGCCGCGCCCGTCGCGCCCGCATCGCGGTCTGGTCCGTCGCGTGGCGAGCAGCTCCCGCCATGCGGCGAGCAGCCTCTTCGACAGCGGCACCTTCTCCTCCGCGTGTCGGCCAGCCCCTCGGTACGGCGATCAGCCCCCAGAGAAAGAAAAACCCGGTTTTTTGGCACCACCTTTCGGTTGTACGCTGGCTGCGCTCTCGCGGTCCTGCCAGCTAGTCGACTTACGCAACGAATTCGCCCGAAATGTTGCGTAAAAAGGTGGGATCTCGGCGGCAAACGCACGCGACTGCTCTGCGAGCTGCGTACCTCCGTGCGGAGTTGCCAAAAATGGGGGGATTTTTTTCTCTGGCGCTGTTTTCGCGCTCGGGAGGCCGAATGAGCGAGTGCGCACACCGCGGGTCGTGCGGAGAAGCGCGGGAGAGGTCTCGCAGGGGAGTCACAGAGAGGGTCGTGCGGAGAAGCGCGCGCGGGAGGGGTCTCGCGGGGAAGCTCGCGTACCGCGGGTTGCGCTGGGGCACTCGTGCGATCGCGTTTGTGAACACTTCGTTAGAAAATGTTTGATTCTCTAGAAAGCCCGCAGCTAAAAAGCTTATAATCCATAACGAACTACCAAGGACGGGGCGCACGCAGCGCCCCTTTCGTTCATTCACGTACTCCATATCGTTTCCACTCCACGGTGCTCTGCGCCTGGAGCTTTACGTTTTTTGGACTTGTGCCAGAGAGGAGACCCATGAGCAGTTGGGGACTTACCAAAAAGCAGAAGATGATGCTCGTCGTGCTGTTGTTCGGCGCGTTCGTCACCATCTTGAATCAGACCGTCGTGACGCCGGCCCTGCCGCCGATCATGGCCGAGATGAGCATCGATGCCTCGCTCGCTCAGTGGCTTACCACCGGGTTCACCCTGGTCAACGCCATCATGATCCCGGTGACGGCCTGGCTGATCGATAAGTTCCCCACGCGCACGCTGTTCATCTTCTCGATGGCGATCTTCTCGGTGGGCAGCCTGCTGTGCGGGTTCGCGCCGGCGTTCGGGCTGCTGCTGTTCGGCCGCCTGCTCCAAGCTGCGGGCGCCGGCATCCTGATGCCGATGACGATGACGGTGCTCATGCGCACGTTCCCGGTCGAGCGCCGCGGGTCGGCGATGGGGCTCTTCGGCGTCGTCATCGCATTCGCTCCGGCCATCGGCCCGACGCTCGCCGGCCTCGTTATCGACCTGGCAAGCTGGCGCGACATGTTCTTCGTGATCGTCGCGCTGGCCGTCATCGCGCTCGTCGTCACGCCGTTCGTGCTGGAGCGCGACGTCCCGGCCAACGAGGACGCCGTCCTGGACAAGACCTCGGTCCTGCTGTCGACGCTCGGCTTCGGCACGCTGCTCTACGGCTTTTCTGCGATCGGCTCGTACGGCTTGAGTCCGCAGGCGCTGATCTCGAGTGCCGTCGGCGTGGTCGTGCTCGTGTTCTTCTTCCGCCGCCAGCTTACGATGGACCAGCCCATGCTCGAGGTGCGCGTCCTGAAGAACCGCGCGTTTCTGATGGGCACGATCATCGGCATGCTGGTGCAGGCGTCCCTTCTGGCCGCCGGTATCCTGATCCCGATCTATCTCCAGACGATGCTCGGCTACTCCGCAACGGTGTCGGGCCTGGTCATCCTCCCCGGCGCGGTGCTGATGGGCATCATGGGCCCGGTGGCCGGCCGCCTGTTCGACAAGCATGGCCCGCGCGTGCTGAGCCTGATCGGCATGGGCCTGCTCACCGCTTCGACGGCGGTGTTCATCTTCCTCGGCGAGTCGATCGACCTCATCTTCCTGACCTGCCTGTACACGGTGCGCATGTTCTCGCTCACGCTGGTCAACATGCCGATCACGACCTGGGCCATGAACTCGCTCGACGACCGCCTGATCAACCACGGCACCTCGGTCAACAACACGTTTCGCCAGGTGGCAGGCTCGCTGGGCACCGCAATTCTCGTGTCGGTTTACACGTTGGTGGCCGCCGGCCTGGACGGTAGCGGCCTGACGGACGTGCAGGCGCACATCGTCGGCATCGACATGGCGTTTGCCGTCGGCACCGTGCTGTGCCTGATCGGCTTCATCCTGACGATCTTGTTCGTGAAGGACGCGAAGGGCGCGAAGGAGCCGAGCGAGCAGCAGGTGCAGAACCGCACGGTGCTGGAATCCATCATGCGCCGCGATGTGTATACGATCGACTCGCACGCGACGGTGCTTGAGGCGATGGAGCTGCTGGTCGAGCGCGGCATCAGCGCCGCGCCGGTGGTGAACTCGAACGGCGAGCCGCGCGGTTTCATTTCCGACGGCGACATCCTGCGGCACCTGTCGAAGCGCTCCGAGCTGTACACGGACCCGATCCTGTTCATGATGCAGTCGCGTCGCGACGACGCGGCGTTCGACGAGAAGCTCGAGCGGCTGGTGGGCATGGAGGTCGCCGACATCGCCACGCGCGGCATCATCAGCGTCGACGTGCACGACGACCTGCCGACGGTCTGCCGCATCTTGGGCGACAACCATCTGAAGAAGGCGCCCGTCGTCGACGAGGGCGTGCTGGTGGGCGTCGTCAACCGCTCCGACCTGACGCAGTACGCGATGAAGACCTGCCTTGCGCGCAAGAGCTTGGGCGCGTAGCCGGCGCGGCGGGGCGCGGGGATCCTGCCGCGGCGCGTGGTGTGGCGGGTCTTCCCGTCGTGCCCGCGCTCACTGGCGCCTCGCCTGCGCGCCTCTCGATCGCGCGCCGTCGCTCCCTTGATTCATCCGCCTCCGCGCCGGACGATTTCACACCGCAACTTCCGCAAAATTCCTCGGCTCACCCGCGCCTATCGCTTTGTTATAGTGAGGGCATCATCATGCTTCGAGAGAGGGAGTGCCACATGAAATTGGGGTTCATCGGGTGCGGCAACATGGCGAAGGCCATCATCAAGGGGATCGTTGCGGGCGGAATCGCGCCGGCTGATGATATCTACGGATCTAACACGAGCGAGGCTCATGCCCAGGCGGTCGCCGAGGAGTTCGGCATCCACACGTCGACGAGCAACGTCTCGGTCGTCGAGAACGCCGACGTGGTGTTCCTGAGCGTGAAGCCGTATCAATACGAGCAGGTCATCAGCGAGGTGCGCGAGGCAGTGCGCGATGATCAGCTCGTCGTCACGATCGCGCCGGGCAAGACGCTTGACTGGCTGCAGGAGCAGTTCGACAAGCCGGTCAAGGTGGTGCGCACCGCCCCGAACACGCCTGCTCACGTGGGTGCCGGCATGACGGCCT
Organism: Oscillibacter sp. MSJ-31; assembly: GCA_963601095.1. Taxonomy (GTDB): domain Bacteria; phylum Actinomycetota; class Coriobacteriia; order Coriobacteriales; family Eggerthellaceae; genus Anaerotardibacter. The sequence goes on along the minus strand of CAVCDZ010000132.1, from coordinate 33,157 downwards.
ACTGCGCAAACGACCTGGTGACGCCTGAGGAAATGGCGTACGTGAAGAGCCTGCTTGAGAGCTTCGGGTCCGCCGTCGAGCTCAAGGAGTCGCAGCTCGACGCGTCGAGTGCGATTGGCGGCAGCTCGCCGGCCTACGTCTACATGTTCATCGAGGCGCTGGCCGACGCCGGCGTCGCCGAGGGGCTGACGCGCCCGCAGGCCTACCAGATCGCGGCCCAGGGCGTGATGGGCGCGGCGAAGCTCGTGCTCGAGTCGGGCAAGCACCCCGGCCAGCTCAAGGACGAGGTGTGCTCGCCGTCCGGATCGACGATCAAGGGCCTGGAGGTCCTGGAGAAGGGCGCGTTCCGCGGCACGGTGATCGACGCGCTGCGCACCGCCATCAACGCGGCACGCTCGCTGTAGCCCGCAGCGCGGGGAGGCGCAGCGAAACCGTGCGGCGAAACCACGCGGCGAAACCACGAGGGAGCGGCTTCGCGCAGCGCGGGCAACGGCTCACTCGTGCGCCTCGCCCGCCGCGCGTTCGCGTAACGGCGTCTTTACACCCCGCGCGCGCGGCTTGACAAGGTGTGCTCACCTACTAGAATCCAATTGGCACTCTCCTAGTGGGAGTGCTAATTGTATCCGTCACAAAAAGAAGGACCTGTTTCATGAGGAAGTTCAAGACTGAGAGCAAGAAGCTTCTCGACCTGATGATCAACTCCATCTACACCAACAAGGAAATATTCCTGCGCGAGCTCATCTCCAACGCCTCCGACGCGGTGGACAAGCTCTACTTCAAAAGCCTGACTGACCAGTCCATCAAAATCTCCAAGGACGACCTGTCCATCAACGTCTCCTTCGACAAGGCCGCGCGCACCATCACGGTCGCCGACACCGGCTTGGGCATGACGAAGGACGAACTGGAGAAGAACCTCGGCACGATTGCCCATTCCGGCAGCCAGGAGTTCAAGACCGACAACGCCGAGTCCCAGGGCGACGCCGTCGACATCATCGGCCAGTTCGGCGTCGGCTTCTACTCCGCCTTCATGGTGGCCAAGCGCGTCGAAGTCATCTCGCGCGCCTACGGCAGCGACGAGACCTGGGTGTGGGAGAGCGACGGTATCGAGGGCTACACGGTCGAGGAGGCCACGCCCGAGCAGGCGTCCGAGCTCGGCGGCGATCACGGCACCAAGATCATCCTGCACATGAAGGACAATACCGACGACGAGGATTTCGATCTCTTCTTCAACGAGGCCGAGCTGCACTCGCTGATCAAGCAGTACAGCAACTACGTGCGCTACCCGATCAAGATGCTCGTGACCAAGAGCCGCCCGAAGCCTGCGCCTGAAGACGCCGACGACGACTACATCCCCGAGTACGAGCAGTACACCGAGCTCGAGACGATCAACTCGATGACGCCGATCTGGAAGAAGCGCTCGTCCGACGTGTCGCAGAGCGATTACAACGAGTTCTACAAGACCACGTTCCACGACTTCGAGGACCCGGCGCGCACGATCTCGTTCCACGCCGAGGGCGCCCTCGAGTACGACGCGCTCCTGTTTGTCCCGAGCCGCGCGCCGTTTGATCTGTACAGCAAGGACTACGAGAAGGGCCTGGCGCTCTACAGCTCCAACGTGCTGATCATGGAGAAGTGCGCCGACCTCTTGCCCGACTACTACAACTTCGTGCGCGGCGTCGTCGACTCCGCCGACGTGAGCTTGAACATCAGCCGCGAGACGCTGCAGCAGAACCGCCAGCTTCACGCCATCGCCAAGCGCGTCGAGAAGAAGATCACGTCCGATTTGCAGAAGATGCGCGACGACGACCGCGAGAACTACGAGAAGTTCTTCGAGAACTTCGGCCGCGGCCTGAAGTACGGCATCTACTCCAGCTACGGTGCGAAGGCCGATGAGCTGGCCGACCTGATGCTGTTCTACAGCGCGCGCGAGAAGAAGATGGTCACGCTGGCCGAGTACGCCCAGGCGATGCCCGAGGGCCAGGACGCCGTGTACTACGCCTGCGGCGATTCGCGCGATCGCCTGGCGAAGATGCCGGTCGTCACGGGCGTGCTCGCGCGCGGCTTCGACGTGCTGCTGTGCACGCAGGACGTCGACGAGTTCACGTTCCAGGCTATGCACGCCTACCATGCCCAAGGTCTGCCGAAGGTCTACGAGGACGAGGCGGCGCGCGAGGCTGCGGCAAAGGCTGTGGCTGACGGCGCGGAGCCGGTCACGGAAGATCGCGACCTCGATCTGAAGAACGTCGCGACCGACGAGATCGACCTGGCGACCGAGGATGAGAAGAAGGACGCCGAAGAGGCCACCAAGGAAAACGAGGATCTCTTCACGGCGATGAAGGACGCGCTCGGCGACAAGGTGGAGAAGGTCGCCGTGTCGGCGCGCCTGACCGATGCGCCGGCGTGCATCACCACCGAAGGCGGCCTGTCGCTCGAGATGGAGAAGATCCTGGCGCGCGGGCCTGAGGCCGACGGCATGAATCTGCCGAAGAGCCAGCGCGTGCTTGAGCTCAACGCCAAGCACCCGGTGTTCGACAAGCTCGTGGCGGCTCAGAAGGCGGGCGACGCCGACAAGGTGAAGTTGTACGCAGGGCTTCTGTACGACCAGGCGCTGCTGGTCGAGGGCGTCTTGCCGGAGGACCCGGTGGCGTTTGCCCAGAGCGTCTGCGAGTTGATGTAACACACCGCGTCGAGGAGCGCGGCGGTCGGCGTGATCGTTTGCGCTCTTCGCGCAGAAGAGGGGAGCGGGTGGCCTGATCGCCCGCTCCCCTCTTGCCTAAGGGCGGGCGGCGGTGATCCGTCCGTGCCCAGGCAAAGCGGCGGCCTTCGGGTCGCCGCTTTTTTCTACAGGGCGGCATCCTTTGTCCCGCAATGGGTGTCGGTTCGGTTGCAGATGGGCTATCGTGCGGCTCTGACCTGGTATTCACCTAGAATCAGCGCAGAGAAAAACCGTTTTGAGGAGTGATGCCGCTATGGCTTCTGCCCAGATAGGCACTAAGAACTGGCAATTGATCGTCGCGGGCATCCTGCTGATCCTGTTCGGCGCGGTGTGTGCGTTCTTCCCAGGGCTCACGCTGGCCTCCATCGCGTTCATGGTCGGCGCGGCCTTCGTCGTGTCGGGCGTCGTCGACGTCATCACCTACGCGCGCGATCGTGAGGCCCTGGCCCTGTCGGGATGGTTTTTAGCCTACGGCATCCTCGACTTGCTGGTCGGCCTGATGTTCTTGATCCATCCATTCGTCTTTGCCGTCGTGCTGCCGTGGGTTGTGGGCGCCTTCACGATCATCTTCGCCGTTTACGAGATCGCCGGCTCGATCATGGCGCATCGGGCGGGCGTGGCGATGTGGGGCTGGCCTCTGTTCTCCGGCATCGTGACGATCTTCATCGGCCTGGCGTTCTTCGTCTTGCCGGAGATGCTGGCGCTCTTCATCTCGCTGTTCGCCCTGATGCACGGCGCCTCCCTGATCTTCCTTGGGGCGAACGCGCCTAAGTTCCTGTAGCGCGGGCCTGGCGGCCGGCGGCGCGAGGTTGCTAAGCGTAAACGCGGGCGTGGCAGCCGGCGGCGCGAGGTTGCTAAGCGTAAACGCGGGTGTAGCGGCTGGCGGCGCGCCCGCCCGCTGCGCTCCGGTCGCGCGGTCTGCCTGGTCGCCGCCTTCGAACGTCGCGCGCCCTGCCGCACCGCGTCCTGCGCTCGCCCACCGCCGCGTCTCGCCCCGATCGCCTGCCCTCGCGCCTCGGCGCTCATCGCTGTCCTATAATCAACTCCGTCTGTATCTGGCATACGATAGCGCGCAGTCGCGCGCCCACAGAACAACGGGAAGAAGGACGCATGGAAGGCATCGAGCTTATCTCCACCGGCGCGTGGTCGATCCTGCCGCCGCTTTTGGCGCTCGGTCTGGCGCTGCTCACCAAGGAGGTGTACTCCTCGCTGCTCGCCGGCGTGTTCTCCGGCCTGATCATCTATGAGTTCACCCTGGAAGGCGCCGGCGTCTCGCAACTGATTTCGGCGTTTACCATGCTGCCGACGATCATGGCCGATCAGATCTCCTCGAACGGGGCGCTGATCCTCTTCCTGGCGCTGCTTGGCGCGCTCGTCGTGGTGATCGCCGTGGCAGGCGGCTCGCGGGCGTACGCCGAATGGGCGGCCAAGCGCATCAAGAGCGCGCGCATGGCGTCGGTCATGACGGCGATCCTCGGCATCGTCGTGTTCGTCGACGACTACTTCAACTGCCTCACGGTCGGCGCCGTCATGCGCCCCGTGACCGATCGCTTCCGCATCAGCCACGAGAAGCTCGCCTACATCATCGACTCCACCGCCGCCCCGGTCTGCATCATCGCGCCGGTGTCGTCGTGGGCGGTCGCGGTCGGCGGCTATCTGGGCGACAACGGCTTTTCCACGTTCGTCGCGTCCATCCCGTACAACTTCTACGCGCTGATCACGATCGTGTTCGTATTCGCGCTCTGCGCGGTGGGCACCGACTTCTTCTCGATGGGCAAGGCGCAGCGCGACTGCGAGGAGCGCTCGTACCAGCCGATCCTCAAGCATCCCTCGGCGCTCGAGACGGTGTCGTCGGCGGGTATTCCGGCGCATCCCGACGACGTCGAGACCGTCGTCACCGAGCAGGCCGACCTTGAGGGCGCCGCGAACGCCATCGAGGAGTTCAAGGGCCTGGAGGTCTCCGACAGGGGCAAGACTTACGACCTGGTCATCCCCATCCTGACGCTGATCGTGTTCGCGATCATCGGCATGCTGTACGTCGGTGGCTTCTTCGAGGGCGAGGACTTCGCGACGGCGGTGGGCGTCGACCCGGTCACGGGCCTGTGCATCGGCGCGACGGTGGCGCTGCTCGTTGCGGCGGCGATGTTCTTGCCGCGCAAGCTCACGACGCTCGTCGGGTTCACCGAGGGCGTGTCCGAGGGCGTGCGCTCGATGGTCGGCGCGATCATGATCCTGGTGCTGGCCTGGAGCCTCGGCACCGAGTGCCGCCACATGCTGGGCACCGGCGAGTTCGTGTCCACGTTCTTGACCAGCGTCGGCTTCCAACTCACGTTCTTGCCGGCCGTCATCTTCGTCGTGTCGGGCTTCATCGGCTTTGCGATGGGCACGTCGTGGGGCACGATCGCGCTGGTCCTGCCGATCGTGCTGGGTGTGTTCCCCGAGGGCGACCCGCTGTATCTGGTGACGATCGGCGCGACGCTGGCCGGCGCGGTGTACGGCGACCATGCCTCGCCCATATCCGACACGACGATCCTGTCGTCGGCCGGCGCGAAGTGCAACCATCTGCGCCATGTGGCCACGCAGCTGCCGTACGCCACGCTCGTTGCCGGCATCTGCCTGGTGGGCTATCTGGTGGCGGGCGTCACGGCGTCCCCGTGGCCGTCGCTTCTGGGCGGCATGGTCGTGGCGATTGTCGTGATCCTGGCGGTTCGCATCGCGGGCGCGCGGAAGGCAGCGTAGCGGCGTGGGTTGCTGACTGCTACAGCGCGACGATGGCGATCGGGATGTCGTGCGGCTCGGTGGGGATGGGGTCGACCTGCTGCTCGGCGAAGGCGGCGCCTACGATCCGGCAGTCGGCAGGGATCTGCGCGAGGTAGCGGTCGTAGTTGCCAGCGCCGTACCCGAGGCGATTGCCCTCGGCGTCGAACCCGACGACCGGCACGACGATGAGCGTCAGCTCATCAGCGGCCACATAGGGAAACGCTTCCAGATCGGCGCTCGCATGTTCATAGCGGCGCAGTGGGTTGGTGAGAAACGGCACGTCGCCCGCGCGGAAGCGCTCTGCATCCACCAGGCGCATCTCCATGGTCTGCTCGGTGAGGTGGGCAGGGTTGGCCGCATCGGGCACGCCGAGCGCATCCTTCATCATGCAGGGAAAGGCGACGCGGCAGCCGCGCTCATAGGCGTCCTCGATGAAGTCGTGCAGGTCGAGCTCTTCAGGGAAGGCGGCATACACCGCGAGCGTGGCCTCTTCGGGCGCGAGCCCCTTGATGCCGAGTGTGAGCGTGAGCGCTTGTGCCAAGCGCTTGCAGACTTCGGCGCTCTTGTGGCCGCGGTAGGGCGCCTCCAGCTCAGCGCGCGCTTGGCGCGCTTCGTCGCGCAGGGCGCCGCGAACGGCGGCGATGTCTGTTGCGGGGGATGAGGTGTCACTGGTGGGTTCCATACCCGCCATTGTAGTGCAAGGGATGTGCGCGTGCCGGGCGATCTCGATTGCGTACGTGGGCGGCGCCGTCAGGCGATGGGGACGCTACCCGATCCCCAGGATCTGCATCGCAAGGCACACGATCGACAGCGTCCCCACCACCACAATGGTCAGGTACAGAAGAATCCGCGTGAGGCGGGACACGCAATAGGCGCCCATGACGAACTTGTCGGTACAGATGACCGCCATGAAAATGAGCAGGATCGGGAGGATGACGCCGTTGACGAACTGGGCGGTGAGCATGATGCCCATCAGATTGAGACCCGGCGCCATGATCACGAGGACCGAGAGGCAGATGATGAACGTGAAGATACCCTTGAACAGCGGCGCTTCCTTCCAGCTGAACGACACGCCGGCCTCCCAGCCGAAGGCCTCGCAGATCACGAACGCCGTGGTCAGAGGCAGCACGCAGGCGGCAAGGAGGCTGGCGGCCACCAGGCCGATCGCGAACAACGCCTTGGCGTACTCGCCGGCAAATGGGGCGAGCGCCGCTGCCGCGGCCTCGGCGCTGTCGACCTCGATGCCCTGGGGGAACAGTACGGTGCCGGTCGTCACGATGATGAACCACGCCACGATGCAGGCGACGACCGACCCGGTCACCGCGTCGATGCGCTGGTAGGGCATGTCCTCGATGCCAGCGCCGCCTTCGACCACGTTGCTCTGCGCGTAGAACATCATCCAGGGCGCGATCGTCGTGCCGACCATCGCGACGGTCAGCGAGAGGAACCCGATGTCGGTGCTTGCCTGCGGGATCACCGTGTTTTGCAGGGTGACGTTCCAGTCGGGCTGCGCGAGCACGGCCGCGACGATGTAGGTGGCGAACACGCACGACAGCGCCAAGAAGATGTTCTGCACGCGCTTGTAGTTGCCGCCCACGATCAGCCACCAGACGGCTGCGGCGGCGACCGGCACCGACAGCCAGGGCGGCACGCCGAACATCTCCATGCCCGAGGCGATGCCAGCGAATTCGGAGAACGTGGTCGCGACGTTGCCGATGAGCAGCGCGAGCATGGCAAGCGCCGTCAAACGGATGCCGAAGCGCTCACGGATCAGCGCGGAGAAGCCTTTGCCGGTCACGATGCCCATGCGGGTGGCCGTCGTTTGCACGACGATCAGCAGGACGCACATGACCGGGATGACCCACAGCGTCATGTAGCCGAACTTCGCGCCGGCGGTCGAGTAGGTGGAGATGCCGCCGGCGTCGTTGCCGGCCATGGCCGTGACGATGCCGGGGCCCATCGCGGCCAGAATCAGGAAGGCGCGCGAGTGCTGCTTCTTGGCGGGCGCGGCGGCATCCGTCGTGGCCAGGGCTTCGCCGTTGTGCTCGGGGCTGCCCGAGGCCGCTTGACTCGCCTCGCGGCTCGCGGCGATCGCGTTGTGGTCTCGTACCATCATAGATGCGGCCTACCTACCGCCAAAGAAGTGCAAGAGCGCGAACGAGTAGGGCACCATCAGCACGACGAACACGACGACGGTCCCGGCGAACTGCCCCCAGGCCCAGCGCGTCTTGCCCTCCTCGGCGTCGTCCTCGAAGACGTCCATGGCGTCGTCGACCGTGACGATGCCGAGCAGGCGGCCGGCCTCGTCAACGACGGGCATCGCGAGCAGGTCGTACTTCGAGATGTCGGCGGCGACTTCGTCTTCCGGCGTCTCGGGCAAGGTGGTGATCAGCTCGTCGAACATGATGTTGGACAACAGCGAGCCGTCGGGTGCCAGCACGAGCGTGCGCAGCGACAGCACGCCGACGAGCTTGTCGTACTCGTCCAAGACGTAGACGTAGTTGACGGTGGGGTGGTCCTCGTCCAAGTTGCGCAGGACCTCGGTGGCCTCCTCGACCGTGCTGTCGGCATGGAGCGCCACGTACTGCGTGGTCATGAGGCCGCCGGCCGTGTCTTCCTTGTAGCCCAAGAGCTTGCGAATGTCGGCGGCGTTCTCGACGCCCATCAGGCGCAGCAGCGTCTCGGCTTTCTCGTAGGGCAGATCGCCCACGATGTCGGCTGCGTCGTCCGGGTCCATGTCGCCGAGCAGGCGGGAGGCGCGCTGCTCGTCCAAGCCGTCGATGACGTCAGCCTGGTACTCGTCTTCCATCTCGGAGATGGCGTCGCCGGCCTGGGCGTCGTCGAGGTGCTGGAACACCTCAGCCCGCTGCTTCGGGTCGAGCTGCTCGAGAATGTCGGCGACGTCGGCAGGGTGGAGCTCTTCGAGGCGGGTGTGGCTGACCGACAGCTGCACCTTGGACAGGTCGCGGTCGAGCAAGTCCATGTAGTTCCACGCGATGATGCGCTCTTCGATGGTCTTGTGGAAGAGGCCCGCCACGGCGCAGACCGAGCGCTCGACCCAGGGGGCGAGGCCGCGCAGGATGCCGCGGATGCCGACCTCGGCGCCGAGCAGGCGCAGCTGCGTGCCGGACGCGGAGAGCTTCAGGTCGTTTACGCGCACGACCTTCATGCCCTGGGTATCGACGATCTGGCGGTTGAGCAGATCGCGGGCCAGCAGCACCTCGGCGGGCTGGAGGTAGCTGAAGCGGATGGCGGTGCGGTCGACCTTGAGCTTGATGCCCTCCTCCTCGCTGAAGGAGTCGACGTACTTGCGCCATGAGATCATGAACGGCGTTTTGCCGGGCCCGAGGAACGCGAGGCTGGTGATGCGAGGAAACACTTCGCCGGTTTGGATGGCCAGGTCAGAAATCGAGCCGATCTTTTCGCCGTTTGCGTCGATGACCGGCTCGCCGAGCATCTGTGATAAATAGAGCATGGAGTTCTCCCTTTGGGGATCGCAGACACTCGAGAGCTCAGACGGGCAGCGCGCACAGAGCCGAGCGCCGCGGGGCAATCGGTGTGCGCTGCGCGTGCAGCGAGGTAGGCGATCCAGTCGTGTCGCAGTCGTCCTTCGACCGCCACACGAGCATGCAGCACAGAGGAGCTGCGATCCTTGAGGGAGGTCGAAGGCTAATTACTGTGAGGTTTCGATTTTCGAACCTTCAAGTAACGTCCTTCCATCATGGTTATCGGTGCGTGCGGCAAAAAGGTGCGGCGGGGCGAGGCCCGGCCGGCGTTGCGGCACGCGCTTTTGGGTGTGTTGACACGGCAAAAGCATCCTTGATTGTAGTCGATGGGTGGCCACGTTGCGATGGGGCGCGCGTAAAAAGTTGTGGTCGGTTGAGGGCAGGTGGCGTGCGTCCGCGCTGTGTGGCGGTCGTGCTGTGCAGGGTGGGTGGGCCAGCGCGTGCGCCAGCGCGTGCGCCGGCCCACCGTGTTGGCACGTGCGCTGTTCACGAGATCACCACATGGGAAAATAATCGTTGACAGGCCCGCGTCACGATGTAAAAATATTCCTTGCTGAAAACGCGCCGTTACCTCAGCTGGATAGAGGGACTGACTACGAATCAGTACGTCGGGGGTTCGAATCCCTCACGGCGCACCACTGAATGTGCAGGCCACCGGTCAACCCCGGTGGCCTTTTCTTTTTCCTGATGGCGTGAGGGGTTCGAACCGATGAGGTGGCTTTCCGTTTAGAGAACAGCCCGGTGGGCTGTTTTCAGGAAAGCGCCCGAGGTCGGCGCCAGACCTGCTGCCCCCACGTTTGCTTTAAGCCTGCAGGATACCCCTCGCTATCCCGAATTTTCACGATCGTGGTCAATTTACCCGAGTTCTGGGTAGTCATGGCGAGGCATGGTAGGCGCTGAGCCCTTCGTTACGCCACGAATAGATAACATTCGTGGCGTAACGAGCCTCTTTGCGGTTATCTGAGAGGGCTTTTCTGATCATCGAAGCAGTTTCTGCTTCGATTCGATACCCAGAACTCGGGTATTTTGACCACGATCTAATTTAGACGCGGGGAGAAACGCTGCCTGCGTGTGCGGGTGGGCTGCAGAGTGGCGGGCGCAGCCTGATGAGGGCGCTGGGAGCGCGTACGGGTGGGTTGCGAAGCGACGCGCGAGGTAGGATGGAGCCGCCGAACGCGGGCGAACCGCCGTATCTGGTGTCCTCTCGGCGCGTGAAAGTCTGTTGAGGCTGCGCACAAAAAAGGGCCGCCTCGTGGGGCGGCCCTGAGCGATCCGAGCTTGGCTCGGATCGCGTGCGGATCACAATCGGATCACAACGGAAAGCAAAACCTGCTTAGCGGATCGCGTTCCAGTCGATCATCTCGTCGTCGCCGTAGCGCTCCTTGGTGATCTGGTCGAGCGTCTTGCCCTGCGTCTTCGGGCACCAGATGACGCCCACGACGAGGCTGATCAGCAGCACCACGCACATGATGACCGCAGCCGGGAAGAAGCCAGCCGGGTTCGCGCTGATGTCGCCCATGATGGCGCCGACGCCGACGAGCGACCAAATGCCCAGCGCGCCGCGCACCAGGAAGAACATGATGCCCTGAACGCCGCCACGATACTGCGTCGGGAACAGCTCAGTGCCCCACAGCGCGTAGAAGCACTGGGCGGAGAAACCAGCCGAGATGCCCCACAGGATGACGTACACCCACAGGACCCAGCCCATGGACTCGGTGTCGCCGGACTGAATGGCCAGGCCGAACACGGCGATGGCGATCCAGGACAGCAGCGCGAGCAGCGCCGACAGGCCGAACAGGATGCGGTGCGGCACCTTGTCGCCGAACTTGGAGAAGATGGCCAGCGAGCAGACCGCGATGATGACCCACTGCACGACGCCGAGCAGGCTCTGGCCCGTGGAGTCGATGTTGCCAGCGGCTGCGTACAGGTACGGCATGAACTGACCGTTCGTGCCGGCAGCCAGGTTCCAGGTCAGGTAGACGGCCACCAGGAAGATGATCGTCTTGACGTTGGTGGCGTTCTTGAGGGCGTTGCCCATCATGCGGCCGAAGCCCACCTTGGGCTTGCCGTCAGCCTGGTTCTTGGCGGCCCAGTCAGCGGACTCGTCAAGCTGGCGCTGCAGGTTCCACGCGATCAGCGCGACCACGAACAGCACGAAGAACAGGATGCGGGTTGCCAGCATGCCGTCGAACGGGCCGTAGGTGCCCGCCGGCAGCAGCGTCTTGCCGTCGGCAGCGAAGCCGGGAAGGATGAACGACAGCGCCAGCGATAGGATGAAGATGATCGCCGGGCCACAGCTCCACGCAAACTGGCTGATGCCGATGTTCGACGCGCGGCGGGTCTCGCCGGACGTCTCGGAGATGTAGCTCCACGACGCCGGCACGCCAGCGCCGACCGACAAGCCCGACAGCACGACGCCGATGACGACCATCGGCATGTTCACGGCAACCATGGCGAGGAACACGCCCAGCGCGTAGACGAGCAGGTTGTACTTGTAGATGATCGTGCGGCCGAACTTGTCGGTCAAAAAGCCGCCGATCAGCGCGCCGATAGCGGCACCGAAGGCGTTCGCGCCGATCGCACCGAGGATCGCCGTCCAGGTCGATCCAAATCCGAATGCTGCAGCCCAGGCCGTCAGAGCGACGGAACTGGCCACGATGCAGCCGGAGTCGAGGAAGTTCGTCAGCGAAACCGCAAACGTCGACTTCCTTTCTTTTGAGAGAGCCATTGAGGTCCTTTCTCGTGGGGAATAAAACGGTGAAACGTGAATCTGCTAGTCCAGGTGGAATGCGCAGGGTAGGTCAACCGAGACCGGGGAGTTGTCGGCGTTGGTCTCCATGACCGATGCCATGAAATCCCACCATTTCTTGCAGATGTCCGTTTCGGCCGACGTATCGTAATACGCCGGGTCCTTCAACTCGATGTAGCCGAACAGGATGTTCGTCTCCTCATCGATGAAGATACTGTAGTTGCGTCCACCGTATTCGTGGATCATGTCCGCCATCTCGGGCCAAAGCTCGTTGTGACGCTTCTCGTATTCGGCGGCAAAGCCCGGGTACAGCTTCATCTTGAAGCCGCGCACGGTCCAGCCGTCGGCGGTTGTTCTGATCATGGGGTTCTCCTTTGAGGGGGCGCGCCCGCGCATCCGCGAGTGCGCCGCGGGCGCACAAAGGGGGCGCCGGCCGGCTCGGCGCGACGCCCCGCGCATGCGCACTTGCTTAGTCGACGAACTTCTCGTTGATCGGCACGTTGAAGTCGCGGCAGGTGTCCTTGAGGTTCTGGTCGGTGATGGTGTTCAGGAACTCGTCCGAGCCGCCGTTGGCAGCGCGCGCCGCGATGTAGATCTCAGCCGCCTTCTCCACGGTGTGCATGAGGCCGAACGTGGTGTCGAAGTCGGGACCGGAGGCGAACAGGCCGTGATGGGCCCACACCACCGTGTCGAATTCCTCCATCAGCGCGCTCGTGGCGCGGGCGATCTCAGCGCCGCCGGGAACCATCCACGGCACGACGCCGACGCCCTGCGGGAACACGACGACGCACTCGGTCATCATCTTCCACAGCCAGCGGGAAAACGCGCGGCTCTCGAGCGGCACGACGAACGTCATCTCGATGACGCTCGGGCAGTGCGCATGGTAGATCACGCGGTTGGCGCCGTCGGTGCGCGCCATGCAGACGGCGTGGTTCATGAAGTGCGTAGGGAACTCGGAGGTGGGGTTGCCGCCCTCGGTGAGGCCCCAGACGATGCGCCAGGAGTCGCCGGCGTCGTTGATCTCGACGATGCCGATGTTGCGCGCCGGGTCGGACACGACGTTGCGCATGTAGCGGCCCGAGCCGGTGGTCAGGAAGTAGGCGCCGCGCAGGCTGTCGGCCTGCACGCCCATCGACACCCAGTCGCCGGGCGTCTGCGTGAAGAACGGGCGCGCTGCCTTGATGTCCTCATCGGTCATGCGGTAGGTCAGGTTGCCGCCGTTGCGCTCGTGCCAGCCCTGCTTAAAGCCGTCGTCGCACAGGCGGCAAAAGCCCTTGACGAACGGGAGCTGAGCCACGGCTACGCCGGAAACGGCGCCGTGAGCGGCGGAAACGCCCTTGCCGATCACGTTTTGGGCTTCATTGACGAAATCCATGGGGTATGGTTCCTCCTTTAGGGATGCGCGGGCAGGCGGATGCCCGCGACGGTGGGGTGGTGAGCGTGGGCCGGCCGGCGCCCGCAGGCGCGATCCGCTCTTCCGGCCACACGCACGAAGGCGGCGGCGCCGCAGATGGCACCGCCGCCCTGATCACACGTTAGTCGCGCTTGCTCTGCACGGCCTTCTCGTACTCGTTGACCTTGCCGAAGCACTCGAGATCGCTCGGCACGCCCTGGCGAGCGCAGTACTCGTCCCACACGGCGCCGAACGGCAGCGACTTGGCAGCCTCGGTCAGCATCATCTTCTCGGTGAAGCGGTACTCGTCCTGCATCTTGGCCAGCTCAGCGTGGGGCTGCAGCAGCTCGTAGCACAGGCACTTCTGCATCGCGCGGGTGCCGGTGACCCAGGCGCCGACGCGGTTGATCGACGCGTCGAAGAAGTCCAGGCCGATCACGATCTTGTCCCAGCCGCCGGGGCAGCGCACGACCTCGCCGGCGATCTCCTTGATGGTGTCGTCGAAGAGCACCACGTGGTCGGAGTCCCAGTGCATCGGGCGCGTGACGTGCAGCGGCACGTACGGGAAGAACTGCAGCAGGCTCGGCAGCTTGTCGGCGATGTTCTCGGTCGGGTTGAAGTGGCCGGCGTCGATCAGGACGACGTTGTTGCCGCCCTTCTTCGCCGCGTAGGACACGTAGAACTCCTGGTTGCCGACCGTGAAGCCCTCGACGCCGATGCCGAAGACCTTCTGCTCGACCGCGTCGATGACGTGAGGCGTCTCGAACGAGTAGATCTCGTCGAGGGCGTCCTTCAGGCGGGCGCGCATGACGTAGCGGTCGGCCGGGTAGTCCTTCAGGCCGTCGGGGATCCAGAAGTTGTTGAGCACCATGTCGCCCATCTCGACGCCGATCTGCTCAGCGATCTTGCGGCAGGCGATGCAGTGGCGGATCCAGAAGTCGCGCACGTCCTTTTCGGGGCTCGACACGGTCAGGCCCTCCTTGACCATGGCGTGCGAGAACAGGGTGGGGTTGAAGTCGATGCCGTAGCCGTTCTTCTTCGCCCAATCCACCCAGGGCTTGAAGTGCTTGTACTCGATCTGGTCGCGCTCGACCCACGGGTTCTCGTCGGTGAACACGGCGTAGCTCGCATGCAGGTTGATGCGCTTCTTGCCGGGGATCATGCTGGCGGCCTCGTCGAAGTCGGCCATGAGCTCCTCGGGCGTGCGGGCGCGGCCCGGATAGTTGCCGGTGGTCAGGATGCCGCCGGAGGCGACGTTGTCCTCGGCGTCGAAGCCCATGACGTCGTCGCCCTGCCAGCACTGGATTGAGATCGCCTTGGTGGCGAGCTTCTCGATCACGGCGTCGGTGTCGATGCCGATCTTGGCGTACTCGTCGCGCGCCAATTCATACATAGTGGCCATAAAAGTTACTCCTTTGCTGGATGGTATGTCCGGTACTTCACTTATCTGTCCGTCAGACATTATCAGTCAAAGCGGCGCACATCGAAAGACGTTGCGATCGCGTCGCGCACGCTCTGAAGATCGGGGAACGCCTCATCGGCGATCATCTGCACCGCGAGGTTGCCCAGGCTCGTGCCCTCGACGGGGCCGGCGAACACGGGAATCCCGCAGGCGTGGGTGGTGAGCTCGTTTAGGTAGCCGTCCTGGCAGCCGCCGCCGACGATGTTGATCGACGTGTAGGTGCGGCCGGTCAGCGACGCCATCTCCGAGATGGACTCGGCGTAGCAGGTCGCCAGGCTCTGGTAGACGCACGAGATCAGCTCGCCGATCGTCGCGGGGATGGGCTGGCCGGTCTCCAGGCAGGCGCGGCGGATCTCGTCGATCATCGACTCGGGCGCCAAAAAGCGGTCGTCGTTGACGTTGACGCGCGCCGCGAAGCCCTCGGCCTCGCGCGCGGCTTCGATCAGGTCGGCGAAGCCCATCTCGCGCTCGGCGGCGGGGAAGGGCGGCAGCTCCTCGTCGGTCGCGCGGGCCTCTTTGCCCGCGACGTAGGACACGCCGTTGAGCTCGCGGCGGATGGATTGGATCATCCACAGGCCCATGATGTTTTTCAAGAAGCGGAAGCGCAGGTCATACCCGCCTTCGTTCGTGAAGTTCTGGAAGCGCGAGGCATCCGAGGTGATCGGCCCCTCGTGCTCGACGCCGAGCAGGCTCCAGGTGCCCGACGACAGGATGACCGCGTCGGAATCGCGCACGGGGACGGCCAGGTAGGCGCTGCCCGTGTCGTGGGTCGCCGGCGCGATGACGTGCGGCGCAAACCCGATCTGCTCGGCGATCGCCGGCGTCACCGGGCCGAGATCGGTGCCGGGCATGACCACGTCGCAGAAGATGCGGCGCGGGATGCCGAACGCGTCGAGGATCGTCTGGTCCCAGTCCTGGGTGCGGGCGTTGAGCAGGCAGGTGGTCGACGCGTTGGTGTACTCGTTGACCTTCGCGCCGGTGAGCAGAAACGCCAGGTAATCCGGGATCATGAGGAAGGTCTCGGCCTGCTCGACCTGCTCGGGATGCTCGCGCATCAGCGCGATCATCTGGTAGACGGTGTTGAACGGCTGGCGCTGGATGCCGGTGCGGCGGTAGACCGCGTCGGGTGCCATGACGGCGTCGGCGATCGGGTAGATGCCGACCGTGCGGTCGTCGCGGTAGGCCACGGCGTCGCCGATCATCTGATCGTTGGCGTCGAGCAGGACGAAGTCGACGGCCCAGGTGTCGATACTGATCGTCTTGGGCGCGTAGCCCAGCTCGGCACATTTGGCCAGGCCGGCCACCGTCTCTCGGAACAGCATGTCGACGTCCCAGCAGTCGTGGCCGCCCGAGCGCTTCTGGATGTTGTCGAAGCGGTGGACCTCCGTGAGCTCGATCTGGCCGTCAGCCGTGGTCTGACCCACGACGATGCGGCCCGAGGACGCCCCGATGTCGATGGCGGCGTAGCAGTCGGTGTTGAGGGATGGCATTATTCGGCTCCCCTTTCGACGCCGATTTGGACGACGTACATGACGTTGGTGGGCGTGGGCGAGGGCGACTCGGGGTCGAGCGCCGTCGCGTCGGTCTTCGGCGAGGTGGTGCGGTCGCCGAGCGTGAACACGGCGATGTCGCCGTCATGGACGAACCCGCGGCGCGCCACGGCGGTCCGCGCCTGCTCGAGGATGAACGATGCGTCCCCAACGACCTTGCCCGGGATCGGCGTCACGCCCCAGCAGATCTGGAGCGAACGGCGGTAGGCCTCGTCGGTGGTGACGGCGTAGATCGGGACGCGCGGGCGGTAATTCGAGATCATGCGCGCGGTGCGCCCGGTCATCGTCGGCGTGACGATGCAGGTGGCGCCGACGCTCTCGGCGGTGGTGACGGCGGCAAGGCCGACCACGGCAGAGATCCGGTTCTGCTCGGACGTGCGGTTGGGGATGGAACCCTCGGCGTACAGGTACGGCTCGCTCGTCTCGGCGATGCGGGCCATCGTCTGCACGCACGGGGCCGGGTACATGCCCATCGCGGTCTCGCCCGAGAGCATGAGCGCGTCGGTGCCGTCGTAGATGGCGTTGGCGACGTCGGCGACTTCGGCGCGCGTCGGGCGCGGGTTGTGGATCATGGATTCGAGCATCTGCGTGGCGGTGACGACCGGCGTGTAGGCGCGGTTGCAGGCCTTGATGATCTTCTTCTGCAGATGCGGGACGTCCTGGGACGGAACCTCCACGCCCAGGTCGCCGCGGGCGACCATGACGCCGTCGGAGGCTTCGATGATGCCGTCGATGTCGTTGATCGCGGCGGCGTTCTCGATCTTGGAGACGATCTTGATGTTGTGGCCGCCGTGCTCGCAGAGGAAGGAGCGGATCGCGCGCACGTCATCGCCGTTGCTGACGAACGACGCCGCCACGAAGTCGATGTCCTGCTCGATGCCGAAGAGCAGGTCGGCCTCGTCCTGATCGGTCATGATGGGCAGCGGCACGTGGGTGCCGGGGAGGTTGATCTGCTTGTTCTCGCCGAGCATGCCGGAGTTCTGCACGGTGCACTGGATGTCGGTGCCGATCACGCGGTCGACCGCCAGCTCGATGAGCCCGTCGTCCATCAGGATGAGGGTGCCGGGCTCGACGTAGTTGCACAGGCCCTTGCAGGTCTGGTGGATGCGGCGCGCGGTGCCGGGGACGTCCTCCTCGGTGAGGAAGATGTTGTCGCCGGCGCGCAGGAGCACGTCCTCGCCGCCTTCGAGCTTGCCCGAGCGGATGCTGGGGCCTTTGGTGTCGAGCATGATGGCGATCGGCGCGTCGAGCTCCCGGCGAACCGCCTTCAGGCGATCCATGCGCGCCTTGTGCTCGGCGTGCGTTCCGTGGGAGAAGTTGAAGCGGGCGACGTCCATGCCTGCCTGTATAAGGTTCTTGAGCGTTGACTCCGAGTCAACAGCGGGCCCAAGGGTACAAATGATCTTGGCTCGTTTCATAGAGGGAGACCACCTTTCGGGCGCGGGGGCTGCCGGTCGTCGACCGGAATCAGCCGTCGGCCAATAAACACGTTCATCATTGTAAAACTTTTTGTCCGTTTTATTGCGCCGCTTACGGGATCGTTCGCCTATGTGCCCTTTTCAACGTGAAATTGTGCTTGGCCTGGGCGGCAGATAGGGTGGTGCGGGCGCATCGGCGCGCGCCGGGTGCGACGTGCGTGGGGCTGGCGGGGTGTGGTTGTTGCGCCCGCGCGGGTGCGGTTGTCGTGCTGGGCGTGCGGTAGTTGCCGTGTGTCCTCCCCATTAGAGCCCAGTGCGGCTTTTGGGGTGGTTTTTGCAGAATTGAGTCGATCCGCAACGATTGAGTGCGCAAATCTTACCGCAAACCCCATTCGTAACGCCCTTTTCAGGCTCGGGGAGGCGTTTTGCGCGCTTTGCCGGGCAGAAAACCGTTGCGGATCGAACGGATTCTGCAGCGGGCCGCCACTGTGCGACACTGGTTTGTTGCAAACAAAAGGAGGCGCCGATATCGGCGCCTCCTCGGTGAAGTTCAGCGTGCCCGGTGGGGCGGGTCGTATGCATCTAGTTCGAGCCGTCTCCGGAGTTGGAGCTATCAGAGCTCTCAGGGCTGTCAGCAGGCGGGTTGCCGTCGGCGGGCGGGTACTTCGAGAGCAGCTCCTGGACGGTGACGAACGTGAAGCCCTGCTGCTTGAGCACCGGCAGCGCCTCCTTCAGCGCCGCGATGGTCTGCGAGCGGTCGCCGCCGCCGTCGTGCATCAGGATGATGTGGCCGGGGCTGACGCTTTCGATGTTCTTGGCGATGGCCGCCGCGCCGGGGCGACGCCAGTCGTTCGTGTCGACGTTCCAGCCGATCTCAGCCGTCACGAGGCCTTCGAGGCTGGTGGCGACCGACGAGTCGAAGTTGCCGCCGGGCGAACGGAAGATCGTGCTGGCGTCCTGACCGGTTGCCGACTTGATGGCGTCGTAGCCCTTCGTGATCTCGTCCTTGCGCTCCTGGTCGGACATCTTGATCGGGCTGACGCCCTGGCCCGAGCCCTCCGCGTGATCCCAGGTATGGGTGCCGATCTCGCAGCCGTCGTCGGCGGCGCGCTTGATCAGATCCTCGCGACCGGAGATCTGCTTGCCGACGGTGAAGAACGTCGCCTTGGCGTCGTTGGCCTCAAGGATGTCGAGGACCTCGGCGGTCTGGTTGTCCCACGGGCCGTCGTCGAAGGTGAGCGCGACCACCTTGTCGCCCTTCGAGTCGACGTTGTAGCAGAGCACCGTCTCGTCCTTGGCTTCCTTCGTCGTGACGTCGGCGGTGATGCCGGACTCCTGGCCGGTGCGCGTGACTTTCTCGCCGTCCGTGCCGTCGCCCTGGTAGACGTGCACGGCGCCGGTGCCCTGGAGCTTGGCGGAATGGGGCAGCGTCTGCGGGTCGCTGTCGGTGTAGGGCTCGGTCACGTCGGTGCCGTTTTGGATGTCGACCGTGTCGCCTGCGTTCAAACGCTGCGAGTAGTCGTCGGTCGCCTCGCCGTTGAGCGTCGCGGTGCAGCGCGTGCCGTCGCCTTGACGCATGACGGATCCGTCGACGGCGAGGTAGTTGCCCGGCGTCACCGAGACGACGTTGTTGTTGAGCAGGCCGTCGATCGAGCGCTCGTCGCCCTGGATCGTCTGCGTCTGGCCGTTGAGGGTGATGTCGACGGGCTGGGCGAACGACCAGGTCTGATAGCCGAACACGCCGACGACGGCAACGACGATGAGGACGGCGACGGCGACGACCGTCTTGCGCAGCGCACCGGTGGGCTGGTTGCGCTTGGTGCTCACCGCGGTGTAGCGGCCGGCGCCGAAGGCGTTGGCTTCGCCGGCTTCACGGGAGCGATGCGCCTGGCGCCCGGCGACGTCGCCATAGGACGCGCGCGAGTACTGCGCGGCATCGCCGACGCGCGGCATCGTGCCGCTCTGGCCGGGGCGGCCGGCCTGCGGGCGCGCGCTGCGGCCGCAGGCCTCTCGCATCGGGCGCTCGTAGCCCGCGCGCGTGCGCGCCTGCTCTCTTGAGCGCGGCATCGCGCCACTCGCAGACGGGCGCTGTCGCTCGAAGCCGCCGGTCTCGCCGCTGCGGCGAACATGCGGCGCCTGGCTGCGGCGCGAAGCTTGCGCTGCGGCATGGCGCTCGGCGGGCGAGGGGCCCGAAGCCTTCGGGTCGTGCGCGCTGTACAGCTCGCGCTCGCGCTCAAGCTCGTCGCGCGCGTTGGGAACGGAGGTGCGGTCGTTGTTCCGGCGCTGGTTATTGCGATGATCGTCGTGGAATGGGGTGGTGCGAGTCATTCTTCGGTTCTTTCCTTGCAATGTCCTTGACGCGGTATCGTGCAGCGGGCCGTGTATGACCCGTGCGTGAACTTTGCAACATTGTAGTCGTTTGCCGTACGGGGGCTGCGAGGTTATCGAATTGTAAGAATCGAGGCAACAGAGCCTAAACAGAAGGTTGAATGCTGCTGTTTTGGCCTTCGGCGCGGCCTGAGGGCAGGCACGTGTGAGCGACGGTGGCGTGAAGGCTGTTTCCCGCTGCCGAAATGACCGCTTGAAAATACCCAAATGGGGTATATAGTAGGGGCGTTGAAAGAATGGATCGAGGAAAGGCGGAGGCCATGGCCACAGACGTGAAAGAGTCGTCGTGCTGCTGCGAGGCGCACGATGCCGAGCCGGTCGCGCAGGAGAGCGCGGCGTCGGCGGTGTCGGGCGCCGAGGATGCCTGCTGCGTTTCCTCGAGTGCGGCGGGTGCTGCGGCGGGCAAGAAGACCTGCGGATGCCGTTACAAGGAAACGGAGCGCAGCCGGGAGTTCCAGGCTGATCTCCAAAAGCGGCTCAATCGTGCGATGGGGCAGCTCAACGGCGTCAAGAACATGATCGACGAGAACCGCTACTGCGGTGACGTGCTGACGCAGCTGGCGGCGGCCGAGAGCGCCATCCACACCGTGTCGGAGATCCTGCTGCGCGATCACCTGGAGACCTGCGTCACCGATCGCATTCGTCGTGGCGACGACGAGGCGGTCGACGAGGCCATGCAGCTGATCAAACGGTTTGCTCGGTAGCGCCGCGGTCGGTAGCGCCCGGTAGCGCCGCGGCGAGCCTGCTGCATCGGGCCGCACTCGGCTGCACCCGGTAGCGCCCAGCCGCATCCGGCAGTGCCTTTGCCGCACCCCGCGCTTTCGCCCCAGCGAAAGCGAAACGATTGACAACCGCCGCGAGGCGATGCCGCCCAGCATCGCTTGGCGGCGTCCCTGCCCAAAGGAGGCTTGGACTATGAAAGAGAGTTTTGCCGTCACCGGCATGACGTGCGCGGCGTGTTCCGCCCGCGTCGAAAAGGTGACCAATGCCGTTGACGGCGTCGCCAACGCGCAGGTCAACCTGTTGAAGAACTCGATGGAGGTCGAGTTCGCCGAAGGAGCCGACACCGACGCCGTGACCTCGGCGATCGAGCGCGCGGTCGACAAGGCAGGCTACGGCGCGGCCCCGGCCGGCGCCCAGGTGCCCGGTACTGCTGCCGCCACCGCGCCGGTGCAGACGGCCGAGCAGGAGCGCAAGCAGGTGCTCCATCGCCTCATCGTGTCGCTCGTGTTCACCGTCCCGCTCTTCTACATCTCCATGGGCGACATGTTCGGGTGGCCCCTGCCGGGCTTCCTCACGGGCATGGAGAACATGATGGTGTTCGCGCTCACGCTGTTCGTGCTGCTGGTGCCGGTGCTCGCGGTCAACTTCAAGTTCTTCCGCGTCGGCTTCAAGGCGCTCGTCAACCGCGCGCCGAACATGGACTCGCTGATCGCGCTCGGCTCGGGCGCGGCGACGCTCTACGGCCTGTACTCGCTGTTCCAGATCGCGGCGCTCATCGGCCACGGCGACATGACCGGCGCCCATCACTACATGATGAACCTCTACTTCGAGTCGGCCGCCATGATCCTGACGCTCATCACACTGGGCAAGTACCTCGAGGCGCGCGCGAAGGGCAAGACGACCGATTCGCTCTCGCAGCTCATGGACCTGTCGCCCAAGATGGCGCTGCGCCTGGATGGCGGCGTTGAGACCCAGGTTGCCGTCAAGGACGTGCGCGTCGGCGACGTGCTCGTCGTGAAGACGGGCGAGGCGGTGCCGGTCGACGGCACGGTGATCGACGGCGAGGGCTCGGTGGACGAGTCGGTCATCACCGGCGAGCCGATCCCCGTGGGCAAGCGCGCCGGCGACGCGGTGACGGGCGCCACGGTCAACACGGCCGGGTGGTTCACCATGCGCGCCGAGCGCGTCGGCGCCGACACGGTGCTGGCGGGCATCGTGCGCCTCGTCGACGAGGCTACCGGCTCGAAGGCCCCGATCGAGAAGATGGCCGACAAGATCAGCGGCGTGTTCGTCCCGATCGTCATCGGCATCTCGCTCGTCACGTTCGTGGTGTGGATGCTCGTCGGCGCCGAATTCGCCACGGCGCTGTCGTACGCGATCTCGGTGCTCGTGATCTCGTGCCCGTGCGCGCTCGGCCTCGCGACGCCGACGGCGATCATGGTCGGCACGGGCCGCGGCGCCACGAGCGGCATCCTGGTGAAATCGGCCGAGGCGCTTGAGACCGCGCAGGGCGTGCGCACGGTGGTGCTCGACAAGACCGGCACGATCACGAAGGGCGCGCCGAGCGTGACCGACGTGGTCGTCGCCGAGGGGGTAAGCGAGCGCGACCTTTTAAGCGTCATGGCCGCCCTCGAGAAGCGCTCCGAGCATCCGCTGGCGCGCGCGATGATGCGCTATGCCGAGGAGCGCGGCGTCGAGGCGCCCGAGGTCTCCTGCTTCGCGCAGACGGCGGGCGAAGGCGTGTCGGGCCAGGTGGCAGGCGTGACGTGCCATGCAGGCAACGCGCGCATGATGGCAGCGCGCGCGATTGCGGTGGACGCCTCCTGGGCGCATGACCTCGCCGATGCCGGCAAGACCGTGACCTACTTCGCGCGCGACGGCAAGCTTCTGGGCTTCGTCGCCGTGGCTGACGTCGTGAAGCCGACGAGCGCCGCTGCGATCGCGCAGCTGCGCGCGATGGGCATCAAGACCATCATGCTGACCGGCGACGCCGAGCGCACGGCGCGCGCGATTCACGCGCAGGTGGGCACCGACGAGGTGATCGCCGGCGTGCTGCCGGCCGACAAGGAGCGCACGGTGCGCCAGCTGTCGGCCCACGGCCTCGTGGCGATGGTGGGCGACGGCATCAACGACGCGCCGGCCCTCGCGCGCGCCGACGTAGGCATCGCGATCGGCGCTGGCACCGACATCGCGCTGTCGAGCGCCGATATCGTGCTGATGCACAGCGATTTGGCCGACGTGCCCGCCGCACTCGACCTGTCACGCGCCACGATGCGCAACATCAAAGAGAACCTGTTCTGGGCGCTGTTCTACAACGCGATCTGCATCCCGGTGGCTGCCGGCGTGTTCGCGGTGCTGGGCTTCAGCTTGAATCCGATGATCGCAGCCGCCGCCATGAGCTTCAGCTCGGTGTGCGTGGTGACCAACGCGCTGCGCCTGCGCCGCTGGAAGCCGCGTGCGATCGCGGCGACTGCCGATGAGGCTGCCGCCGACGCGCCTGCTGAGGTCGCGGTGCGCACGATGGCGCTCGGCGCCGTCGCGAATCCGGCGGCCGAGCCTGGTGCCGCTGCTGCTGCCGTCGCGAATCCGGCGGCCGAGCCCGGCGTTGCTGCCCCTGATTCAACGAACGAAGGAAAGGAACCTGCTATGGAAAAGACACTAGCGGTCGAAGGAATGAAGTGCGAGAAGTGCGCGGCCCACGTCAAGGGCGCGCTCGAAGGCGTCGCGGGCGTGACGAGCGCCGAGGTCGACCTGGAGGGCAAGCGCGCCGTCGCCCACCTGAGCGCCGACGTGCCCGACAGTGCGCTCGTGGACGCCGTCGTCGAAGAGGGCTACAAGGCCAAGATCGCCTAAGCGCGCCCACACCGCACCCGCGAGCCGGCACGCCCGCCCCATCCCTCATCTCATCCCACGAAAAAGGCCCGCATCCATCACGGATGCGGGCCTTCGCGTTCTCACAAGGGCTCGGGGCGTCGGAGGACGCCCAACGCCCAACGCGCCGATTACTTGGCGGCCTTCTTCGCGTGCGCCTCGGCGATGATCTCCTCAGGGCGCTCGATGTCGCTCATCGAAGCGCTGCCGGTGGCCACCATGCGGTCGAGCGGCAGGATCACCAGGCCGATGTTCTCGACGTAGGCGTAGATCTCGAACCCGCGCTTGCAGCGGAACGTGCACTCGACGCAGGGATCCTTGTCGCAGTAGGCGAAGGCGTCCTCGTCGGCCAGCGCGAAGACGACGGGCGGCCACTTCTTCGGCTGCACATATTTAGTCATGATGCCGGTGAACGTCTTGAGCGAGAACCAGCGCGGGCGGCAGGTGGCGTCGATCGAGCGCCACTCGACCTTGACCGCGTTGTTGTTCATGCCGCCGAGGATCTGGTAATCCAGCTTGAATCGATCGGCCACCTCGGCCGCCGGGATAGGCTCGACGAGCTCCATCGGCTTGCTGCAGCACGTCATCTGGAACTGGACGTGAGCGTAGGGCGGCTCGAAGATGAGCGAGCGCTCGCCGTCGTTGGTCATGGTGATGTCAACCGCACCGTCGATGCCTCCGACTATCGTGCCGCATTCGGAGCAGCGGTAGTAGGGGACGTGGGCCGCGGTGATGCGCGGCTTCCAGGTTGCATGGGTGCGCGTTGGGCTGAATTCTGCCATAGTAAACCCCTTCTTCCTGATGCGCGCCCGAGAATTGGTTGCGGAGGGGGCACGCATGTAAAAGGCGTGTTTCACGTTGGTCAGGCTCACGCAAAACACGTCATCGCAGGGGAGCATAGCCCCTGTTGTCCTTGACAGGGTGCATCCCGTATCAGTACGATTTGCTTATATTAAACCATGTTTCCTATTCGGAAGGGGAATACGCATGAGCGTGTATCAGGAGGCATACAAGCTGCCGGAATTCAAGTATGAGTACGAGCGTCTGAAGGTCGACGTCCGTGGCCCGATCCACGTCGTTTCTTTTGACGATGCTGCCAACTTGAACGCCATGTCTTACCAGCAGATGGCCGATTTCAACGACTATCTGAAGAAGGTTCGCATGGACCCCGAGTGCCGCGTGATCGTCCTCACGGGCGAGGGCAAGTCCTTCTGCGCGGGCTTCAACCTGAACGAGCTCAACTACGAGCCGCCCGAGGATATGGGCCGTGCTCAGCGTGACCACTCCATCATGCAGACCATCTGCTCCGACCAGGCCGTGAACATGCACGCATGCCAGCAGCCCATCATCGGCGCTCTCAAGGGCTTTGCCATCGGCGGCGGCCTCTCCCTTTCCTGCGCATGCGACCTGCGCGTGCTCGGCGAGTCCTTCAAGATGCAGGCCGGCTACCTGAACATCGGCCTGACCGGCACCGACATGTCCGGCTCGTACTACCTGCCCCGCATCGTCGGTTACGCTCGCGCTGCTGAGGCGCTCTACACCGCTCGTCGTCTGGGCGCTGAAGAGCTGCTCGAGTGGGGCTTCGCCAACAAGGTCGTTGCCGACGACGACGTCGTGGAGGAGGCCATCAAGATGGCTGAGGCCATGGTCAAGAACTCCGCTCCGATGGGCCTGCGCCTCACCAAGGAGTCGCTGCTCGCTTCGCTCGACAACAGCTTCGCGAACCAGATCTCCATGGAGAACCGCAACCAGGTGCTCGCTTCCCAGACCGACGACGCGCGTCGCGGCGTTCGCAAGATGAACCCGAAACTGCGCGACGAGGTCAAGGCTCATCCCGAGAACTTCGCGTTCCGCAACCTGTAAGCCTCACTGTTCGCCAGAGCGCTTCAAGCGCGTCGCCCCTCGCGGGCGGCGCGCTTTTTTGTTGCTGCGTCGCTGGGCTTCTTGCACCCTTATCCCGCGCTCGGCTCGCATCTTCGGCGCGCTCGCCTTGCGCCCGTACGGCGGCAACTCGCCTTTCACCGACTGTTTCAAACGCCCTCGTTCTTGTTCATCAAAATTGAATGAATCGCGCTTTTGCTTGTAACCCCAGGTCATTCCAACGATAGTTCTTTGTTATCACGGATAGTGAAAAAACTATTCGCGACAGACCGAGCGCGTACCAGAAAATACAAAGCCGGAAGTCGCGCTGATTCCCGACACACATGGGTAGGATGTCGGGTCGGCACAGAGGGTGGGGCGCGTGCGCGTTCCAGACTTCCGGAGGACAAGAGCGAGTGAACACAACGCAGGAGAGGCCTTTGCGTGGGGATGCGGGGGTCTGAATCGTTCTGTGCCTGAAGGGGGCGCGGGCGAAGGAAAGAAGGAAAGAAGGCGATAGAATGGCTTCGGCTGAAATGAATGCATCGTTTCACGGCATCGCAGCACGTCTTGACCGACTGCCTATTTCGGGCTTCCACAAGAAGACGATGTGGCTTTTGGCAGGCTTGACGTTCTGCGACTCCGTCGACATGGCCGTTGGCGGCCCGATCGGCATGGTCTTGCAGGATCAGGGCTTCATGACCCTCGAGCAGTTCGCTCTGTTCAACTCCGTCACGATGATCGGCTACCTGATCGGTGGCCTGATGGCAGGTGCGGTCTCCGACGGCATCGGTCGTCGCAAGGCAGTTCTCGTTTGCGGCACGATCTTCACGGTCTTCTGCTTCGTCGCTGCCGGTTCTCCTGACGCAACGTTTCTCACGGCATGCCGCTTCTTCATGGGCTTAGGCCTCGGCGCGGCGTTCCCGGCAGGCTACTCGGCGCTGACCGAGTTCACCCCGCCGCACAAGCGCGGTAAGTACCAGTCCTACGTCGGCCTGATTGCCAACTGCGGTACCTTGTTCGCCTCCGTGATGAACCTGGTCATCCTGCCCATCGCTGGTTGGCGCGAAGTCCTCATCCTGTGCGGCGTTCTGGGCCTGCTCGTCATGATCGCGGCGTTCTTCTTCCTGAACGAGTCGCCCCGTTGGCTGGCGCTCATGGGTCGCAACGAGGAAGCCGACAAGATCGTCACCAAGCTCGAGAACCAGATCTCTGCCCAGGGCACCCCGGTTGAGGACGTCCCCGAAGAGGAGATCAAGCGTCGCGAGCAGGCTGAGGAGGTCAAGGAGCTTCCCTGGTCGTTCCTGTTCGGCAAGAAGATGATCACCCGTACGCTGACCGCCATGTTCCTCTGCTTCGTCATGAACGTCCTGGTCTACACCGTGATCTCTTGGACGCCCACCATCCTCAAGGCCAATGGCCTCGACACCAACCTGTCCACGATGATGACGGTCGTCATGCAGCTGGGCATCCCGGTCGGCGTTGGCGCCCTGACGTTCTACGTCGAGAAGGTCAACCGCAAGACCATCCTGATCGTGACCTACATCCTGATTGCGGTCCTCGGCCCCATCTGGTCCATGCTGCCGACCGACCAGCCCGCGCTGGTTATGGCGTTCGGCTTCCTGGTCTGCGTCTGCACGTTCACCAACTCCGTGACGACGGCTGCGATCTACCTGTCCGAGCCGTTCCCGACCGCCTGCCGTATCCGCGGCGCTGGCGTGGCGAACGCGTTTGGTCGCCTGGGCGGCATCTTCAGCCCGATGTGGATCGCCTGGTTCATCGCCAGCCCCTTCGGCACGACGGGCGTGTACGTGATCAACGCCTGCCTCGCGATCTTCATGGCTGTGTGGCTGTGGAAGTTCGGCGTCGAGACGCGCGGCCGTACGCTTGAGGACATCACGCACGGTCTGCTTGACGACTAACTGACTGCCGTCGCGCGGTCGGTGGGTTTGCCCCGCCGGCTGCGCGCGGCACGCCCCTTTCCGCTTGGCGGGTGCTCGCCCGGCGGCGTTGGGGCTTGCGCGCCCGCCGGAGGGTTTTCCACTCACCGACGGGCGCGTTCCGTTTACATGAGCGTTTTAAATGACACCAGATCAGTAGCTATTTAGAGCAGCCATTTACGAATCAATAGGAAAAAGTGATAGGTTTCAAAATCACTTATTGGAACTGAAATCCGCTCTACCGAAACAGGGTCTTATGCAGGCCCTGTTTTGTTATAGTGTGCCCTGTTGAACGCACGGTCTGTTGGCATAATCAGCGACGTTGAGGGACGTCGCTGCACCGGCCAGAGGGACAAGCCAGGCGATTCGCACCGGCGGGCATTGTGCCCGTAAGGCCGCACGGCGAAAGGGCTGCTCTATGAAACTCGACCATCTGCGTTACTTCGATCATCTGGCGTCTGAGCTGAACTACACCAAGGCGGCTCAAGACCTCTACATCGCTCAGCCCACCCTGTCCACCTCCATCAAGCGCATGGAGCAAGAGCTAGGCTTTCCGCTGTTCCGCCGTTCGGGCGGCGTCGCCTCGAGCGTCGAGCTCACCGAAGAGGGCAAGATCTTTCGCGAGTACGCCTCTCAGGCGCTCGAGCGCTTCGACACGGGCCTGCGCCTGGCGCAGGAATCGCTCGCGATCTCCGATCGCACGCTGCGCCTCGGCACGGTTTACTCGATGAAGGGCACGTTCTGGTCGCAGGCGATCGACTCGTTTTTGAGCACGTGCGACACGCTGCCGCGCATCCACATGGAGCAGGCCTACTCCACTGAGCTGTCTCACCAGCTGAAAGACGGCGAGATCGACGTGGCCTTCACGGCGCTGACCCCGGCATCGAAGGGCCTCTACGCCGTGCCGGTGTGGTCGCAGCCGCTCGTGGTGTGCGTCAACCGCAAGCACCCGCTGTCCAAGTGCGGGTCGGTCACGCTCGACATGCTCGCGGAGCACCGGCTTTTGACCTACAGCGAGAAGTCCTCGGTGTCGGTGAGCCTCGACAAGCTGCTCGACGGCAGGGGCTGCGAGCTCAACCTGATCCGCAGCTTCGGCGACGAGATCGCGCTGTCGTCGTTCGTCGCGTCCAACCCCGAGCGCATCTCCTTGCTGGTGTACTCGTTTTTGGTGAACGCCTTCGACGACGTGGTGTGCCTGCCCATCCGCGATGTGCCGCTCGATTTCCACAAGATCTACCTGATGAGCCGCAAAGAGGAGCACTCTCAGCTCGTGGGCGACTTCATCGACTTCATGAGCACCTACCCGTTCCCGATCATCACGGCCAAGAGCCAGGTGGCTTAGCACGCGAGATGCGCTGGGCGGGGGAGTGGCCTGCGGTGGCCGCGTGAGATGCACCGGGCGGGGGAGTGGCCTGCGGCGCCGCGCGAGGGATCGCCGCACCGCCCTGCAACCGCCGCTGCTGCGCGGGGGGGCTGTCCGCCCCGCCGCGTCGCACGCTGCCGCGCCGCAGCCGATCCCGTCCTCTGCGAACGGTGCTCTCAGCTCGGTGAACAGGTTATCCGCCGGACAACTTCGACCGATTGACGAACGCATCCGGGCAGAGACCGCTAAATTGCCTAGATTTTTTCACGATGGAAACACCGCTAATCCATCCTCGGATTCCGCTCGGCGAAAAAGAGGACAATCATGGATTACTGACCATGCCACGCATGCCCTTCGATCGGCATACTAAAAAGGTAGTGCAATCTGCTTTTCGCATCCCCACCAACGGGTCGCAAGGCGGGTTCATTGGTAACACACCGGAAGGAGAATATCTGTATGTCGACTTCAGATAAGCTCAACGGCTTCGGCCCCCTCGCGGGCGTCAAGGTCGTGGAACTTTGCGAATGGGTTGCTGCCCCCGCTGCTGTTCGCTGCCTGTCCGAGATGGGTGCCACGGTCATCAAGACCGAGCCTCTTCACGGCGATGCACAGCGCACCCAGGGCCCTGGCTTCGGCTGCGAGAAGAACGACTACGAGGATCCCACGTTCGACCTGAACAACACCAACAAGGACCTCGTCGCCATCAACCTCAAGGACCCGGAGGGCATGAAGTTCATGAAGAAGCTTCTTGCCAATGCCGACGTCTTCGTCGTCAACCTGCGTGACAAGGCTCTGAAGAAGCTCGGCCTTGACTGGGAATCCATCCATGAGGAGTTCCCGAGCCTGATCTGGGCTCAGATGCGCGGCTACGGCGAGTTCGGCCCCGAGAAGGACTCCCCCGGATACGACGCAGTCTGCTGGGCTGCTCGCGGCGGCGTTGCCAACGTCTTCCGTGAGAAGGGCCAGTCTCCTGCCATCGCGCCTCAGGCATTCGGCGACAACAACGCCGCCTGCATGCTGGCTGGCGGCATCTGCGCTGCGCTGTTCAACCGCACCCGCACCGGCGAGGGCGAGAAGGTCGTCACCAACCTCTATGCTGCGGCCATCTTCGCTTCTGACATCGGCATTTGCGCTCAGCAGTTCGGCACGGACTATCCGAAGTCCCGCACCGACGTGCCGAACCCCTTCAACAACACCTATCGCACCTCCGACGACAAGTGGATCTACATCTGCATGCCTCAGTACGACAAGTACTACGAGATGATGATGAAGATCTTCGGCTACGAGGATCAGATCGACAACGTCGACACGCGCGACCTTACCCACCTCAAGGCTTCCGGCAGCTCTCCGAAGGTCATCAAGTGGCTCGAAGAGGCATTCGCCAAGCAGCCGTTTGACTACTGGATGGAGCAGTTCCGCGAGCACCAGGTGCCGGCCCAGAAGCTGTTCCGCTTCCCCGACATCCTGCGCGACGAGGAGGCGTACGTCAACGACTCCCTGCGCTATGTCGAGTACGACGAGTGGGGCAAGCATGCTCTGCCGATGACCCCGCTTCGCTTCGAGTCCGCTGGCGACCCTCCGGTGATCCTGGCCAAGCCGATCGGCTACCACACCAAGGAGATCATGGAGAAGTACGGCTATACGCCTGCTGAGATCTCCGCGCTCGAGGATCAGGGCGCTGTGGGCGTGTACCACGGCGAGCCGATTCCGGACACCATCTTCAAGTCTCAGCGTCAGATCGCTGGCGAGGCTCCCTGCACCTGGGAGAAATAGCTCACCGGCTTTGCCTGAGCGATGCGCAGCCTGAGAGCTGCAATGCGAGATCTTGCGAGAGGCACCCTTCGGGGTGCCTCTTTTGTGTTGCGGGGGGGGAGTGGGGTTGGCGGGTAGGGAAGCTGGTGCCTCCTGGGGCGCTGCGCGCCTAGATCGCTTGGGCTTGGTAGCCTTCGCCCCAGGCCCACATGGCGTCGATGACGGGCTGGAGGCTGCGTCCGGTCTCGGTGAGGGAGTATTCCACGCGCGGGGGCACTTCAGGATAGACGCGCCGCACCACAAGGCCCGCCGCTTCCATGTCGCGGAGGTTGCTCGTGAGTACCTTCTGCGAGATTCGGCCGATGTTGCGCTGGAGCTCGCCGAAGCGCATAACGCCGTTTTCGGTGAGGTCGCGCAGGATGAGCAGCCGCCATTTGCTGCCGATCAGCTGCACGCAGGTCTCGACCGGGCAGGGCGGGAGGTCGGCGCGCTTGCGCGGCGCGGTCCGCTTGTATTCCGTGAAGGCTGTCTGCGTCTGCGGCATGGCTGGTCCTCTCATTGCGCGGTGCTGTGGCTTGGGGCTGCGCTTGCGTACCTGCTGTTCTTGGCGATTATCTTGACAGTTACCAAAAGGTACCTACTGCACATTATTGTGCCTACTTACCCAGGCATTGCAACCCTTATACCATGAACTGCAGAGAAAGCAACGCGCAAAGGTCTGCTTCGATGCCTCGCACGGGCGTGCGAGACTCTCGGGCAAGACCTGCGCATTCGAGAGAGGAAACGAGATGAAGATCGCAGTTATAGCGGCAAATGGCAAAGAGGGCAAGCTCGTGGTGGAGGAGGCGCTGCGCCGCGGGCATGACGTCACCGCGGTGGTGCGCGGAGAGAATCGCAGCGCTGCGACGCAGGCAATCGTCAAGGACATCCTCGACCTGGCGCGCGAGGACCTTGCCGGCTTCGACGCGGTAGTCGATGCCTTCGGTGCATGGGCCCCGGATACGCTCGATCAGCACACCAAGACTTCGCAGCACCTGTGCGATATCTTGGCTGGCAACGATACGCGCCTGCTCGTCGTCGGTGGGGCGGGAAGCCTGTACATGAACCCCGAGCACACGACCCAACTGCTTGAGACGCCGGAGTTCCCGGCTGAGTACGTGCCGCTTGCTTCGGCGCAGCGCGATGAGCTCGATGCACTGCGCTCGCGCGATGACGTGCGGTGGACGTTCGTCTCGCCTGCCGCCGACTTCCAGGCCGAGGGTGCACGGACCGGCGCCTACCTTCTTGCCGGCGAGGAGTTCACGACGAACGACAAGGGCGAAAGCGCCATTAGCTATGCCGATTACGCCGTTGCCCTTATCGACGAGATCGAGCAAGGCTCTCACATCCAACAGCGCATTTCGGTGCTGGGCAAGTAGCCGAGCCTGGGGCGATATCGCTGGGGCGCTTGTTCCGATGATGCCGCCGTCCTCGGCGCGGCGCGCTCGCCGGTCGCTGCCGAGTGCGGCGGCCGGCCCCTCCTCCCACCTTATCGAGCCCCAGCGCGACCAGGCGATCCGGTATCATGGAGCAAGGGGATCATGACGTTAGGAGGGGCTATGGACATCAAGCTTCATTACCGCGAGGCAGGCGAGGGCTACCCGCTCATTCTCTTGCACGGCAACGGCGAGGACGGCTCGCACTTTATCAACCAGATCGAGTACTTTTCCCAGGAGTACCGCGTGATCGCCGTCGATACGCGCGGTCACGGCGACACGCCGCGCGGCACGGCGCCGTTCACGTTTGAACAGTTCGCAGCTGACCTGGATTCGTTCATGAACCGCCAGGGCATCTTCAAGGCCAATATTTTGGGCTTCTCGGACGGCGGCATCATTGCGCTGCTGTTTGCGATGGCTCATCCGGAGCGCGTGAACAAGCTGGTGCTCAACGGCGCCAACCTCGACCCAAGCGGCGTGGCGGAGCCGATGCGCAGCCGCATCAAGGAAAAGGCCGACGAGGCGGCTCCTCATAAGGACGAGAGCGATGAGGCGATGGGGCGCTACGAGCGCCTGCACCTGATGGCGACGGAGCCGAACATCGACCCGGCAGACCTGGCCAAGCTGGCCGACATCCCCACGCTCGTCATCGTGGGAACGAACGATCTGATCAGCGCTGATCACACCCAGCTCATCTACCGGAGCCTCCCGAAGGCCGAGCTGGTGTTCATCCCAGGCGACCATTTCGTCGCCTACAAGAATCCAGGCGAGTTCAACAAGGCGGTCGACACGTTCTTACATGAGTTCATGTAAGCAGGTGAAGGCGGGGCGCGTGGGCGCCCCGTTTTTTTTGTGCGTGCGTGGGGGTTTGCGTCGCGCGCGCGTGGGTGCGGGAGTCTCGGCGTGCGCGGGAGACCGCCCGGGTGCGGCGGCTGAGGTGGCGATTGACGGCGGATCTGCGCGAGATGGCTCCCAGAGAAAAGAAACGCGCGATTTTTGGCAAGACCTGTCGGAGGTACGCAGCTCCGATCGAAAAGAAGGCTTCAACAACATCCGTTAGACCACAAATGTAATATCTCTGTGGCGTAACTTGACCAGAAATGAGGCGTTGAACGATCGATGCAGCGTACGTCCGTCGGTTCTTGCCAGATTCGGCTGATATTTTTTCTCGCGGATGGCGAGGGACGGTCGGAGAGGGAGTCCGAGAGCGCGCAGGCGGCGCGGTCCGGGG
>CAVCDZ010000131.1:0-4319 GCA_963601095.1 Oscillibacter sp. MSJ-31 | reverse complement strand
GCGCAGTACATCGCCGGTATGGGCTTCTCGAACGTGGGGCTCGGCATCGCGCACTCGATGGCGCATACGTTCGGAGCCACGTACGACACGCCGCACGGCGTCGCCTGCGCGATGGCCCTGCCGATCGTCATGGAGTTTAACGCACCGGCCACCGGTGAGCGCCTGCGTGACGTTGGGCGTGCCATGGGCGTCGAGGGCATCGACGAGATGAGCATCGAGGACGCGCGCGCAGCCGCCATCGACGCGGTGCGCACGCTCGGCGAAGACGTGGGCATTCCGAAGAAGGTCGAGGCGATGCGGGCAGAAGACCTGGACTTCCTGTCGGAGTCGGCCGTCAAGGACGCGTGCACGCCGGGCAATCCGCGCGACGTCACCGCAGGTGAGATCAAGGAGCTCTTCAAGAAGCTGATGTAGGCTGACCTAGGAGGGGCCGGGAGGTTGCGGTCGCATCGCGTTCCGCTTCTCCCGGCTCTTTTTTTTTCTGCGGTCTTTGTCTGCCCCAGCGTCCAAATCCCCTGGGCCCTCAGACGCTCGGTTCTCCGGCTTTTGAACCGTGTCGCGCGTCACGCGTCTACGCTGCCACGCACCTGCGCTGCCGACGTCCCCGCATCGCTGACTTTGCTTGCGGTTCGCGCGCCTCGAAGGGCGCTCGCTCGTATACACTTTATCTACCTGCGGAATTTCGCCCCGAGCATCAAACGCATGAGCGAAGCCGCAGCCGATTTGCGCTGGGGGGGCGCGACGGTTGCGCGAGGACGCCGCAGGTACGACCGGGAGGGGGGATCGATGGAGGCGTTTGCCAGTTCTGGATCGGCGATGGTCGTCATCCTGGTCGCGGTCGCCTTGGGGTACCTCGTCCGCAAGCTGAACTACGTCGACGACGACTTCGACAGCAAGCTCTCGAAGATCGTCATGACCGTGGCGTGCCCGGCGCTCGTGATCGATTCCGTTTTGAGCAACACCGACTTGCCTGACAGCATCGTGATTTGGCAGGTGCTGGGCGTGTCGGTGATCCTGTTCGCCGTTGCGCTGGTGCTGGCGCTCATCGTCCCTCGCCTGTATCCCCTCCCCAAAGAGAAGCGCGGCGGGCATGCCTTCACCATCCTGATGAGCAACGTGGGCTTCATGGGCTTTGCCGTGTGCGACGCCATCATGGGGAGCGATTCGGTCCTTTACGTGGCCATTTACAACATCATCAGCAATCTGGTGCTCTTCAGCATCGGCGCGTGGATGGTGTCGTCGACGGGTACGGCGAGCCTCTCACGCAAAGAGCAGCTCACGACCATGCGCAAGAACCTCCTGAGCCCCGTGATGATCGCGTGCATCGCGTCGCTGGTGCTGGCGCTGCTGCACGTGACCGACGATGGGGTCGTGGGCCAGACGTTCGATTTCGTGGGCAGCATGACGGCGCCTGCGGCGATGATCGTCATCGGCTCGACCTTGGCGAAGTACAAGGTGCGCGACATGCTCGGCAACGGATGGGCGTACGTGACCACGTTCGTCCGCCTGATCATCGTGCCTGCCGCCGTGTATGCGGTGGGCAGCCTGTTCATCGCCGATGCGTATCTGCTGGCGACGTTGACGCTGGTGGCGGCGATGCCGGCTGCGATGGTGGGCGTCATCATGGGCGTGACGTACGGCGGCGACCTGAAGACTTTGAGCCAATGCATGTTCCTCACCACGGTGCTTTCCGTACTCACGATCCCGCTTGTTGCGGCGGTCGTGCTGTAGCCGTGCGATTCGGTGGGGGCTGGTTGCGGATGACCATGCCGGCCGTTGGGGCTGGGCGATAGACAAGGGAAAGGCGGGCGCGGGGCTCGCATAGAGGGAGAAAAGGAGAGGCTGATGGGAGCGATAACGATTAAAGGGTGCGCCCTGGGCGAGGGGTCACCGAAGACGATCATCTCGGTGATGGGAGCCGACCTCGAGGAATGCCTGCAGATCATCGAAGAGGGCAAGCAGGCTGGCGTCGAGTGCTTTGAATGGCGCGGCGACTTCAACGATGCTCGGCACGACCATGCGAACATGGTGGAGCAGGGACGAGCCATCGCAGCAGCGCTGCCCGAACATCCGCTGCTGTTCACGTTTCGCAGTGTGAGCCAGGGCGGCAACGACACGTTCTCGGTGGCCGATTACGTCGCCTTGAACCGCGCCCTGATCGAGGCGGAAATCCCCGACCTGGTGGATATCGAAACCTGGATCGGCGACGCGGCGGTGCTCGAGCTGGTGGAACTGGCCCATGCTCACGGCATAAAAGCGCTGGTTTCGTACCATAACTTCGCGGGCACGCCTTCGGTGGAGTGGATGGTCGCGCTTATGACGCACATGCTCGATCTGGGCGCGGACATTCCCAAGTGCGCCGTGATGGCGCACGACGCGCACGACGCGCTCAAGCTGCTGGCCGCCACCGAAGAGGTGCGCCGACTGCACACGGACGGACCGACCCTGACCATGGCCATGGGTCGCGAGGGAGGCATCACCCGTCTGGCAGGCGAGTACTTCGGCAGCGACATCACGTTTTGCTCGCTTGCCAAGTCGTCGGCTCCGGGCCAGGTCGACGTGCGTTTGGCGCGCACCATCATGGACGAGCTGCACAGCGTGCTGTCGTAGGACTTTGGGCGCGGCGCTTTGCGGAGCGGGTGCGTGGGGCTGTCGGTTCTTGGAGGGCCGGCGACGGATGTTTGACTTCGGAGCCCCGGTTTGCCCGCGTTCGGATGCCCAGAGAAAAAATATCGGCCATTTTTGGCAAGCGCGTGCGGAGGTACGCAGCGTTTCATGTGAGCGGCGCAATTAAGGGCGAAGTTATACCACGATTATCGCATATATGTTGCGTAACGAGACAATGAGGAGCGGCTTTAAGGCAGCTCCTCTGCTGCGTGCAGCGTATATCCGTGAGTCGGTGCCATAAACGGCCCGATTTTTTCTCTGGGTAGGGGATTGAGTGGAGCAGCGGGATATCGGGGTAGGGGATTGGACAGAGCGGTGGGGCAGGGTGCCGCGCGGGGCAGCGGGTCTGGGGATTGCGAGGGGCAGCAGGGCGAGGAGCCGCACGGGGTAGCGGGATCGCGTGGTTCCCTGGGTCGCGAGCCGCCGGTGCGCACGTCAGCAAGAAAAAGCCCCGCGCTCGCGAAAGGCGGGCGCGGGGCTCACGGTGCATGGCGGCGTGCCAACAGCGCGCGGGGTTACTCTCCCCAGACCTCGTCAGCGACCTGCTTGAGCAGGGCGATCTTGCGCCACTGGTCCTCAGGCTCGATGATGTTGCCCTCTTCGGTGGACGAGAAGCCGCACTGCGGGCTGATGCAGAGCTGCTCGAGCGGCACGTACTGCGAGGCCTCCTTGATGCAGGCCTTCAGATCGACGGGATCTTCGAGCGCGCCGTCCTTCGACGTCACGAGACCCAGCACGACTTTCTGATCGGCGATGTGGGCGAGCGGCTCGAATCCACCGGCGCGATCGGAGTCGTACTCCAGGAAGAATCCGTCCACCTTCAGGTTGGGGAACAGGATGGGCGCCACCGGATCGTACCCGCCGGACGAGAACCAGGTGGAGCGGAAGTTGCCGCGGCAGATGTGGATCGTGACCGACAGGTCCTCGGGCTTGTCGCGCAGCGACTCGTTGATCAGGTTGACGTAATCGTGCGCGAGCTTGTCCAGGCCAAAGCCGCGTGCCTCGTAGGCGGCGCGCTTGTCGGGA
Source organism: Oscillibacter sp. MSJ-31 (assembly GCA_963601095.1). GTDB lineage: Bacteria > Actinomycetota > Coriobacteriia > Coriobacteriales > Eggerthellaceae > Anaerotardibacter. The sequence goes on along the minus strand of CAVCDZ010000131.1, from coordinate 626 downwards.
TCGCACAGCTCGCCCCACGACGTGTCGTCGAACTGCAAGTAGCGGCAGCCGGCGTCGTAGAACGCGCGCACGGCGTCGCGGTACGCCGCGGCGATGTCGGCGAACAGCAGCTCCTCGTTGTCGCGGTACCGCTCGATCGGCTGATAGTGCTCTTCGCGCACGCAACAGATGAGGTGCAGCATGGAAGGAGAGGGGATGGTCTGCTTGACCAGGGTGTCGCCGGAAACCTTGTTGGTGAAGGCGAAGTGCTTCAGGAAGGGATGGTCGCCGAAGCCCACCTTGCCGTCGATGACCACGGTCTTCGACTTGGGCTGATGGCCCTGGAAGTGCACCGACCAGTGCTCGGCGCCCACTTCCTTGGTGCCCTCGAGCTCGGTCAAGAAGTCGAGATGCCACATCGAGCGGCGGAACTCGCCGTCGGTGACGGCGTGCAGGCCCGAGGCGATCTCCTGGCCAACCAGCTCTTCGATGGCGGCATCCTCTGCCTGGGTGAGCTCGTCAGCGGTGAGGGCGCCCTCGGCGAAGCGGGCGCGCGCTTCCTTGAGCGCAGCGGGCCTCAAGAAGCTGCCGACGATGTCATAGCGAAACGGTGCGCGTTCTGTTGCCATAGAAGTACTCCTTTGGAA
>CAVCDZ010000130.1:0-16902 GCA_963601095.1 Oscillibacter sp. MSJ-31 | reverse complement strand
CGCTAGGCCCATGCGCCAGTCGAACACGAACAGCATGACCACCATGCCGACGACCATCGCAGCCGAACCCGCCGCATCGGGCAGGTTATGCGCGAGCAGCGTCTCGGTCGAGGCCGCGCAACCGTCGATGACGCGGCGCAGCGCGCCGGAGGCATGCGTGTCGAAATAGCCCAACGGCACGCGCATCAGGTGCGCTGTCGTCTGCTTGCGCATGTTCGCCGCCGTGCGAAACGCCGCCACGTGCGTGCACATGAGCGCCGCGAAGTACAGCACGATCGACAGCACCGCAAACCCGAGCGCCACCCAGCCGTAGAGCGCCAAGCCTTCGGCCGCGCCCCAGTTGGGAGCGACGGCGATCAGGTCGCGCGCGACCAGCCAGATACATATGAACGGCACGAACCCCAAGATCTGCGAGAGCGCCGAGAGGACGCAACCGAGATAGGTCAGCGCCCCTCGCTTGCCGGCGAACTCGATCAGGCGCGCGACGTCGCCTTTTTTCTTTTCCTTCGCCACGATCCACCTCCATCACGATGCAGGGCTGTTCGCCGCAGGTACCGGCAACGTAGGGCGAGAAGCCAGGCGAGAGCCGCGCTCACCGCGCGGATCAGCCACCGAAACGGGCGCAGCGTCGCCCGTTCGCCCCACGTCACACGCGAGAACAGCCTTGTTTGTTAGTTTGAGCTAACTTACCATGGGACAAGAGGGGAAACGCACCGCGCGAGCCGATCTCGGACGATCGCCGAAACCTAGCACGTGCGGCGGCGCTGCCCGACCGCGCGCGCCTGCCGCCACGCGCCCAACCCGAGGAAGGAGCCGACCGTGATCGATGTCCCTGCGCATCTTCGTCACTTCTTCCTTCCCCAGGCCGAGCAGCTCGGGTTGAGGCCCGAGCATGCCCAAGCGGGGTTCTTCGGGTACGGCGACGAGCGCTTGGCCCAAGGAGCGCTCTGGTCGTTTGCGCTCGGGCCCGACTGCCTCGTGAACGCGCACATCGTTATCGTCAAAGACAACTTCGTGCTCGAGGAAACCCCCGACACCTACGCCTGCGTCTGCTCCACCTCGCCCGCCTGTCTGGCAGGTGTGCCCTGCGCGCAGCCCGCGCATGCGCGTGCGGCTGACAACCTCTGCACGTTTGCGACCAGCGCGCCCCGCGCCGACTTCCCGCTCAAGGCGAACACCGCCTACTCGTCGTGCTCGATCTGCCTGACCCCCGACTTCCCGCGCCGTCATCCCGAGCTGTGGCCGCTCGGGTTCGAGGAGCTTGCCCACGCCTTCCAGCTCATCGAGCCCAACACCCACTCATCCGACCTGCGGTGGCTTCTGCGCCTGGTCGATTACACGCACGCGCAGAACTTCCAGGCGGCGCGCCAGGCACACGCCTGCTCGCAGCGCATCGTCGCGCTCGCGCTGCGCGAAGCGGCCGAGACGCTTCGAGCCCATGAGCAGCTGGGATGCGATTCGCAAAAGCAGCTCGTGCGAAAGGCCAAGCGCTTGGTCGCCTCGAACCTCGACGAGCCGTTCTCGCTGAAGGATCTGGCAGAGAACCTGTTCGTGAGCAGGAGCACGCTCTGCGCCGTCTTCAAGCAGGAAACCGGGCAGGCGCTCGGCACCTACCTGCAAAACGAACGGGTGCGCGCGGCGCAGGACCTGCTCGCCCACTCGTCGCTTGCCGTCGCTGACATCGCGACCCGCGTCGGCTACCGGCGGCAAGGCAGCTTTGCCAAGGCGTTCAAGGAGCACACGTCGCTCACGCCCAGTGAATGGCGCCGCCGCGAGAAGGCGAGCGCGCAGGGCGCGCCGCTCGAAGCAGCGCCGAGCCTGCGGTAGGCGGCATCTCACGCGAGTGCGCGTTTTCGGCGCCGCCGTGCAGAATCGAGTCGATCGGCAACGATTCATTGCCGATCGAGCGCGGGATTCACGCTCATTGAGGCGTTTTCGCATGCCGAACGAGGCGTGCAAGGGCGAAAAAGGCTCCTGCGCGCGCAGTTATCGTTGCCGATCGACCGGATTCTGCAAAACCAGGGCGATCAGGCGCACTGAGCGGCGTTCGGCACCTAAAACCCCGCCGAACGATAACCTGAGCCCGGCACAACTCCGCAGCCGGCGCCGCCGCACCTACGTCCACGTCGCCATCGCCGCCGTGCCGGCGACGATCAGCGCCAGGCCCGCCGCCGAGCGCGGCGTCAGCCGCTCCTTGAACACGATCCAGGCAAACGCGATGGAAACCAGCAGCGAAAGCTTGTCGATCTGAACGACAACGCTCACCTGACCTGCTTGGATGGCGTAGTAGAAGAAGAGCCACGACGCGCCGGTCGCGAGGCCCGACGCGCACACGAAGCCAAGCTCGCCGCGGTCGATGCCGCGCACGAGCGAAAGCTTGCCCTTGCCCGCCACGATAGCCCAGGCCATAACCAATACGACGACGGTGCGGATGGCGGTCGCGAGGTTGGACTCCACCCCGTCGATGCCGACCTTCGCCAAAACCGAGGTCAACGCCGCGAACACGGCAGCCAATATCGCATAGGCCAACCACGCGCGGCTGACGGAGCCCGCGCCGTCAGTGGGCTTCTTCTCGATCATCATGAACGTGCCCGCCGCGATCACCGCGGTGCCGACGAGCTTCACCGCCAGATGGCTCGTCTCGCCGAACAGGACGATGGCGAGCAGAACGGCGAGCACGGTGCTCGATTTGTCGACCGGCACGACCTTGTTCACGTCGCCGAGCGAGAGCGCCTTGAAATAGCAGATCCACGAGCCGCCGGTTGCAAGGCCCGACAGACAGAGGAACAGCCACGACGTGGACGAGATGGACGCAACCTGGCCTGCCGACCCCACGAGGGCGACCATGAGCCAGGCGAACACCAACACGACCAATGTGCGAATCGCCGTGGCCAGGTCGGAATCGATGGTGCGGATGCCGCACTTCGCCAGAATGGATGTGATGCCCGCGAAAAACGCTGCGGCGAGCGCAGCGGCGATCCAGCTCATTGCCTACCTCGTTTGACCAGTTGTTACCGTGTATTGGAAGGAATGCCGTCGCCTGTGAACCCCTGTCGCGGCGTATCCCGCAAAGTCGCGTGCGGAAATGTGGCGCTGCGCCGAAAGGCAGCGCGAGGGACGCGGCGCGTGCGATCCTTCCTTGCCACCCAGCGTAGCACGCCCATCCGCAGCCGCCCCATCGGCGCACCTTAACGTCAAATGAACCGTCAGCCGCCTGATGCGAGTGCGACGCAGGAGTGGGATGGGAGATGCAGGCGCAGCGCAAGTCAACCATCCGAAAAAGCGCAGCTCCGCTGCCCAGGCAACGCGGCGCAGTCTACCGCGCGAAGTCGATGTGCACGATGAATCCCAGATGATGGCGGCGCATGTGGTTCATGACGCGCCGCATGACCCAGGAAGCCTGGTAGGTCTCGCCCGGCGTGCCGTACCCGCGAAAGTAATCGCGCTCGCGAACGCCTGCGATGTCGGGGCTCCACGGACTCGTCGCCAGAAAAGCGACCTTCCCGTCGAGGGCTGCTGCGTCCCAGCCTCGCCCTCAGCCGCAGCAGCTTAGCGCTCCTGTGCCGCGGGCACGCCTGCGTAGACGTACATCTCGTCAGGCAGCGGGCGCTCATCGTCGGCCGCGCGCCGCCACGTCGCACGGCGCTCCATGCCGCGATGCTCGTAGAACTGCCAGGTGCAGTCCGTGTCGGTGAACAGGTAAAACGACTCTGCTCCCTGACGTGCCAGGTAATCCTCGGCGCGACCGATCAGCTCCTTGCCCACGCCGAGCCCGCGTGTGCTCGCCGCCACGGCGAACAGCACGATCTCGTGGATCAAATCGCAGCCGCTCTCTTGAGCAAGGCGCGCATCGATCTCGGATTCCGTCTGCAAGCCGCTGACGACCTCCTCGGCGGCGCCGGGATAGGCCTCCTCGAGCGCGTCGAGAGCCTCATCCTCGGCACGGCGCCACGTGCGCCGCACCTCCTCCTCAGGCTCGCCCGCGCGCGCCACGACCACGCCGACGGCCACGCCGTCGACCTCGGCCACCTGCGCATACGTCATGCGCTGCGCGCACTGCGCCAGGTACACGGCGCCGAAGCGCTCCTGGAGCCCTGTGGGCTCGTCGGCGTACCACACGGCGCCGATGATCTGCGCCAAAGCCTTGACGTCCCCGGCACGAAGCGGGCGATAGGTTACCGTTTGCATGATCGACTCCCTTGCTCGATGGCGGGCCGCCCAACGACGCCCCGCACGCTATCAGCTCCCACCGTAACGAACGCGAAGCGTCGAGCCGAGCACGCACGGCGATCCGTCACCTTCCCGCCCAGAAGCCGACACCGAGCCGTTGACGGACGCAGGCGAAGCAGCAGGAGCGAAGCAGCGGACGGGCGCACCGAGCGGGGCAACGCAGCAGGGTGGGACGCCCCGGCCGAAGCCCGCAGCCCTACACGGCCCAGGCAGCGCTTTCGCCCTGGAGGCGCACCATGCGGGCGAACATGCCGCCGGCCGCCAGCAGATCGGCCGGCGTTCCCTCCTCGACCACGTGACCGGCTGCCAGCACCACGATCTTGTCGGCCGCCATGACCGTGCGCATGCGATGCGCGATCACCACGACCGTCTTGCCGGCAAGCAGCCGCGACAGCGCCGCTTGCACCTGGCTTTCGCTCTCCACGTCAAGGCTCGCCGTGGCCTCGTCGAGCAGGACGACCGGCGCGTCTTTGAGCAGGGCGCGCGCGATCGAGATGCGCTGGCGCTCGCCGCCCGACAGGCGCGCGCCGTTCTCGCCGATGCGCGTCTCGTAGCCCTGCGGCAGGCGATTGACGAACTCGTCGCACTGGGCGGCGGCAGCGGCGGCCCGCACCTCCTCATCGGTTGCGCCGGCGCGCCCCAGGCGGATGTTCTCGCACACCGTGTCGTCGAACAGGACCACGTCCTGGAACACGACCGCGTAGTCGGAAAGCAGCACCTCCGGGTCCACCGTCGACACGTCGACGCCGCCGAGCGTCACCCGGCCCGCGTCCGCGTCCCAGAAGCGCGCCGCCAAGCGCGCGCAGGTCGACTTGCCCGACCCGGAGGGACCCACAAGCGCGGTCACCTGGCCCTCATGCGCCGTGAACGACACGTCGTCGAGCACCTGCTCGCCCGTTTGATAGGAAAACGACACGTAGTCGAACACGATGTCGTGCCCCGCAGGCGCGAAGGAATCGGAGCCAGCCATCGGGCGCTCGGACATGACCTCGTTGGTGCGCTTGATCGCAAGGCGGATGCCCACCAGTTCGGCAGACGACTGCAGCACCAGGTCGATCGGGTCGTACACCCTGGTCACCACCAGCAAAAACGCGAAGTAGACCATGAAGTCGACCTGACCTGCCGCCAACAGCGCCGCGCCGACGCCGATCGTCGTGGCGATCCCGAGCTTCAAGAACGCTTGCGCGCTCGAGATGCTCGCGCCCGTCATCAGCTCGGCCGCGACCTGGGAATGCTCGAACGCCTCGAGCGTGCCGTCGAGCTCGCTCAAAAAGCGCTGTCGCTGGTTCGTGGCGCGAATCTCCTGCGCGCAGTCCAGGAACTCCTGCACGCCGTCGCTCATGGCAAGGCGCGCCCGCTCCTGCTCCTTCGACTTGCGCCTCACGGCCGCGCGCGCGACGCCCGCGACGGCGAACGCTGCCGGCAGCACCCAAAACGCCGCGATCGTCAGACGCCAATCGAAGAAGGCCAGCAGCACGATCACGATCGCCGTCGAGATGCCCGTCCCGAAGAGCTGCGGCACCACATGCATGAACATGCGCTCCTGGTCGGAGCAGTCCTTCATGACCGTCGTCGTCAGATCGGCCAGGTCGCGCTTGCCGAAAAATGACAGCGGGAGCTGGCGCAGATGCTCGGCGATCGACGTGCGCTTGCGAGCGCTCTCCTCGTACACCAGGTTGTAGGTGTTGGCGTACTCGGCGCGCTGGGTGAGCCACATCAGCGCCAGGGCGACGATGACCGCGATCACGTACGGGAGCAGCTCGGGCACGGGCCCTGCCCCCTCGACATGCGCCATGAAGGCGCTCACTACCACGTAGAGGATGCCGATCGGCACCATGAGCACCAAGTTGGCGAGCGCGCAGAAGAACACGCCGCGCCTGAAGTTGTGCAGGCCTTGTTCTGTCAGGCCCAACGTTTCCCGCAGCATCGTCATGCCTCCTTCGCAGGCTCGGCGCCGATGCGCCACGTGCCCGCCTTCTGGTATTCCTGCCACATGTCCGCGTACAGCCCGCCGGCGCCCACGAGCTCGGCATGCGTGCCCTGCTCGACCACACGCCCGCCGTCGACCACGCAGATGAGGTCGGCGTCGACGACCGTCGACAGGCGGTGAGCGATCATGAGGACCGTCTTTCCGCTCGCAAGCCGCGACAAGGCGCGCTGGATGAGCGCCTCGTTCTCGGGATCGGCGAACGCCGTCGCCTCGTCGAGCACGACGATCGGCGCGTCTTTGAGAATCGCGCGCGCAAGCGCGATGCGCTGGCATTCGCCGCCCGACAGGTAGACTCCCTTCGTGCCCACGCGCGTATCGAGCCCGTCGGGGAACTTCGCCACGATGTCGTCGCACTGAGCCGCCGTCGCCGCCGCCTCGATCTCGGCGCGCGAAGCGTCGGGGCGCGCCGCGGCGATGTTCTCAGCCAGGGTCTGCTTGAACAGGCGGTCGTTCTGGAAGACGAAGGAGACCCGCCCCATCAAATCCTCCTGAGGGATCCGGCGCACGTCGACGCCGCCGACCGACACGCTACCGCTCTCGACGTCCCAGAAACGCGGCACGAGGCTTGCCGCCGTGGTCTTGCCGCCGCCGCTCGGCCCGACGAGTGCCACCGTGACGCCCACGGGCACGTCGAGCGTGAACCCGTCGAGTGCCGGCGTATCGGAGGCGGGATAGGTAAACCGCACGTCAGAAAAGGAGATCGACGAGTCTTTCGGCTCTTGGGCGCAGGAGGGGTCGACCTCGGGAACGACCGGCGCCGCGAGGATCCCCTCGATGCGGCCGAGTGCGTCGGTTGCCTCGGTCACCGCTTGCGATGCGTACATGAGCCGGCTCATCACCATCGTGGTCAGGGCGCTGAACACCACGTAGAACAGAAAGTCGCTCACGAAGCCGCGGAAATCGCCCGCGCCGGAGGCGAGCAGGATGCCCACCGGCACCAGGACGGCGAAGGTCCCGTTGATGGCGACGAGCTGGATCACCTGCGGCGGGCTGCACAGCTTGACGTAGGCGCCGGCGAACGCGGCGTATTCCTGGACCGCCTCGTTGAACGAGCGGAACGACGCGACCGTCTGCTGGAAGACCTTCACCACCGGGATGCCGCGCACGTACTCGACCGCTGCCTTGTTCATCTTGTCCAGCGCGTTTTGGTAGTTCGTCATGAACGTCATCATGTTCGAGTTGCCGTCGCCGTCCTTGCCGCCCAGGCCGCCGGCCATCATAAGCCACATGCAAAAGGCGCTCACGACGATCGGGATCAGGCACACGAGGCCCAGCACCCAGTCGAAGGCGAACATGACCACGAGATACGCGATCGGCGCGACGAGCGCGCCCACGAAGTCGGGCAGGCGATGGGCCAGCACGCCTTCGGTCAGCGCCGTCGATCCCTCGATGATGCGGCGCAGCTCACCGGTCGAGCGGGTGGAGAAGTACCCGAGCGGCACCTTGGACAGGTGCGCCAAGGCCGCCTTGCGCATGGCGGTCGCCGTATGGAACGCCGCCAGGTGCGTGCACATCAGCGCCGCGAAATACACGAGGAGCCCCGCCACGGCAAAGCCCATGGCGAAGATCCCGTACTGCGTCGCGTCTCCCGCCGCTGCCCAATTCGGCGCCACCGCCACGAAGTCGCGCACGACGAAGAACACGCACACGAGCATCGCGATCGCCAGCACCGCGTTCACGGCCGACAACGCGCACCCGAGGATCGTCAGGCGCTTGTACGACCCCGCGAAATCGAGCAGGCGCGCAATCGGGTTGCGCTGCTTTGGCGCCGGGGCGGGCGCATCGGCTGCAGCGTCCGACGCGGCAGTCGGTGCCTCAACGCGCTGCTCTTCTCTCTTTTCCATCGCTTCCTCTTTTCTTCGCGCGACGATTCCCGCGAAAGCGCCTGGCGACGCCCGAGGCACCGGGCAACGCGCCAGTCGGTTTGGCAGAGCCCGTCGCAGCGTTAGTTAACTTACGGAAACAAATTAGCGCTCTGACCGAAATGGAACGTACTCAGCCCTCTCAATGACGATAAGGCCGAAAAGAAAGGCGGCTTCCCCGAAGAGAAGCCGCCTCATTCCGCCGTGTGCCGCGGCAGGCAGGGCCCGCTTGGCGGCACTCTCACCGCCGCAGGCAGGATCCGCCTGGCGGCGCCGTCGCCGCGGCACCCTGCCGCGGCCGCGCCTTTAGGCCGCGATCTTGGCGAAGTGCTTCTTGAACAGCTTCGCGCCCAAGAAGCCGCCGAGCGTCGCCCCCACGATCACGCCGAGGATCGCCGTCAGGGCCAGCGGGCCATGCGCGAAGTCGATCAGGCCCTGCGCGTAGTCGGCGCTCATGCCCGTCGCCACGACCATCTGGACGTAGGCGTCGCCCGCCAGGAAGATCATGGACACCTGGCCTGCCCAGAAGCAGAGCACCCACACGACGAACGCGATGATGTTCCTCGTCGTCGTGCGCTCATGTGCGCCGGCGATCAGCTCAGCGACCACGCCGCCGATCACGATGCCCACCGGGCCAGTCCACAGCATGCCCATCAACAGGGCCACCAGCGCGGTCAGCACCGACATGCACAGGATCGCGCCGCGCTTGGGAACGCGCGCGAGCAGGTACATCCACACGATGCCGCCGGGGATGGCGCCAAGGGCGTGCGTGTACCAAAACGTCGTGGCGTTCATGCCCATGATCATCGCGAACACCAAGAACACGATGAAGAGCAGCAACCCGAAGATCGCGATGAAGATGAAGTCCTTGGCGACGAGCTTTCCCTCGCCGCTCTCTGCTGCTTGTACCATAGTAAATAAGCTCCTTTCGAAAGCGTTGTACCTAGTAAGGGGCGCTCCGACGATGTGGAGTGCCTCTGCGCGCGAATCCGCGGCGCGCTCCAGCGCGGTCAGGCGCGCTGCGCCCCGCACGGCCCGCACCCACACGAGCGCTCACGTCTCGCGCCCGAAGCCCATGAGCTCCCTCACGCGTGCCCGCCCCGCCGCATCGAGCGGGAAGGGGCCAACCAGCGACCGATCGGTCACCTCGACGGCGACGTCGCACGCGGCAGCGAGAAACTCGTAGTCGTGGGTGATCACCACCACGCAGGCGCCGTCGTCGGCGAGCGCGGCGATCCGACGGGCGACGCGCTCCATGTTGCCCCGGTCAAGCCCGCTCGTGGGCTCGTCGAGCACGAACACGTCGGCACCCTGGGCGACGCCGGCCGCCAAGGCGAGGCGCTGGCGCTGGCCGCCCGACAGCGACAGAGGATGGCGCTCGGCCACGTCTGCAAGCTCGAAGCGCTCCAGCAGCTCATCGATGCCAGGCGGCGCAGGGCGCCCCTCGTCGCGCGCGGCAAGGGCGCTCTCAAGCTCGTGGATCGTCGAGTCGGCGAACAGCTGGTAGCCAGTCTCCTGCATGACCAGGAAAGCATGGCGGGGACGCTCTTTGCGGCGCGTCGGCGCACCGCCGAACGCCACCGTTCCCGCCCGCTCCTTGTGCAAGCCCGCAATGCAGCGGGCAAACGTCGTCTTGCCGACGCCGTTGCGGCCCACGAGCGCCACGACGCTTCCCGCGCGAAGCGCAAGGTCGGCGTCGGCAAGCAGCGCGGGTGCATGGCCGTACCCCAAGGTCAAACCCTGAACTTCGAGCGCTGCGGGCGCCTCGGTCGCGCAAGAGGGACCCTCACGGCGCGGCGGCGCGACGCGCTCGGCAAGGCGGTGCGCGCCTTCCACCTCGGCTCGTCCCCAGGCGCGCACGCCGAGGGCCCGGTGGGCCTCGGGGCCGAGGGCGGCGAACGCCTCTGCCGAAAGGTCGCGCTCGAGCGCGCCGTGCGCCATCACGACGACGCGGTCGGCCAGATCGGCCACCCACCACAGGCGATGCTCGGAGACGATCACGGTCTTGCCCGCCTGCTTGCACCGCGCGAGCACCTCAGCCAAACGGCGCATGGCAGCCACGTCGAGGCTCGCCGTCGGCTCGTCGAGCAGCAGGAGGTCCGGCCCCATCGCGTACACGCTCGCCAGGGCGATCAGCTGGCGCTGGCCACCCGACAGCCTCCTGAGGTCGCAATCGAGCAAATCTTCTATCCCCAGATCGCGCACCGCAGCGGCGACGCGGCGATGAATCTCGTCACGCGCGATCCCCAAGTTCTCGCACCCGAAGGCGATTTCTGAAGTGGTATCCAGGTTGAAAAACTGGCTGCGCGGGTTCTGGAACACACTTCCTACCACCCGCGCCAGGCCGTCCATCTCCCATTCGTCGATGCTGACACCGGCAACGCGGACCTCGCCTGAGCGCTCGCCGGCGTACATCGCGGGGATCAGGCCGTTCACCATGCGCGTGAGCGTCGTCTTCCCGCAGCCAGAGGCGCCCGTCACGACGACGAACTGACCCGGCTCGATCGCCAGGGTCACCGGGCCGACCACGCTGCGTTCCTCGGCCGGCGCCGTCCCGTCGGGCAGGCTGTAGGCGAACCGCGCCCCTTGCATCTCCACCGCCTGCACGCTCATGTGAGGCTCCCCGAACGCAGGGAGGCGAAGGCGACCACCACGGCGATGAAGGCGAGGCCGAAGACGACGTCGCCCGCGCCGATGCGCAGATCGTAGTAGGACGTGCGCGGGCGGTCCGAGTCGATGCCGCGCACCACGGCGGCGTTCGACAGCTCGTCGGCCACGATGGACAGGCGGCTCATGACGGGCACGAGCAGGTTTTCCATGATCCTGATCGGGTGGCGCACCACCGATGCGGGCGTGAGCGCCATGCCGCGCACGCGCATCGCCTCGACGACCGAGACGAACTCGCCGGCCATGGTCGGGGCAAAGCGCAGCGCCACGCTGAGGGCGACGATGCCGCCGCGCGGCAGGTGGGCACGCTGGAGCGCCGAGGCCATCTCCCCGACGCGGGTCGTGGCAATCATGTTCGCCGCGAACATGCCGACGACGAGCAGGCGCTTGACCATCACCGCCATGAAGGCGAACGACGCCGCCACGCTGCTTTCGATCGACGTCAGGGCAAACGACAGCGCCGCCAACACCGCCCAGGCGAGCACCCACGTGGCGCCCGAGGCTGCACGACGACACCACACAGCCAGAGCGAAGCAGACCACGACCGGCACCGGCTCAAGCCACAGCGGCACCGGCAAAAAGACGATCCCGTTGAGCGCCACCAGCACGACGAGCGACACGCGCGGGTCGAGTCGGCGCCGCACGGCCGTCGTGCGCCCAGTGCGCGCCTCGTCGCACGCGGTAGGGGGCGTCGCAGAACATTCCATCGCCGCATTCTCCTTTCTCGCTTCTCGCCCGTCAGATATCCGAAAACTTCGTCGCACACCACGTCTGCGCATAAACGAATTCCCCACGAATCCGATGGACGCATGGGCTATGCTGTCTTCGTTAAGAGTTAGATTTGGCTAACAAAATAGGTCAGCAAGTGAAAGGGCGGCAAACTCATGACCTTTTCTGACGCTTCGGACGAAATCTTTGCCGACGGCGCCGAAGCGGGCGCAGGCGCCATCCCGCACGGGGGCGGCCGTCGCTTCACCATGGACGACCTGTTCGTTCCCGAGATCACCGCCATGCACGGCGTCGCCGTCGACGCGCAAAGCCGCGGCTTGAACGGCCATCTCTGGGAGATCGATCCCGCCTACGGTCAGGGCACCTACTGGTTCTACCCCGTCGACGGCGAGATGGCCATCGCGGTGTTCAACCTCGAATTCAGCCAAGAGGTCAGCTTCGGCTGCGACACGCCCGACCTGTTTTGCCTGGGGTCGTACGGACGCAACATGGTCCCCTACTTCGGCATCACCGACGAGCCGGGCGATCGCACGATCCTCGGCTACGTCTGGAAGGGCAAGCCCTACCTCCAACGCGTCCGGCCGCACGAGCGTCTCGACGTGGTCAGCATCTCGATGTTCCTGCCCGCGTTTCAAAAGCTGTGCATGACCTGCCACTGCGACCCCGTCGAGCTGAGCCGCGCGCTCGCCTCGCTCGACGGCACGCGCGATGTGGCAGGACTCGGCATCCTGCTCGACGAGATCCGCCGCGCACGCCCGTCGGCGCGCTGCGCTTCTGCCTACTATCGCTCGAAGGTCGTCGAGGCCGCCTGCCTGCTGCTCGACTGGGCGAGCGCCAACCCCCACCCCGAGCACGCCATTCGCCTCGCCGACCACGCGGCGCTCAACGTGGCGCGCGCCTACCTCAACGAGCACCTCGACGCCACGGTGTCCACCGAGACGCTCTGCCAGCTCACCTGCATGAGCGCAAGCAAGCTCACCCGCCTGTTCAAGCGGGCCGAGGGCGTCACGCCCCAGGAGTATGCGCGCATGCTGCGCATGGGGCGCGCCTGCGAGCTGCTCGAGAACCCCGAGCTTTCCCTCGCCTCCATCGCCGAAGCGCTCGGCTTTGCCCGCCAGGGCAGTTTCTCCGAAGCGTTCAAAGAGCGTTTCGACGTGACGCCGAGCGCGTATCGCAAGGCGCGCTGCAGCGGGCAGCCCAAAGGGATAAACGCCTAGGAGTTTACCGACGTTTACGACTGATCACCTGCACATATGAAAAAATACGGTTAGCCGCGCCATACGCATGGAGATCCTAAGGTGCCGTTTTGCGCCACACGTTAAACACTTGTGAAATGTGGCTATAGTAAAGCCATCGAAACCCCGTGTTCTTAGGAGGACATCATGAATCATGGACTGCTCGTTGGCGCTGGCTTTCTGCTGGGCACCGTTGGCCTGAAGGCACTCAAGAGCGACACCGCGCGCAAGGTGTACGTCAAGGGCATCGCCCAGGGCCTGCGCGTGAAGGAAGAGGCCGAGACCATCGTCGATGAGGCCAAGGCCGAGTTCGACGACATCCTGGCAGAGGCTGGCTACAACAACGACAAGGAAGACGCCGAAGCGGCTGCCGCCAAGGAACTCGAAGAGGCTAACGAAGAAGAGGGCAAGTAAGTCTTATGCAGTACGCGATCAAACATGAGGTTCCCGGACGCATCCGGTTCAACTTCACGGGCAAGGTTCCCGAATCCGACGCGATCGCGCTTGAAGAGACGTTCTCAACGCTGCCCTGCGTGACCAAGTGCGTCGCCTATCCCAAGGCTGGCGCACTTGCCGTCACGTTCGAGGCCAACGAGGGGCTTTCCCTCGACCAGGCACGCGGCTTGGTCGTCGCCAAGATGGAGACCCTCACGCCTGAGGAGATCGCCGCATGGGAGCCCACCAACTCCCTGGCGCTCGCCCCGCGCCCGCGCCATCTGTTCGCCCAGATCGCGAATATGATCGTGGCGCGCCTCATGCGCCAATTCTTCCTGCCCATGCCTCTGCGCGTCGCATGGATCGTCATTCAGGCCATCCCGTTCTGGAAAGCCGCGATCGACTCGCTGCGCCACGGACGCCTCGACGTGCCGGTGCTCGACGGCGCCGCCATCGCCATGGGCTTCATCCAGGGCAATCCCTCGACCGCAGGCAACACCATCTTCTTGCTGAAGATCGGCGAGATCCTGGAAGATTACACGCAACGCCGCAGCGAAAGCAGCCTGGTTCGCTCCCTGCTCGACATCCCCAGCACCGCCGTCAAGGTGGAAGGCGACGTCGAACAAGAGATCGACGTCATGGACCTGAAGAAGGGCGACGAGATCGTCGTGCGCCTGGGCAGCCAGATCCCCGTCGATGGCGAGGTCATCTCGGGCGAGGCGGGCGTCAACCAGAGCTCGCTCACCGGCGAGCCGCTCGCGATCGTGCGCAAGAAGGGCGACACCGTCTATGCCGGCACCGCCGTCGAAGAGGGCGAGATCCTCATTCGCGTGGCTGGCAACCCCGAGGAAAGCAAGCTGCGCTCCATCGTGTCGATGGTCGAGCAGTCCGAGGCCTTGAAGTCGTCCGACCAGAAGCACATCGAGGCCATGGCCGACAAGCTGGTCCCGTGGAACTTCCTGCTGGCCGGCATCGTGGCCCTGACCACGCGCAACCTGACCAAGACGGCCGCTGCGCTGATGTCGACTACTCGTGCGCGCTGCGCCTGTCGGGCTCGATCGCCGTCATGGCGGCCCAGAGCGAAAGCGCCAAGCGCGGCTTCACCGTCAAGGGTTCGCGTTACTTCGACCACATGGCCGAAGCCGACGTCATCGTCTTCGACAAGACCGGCACGCTGACCAACTCGTCGCCGTCGGTCAGCGCCGTCGACGGCTACAACGCCTGCAAGCCCGACGAGGTGCTGCGCCTGGCGGCCTGCCTGGAGGAGCACTTCCCGCATCCGGTCGCCCGCGCCGTCGTGAACGCTGCGCTTGAGCGCGGCCTCGAGCATCGCGAGCGCCACGCCGCCGTGGAATACGTGGTGGCGCACGGCATCGCCTCGAGCATCGACGGGCAGCGCGTGGTCATCGGCAGCGAGCACTTCGTCCTCGAGGACGAGAAGGTGCCCCTGCCCGAGGAAGAGCTCGAGTCCATCCATGCGAAGGCTCACGGCACGTCTCCGCTGTTCCTTGCGGTAAACGGCGTCCTGATCGGCGTCCTCTACATCGAGGATCCGCTGAAGGAGAACGTCTCCGACGTCATCGACAAGCTGCGCGCCAAGGGCTTCAAGCGCATCATCATGCTCACCGGCGACAACGAGCGTGCCGCCGAGCGCATCGCCGAGAAGGCCGGCATCACGGAATTCAAGGCCGAGCTTCTGCCTGAGGACAAGCACACCATCGTCAAGCAGCTGCAAGACGAGGGTTACCGCGTGGTCATGGTGGGCGACGGCGTGAACGACTCGCCTGCGCTGGCCGCTGCGCACGTCAGCATCGCCATGAACGCCGGCAGCGCCGTGGCCCGCGAGGCGGCGGACATCTCGCTCGTCTCCGACGATCTGGAACTGCTCGTGGAGCTCAGGCAGCTCTCGTGCATCCTGGAGCACCGCATGAAGCAGGGCTACACGTTCACGATCGCGCTGAACTCGCTCCTGTTGGCGCTTGGCATCGGCGGCATCATCACGCCGCAGATGTCCTCGCTCCTCCACAACTCCGGCACGATCGGCATCTCCGCGTTCAACGCGCGCGAGTTCCTGCCCTCGCCGGAAGAGGAGTAGCGCGCGTGAGCCGCACGGCTCTTCGCATGCACTTGCCGCCTCAAGGGAGCCTCGAAATTCCGATGTGAACCCCGATAGTGGGACCGGAAACAAAAGTTTCCGGTCCCACTTGTTTTAGGGGGGTGTGACGGGGTGAGGCATTCGCTGGAGATCCGAGCCGAGGCTCCCTTTTTCGGTTGAGGATCTCTGTTCGAAGGCTCGCAAGCGCTGGACGTACGCAGCTTTGACGGACTGCGCTGCTTTGGGCTAATCTGTCTTGTAAAACGCAGTTCACCAGGTAAAACGTTTTTCACCCGATCGAACGGAGACTGCCATGGCAAAGCACGCAGCACTTCGCTCTTCCACACGAAAATGGCACATGGTCGCACTGGCAATCGGCGTTGCGGTCCTTGTGGGCATCGCGCTCTTTATCTCTTTAGCATCGGCGCAACCTGAAGATCTGCCCGAAGATTCTCCCTATGAAGAAAACGATCCTGGCAAACTCTACGCCGACGACTCCGGAGCCATGATCCTCACGCGCTCCGACTTACGTGAGTACAAGCAGGTGGAGGCAAACCTTGGCCAGCTGAAGTGGATCGACACCGACCTTGTAATCAATGGCACGTTCGACGATGACCCGACCCCCGACATGCGCAGGCAGGGTTATCTCGATGCGCGCCTAACCAGCGGTGGCGCGTGGACGCCAACCGTCAACGGCAACGCCCACATACAATCCGTTGACGCCGAAGCACGCACCGTCTCGCTTTCCGGATTCGGCCCTACCGTAGCGCAGGTCCTCGATGCCGATTCGCTTACGCTGAACGTCATCGAACAGACGCTTTCGCGAGGAGAGGCCACGATCGACGACGTTTCCGTGGGCGATACCATCGCGATGTCTTTTCGTTATCCCCAGGATGGAGACAGCCTCTCGGGCTATCTGTGGGTCACCGACGATGAGGGCGACGTTGTAGCGATGACCCATCCCGAAACGTATCCTGGATCCGGCGCTGGTCCAGCTTAAGTCCCCAAGGAGGCATGGCAGAGCTCCGTCTTGGCGCCCTCGAAGCGCCCTGCATGATCCCCTTCCGTAAGCTCAGTCCGACGAGCTGAAGAGACGAGGACCAGACAGGAGCACAGGCGACCATCGACCGTGCTTTCCAGCCACCTCATCGCCTTCACATTCCCCACATCCAAGCCCCTCGCACCCTTCCCTAAGCATCGCGAGCAATGCAGCAAAATGGCTCGGTTTTGCGGTCTTTCCCCAGGTCATACCCCTTATAGGTTGCGCTTAACCCAGGTTATCCGATTTAAGGATGACCTGCGGAAACAGTTTTTCCTAAATTCCTATTGCCAAGGTAGGGGTTAAGGCGTTTACTGCGGTGTCAGCAACAAGTAATGAGCACATCCGCAAGGAAAGGAACCCTTTCACCATGAGCAACCAGAAGTACCATTTCGAAACCCTGCAGCTTCACGTCGGCCAGGAGGAGGCGGACCCGGCGACCGATTCGCGCGCCGTCCCGATCTACCAGACCACGTCCTACGTTTTCCATAATTCCCAGCACGCCGCCGACCGTTTCGGCCTGGCAGACCCCGGTAACATCTACGGTCGTCTGACCAACTCCACCCAGGGCGTTTTCGAGGATCGCATCGCCGCCCTCGAAGGTGGTGTGGCTGGCCTGG
>CAVCDZ010000129.1:1737-7894 GCA_963601095.1 Oscillibacter sp. MSJ-31 | reverse complement strand
CGAAATAGGAACGAACAGGAAATGATAGATGATGACGAGCGCGAACTGGATGCGCGAAAGCAACGCGACGTCAGTGAACAATTCCATGTCACACCTCCTTGCTTTGTCCGGCGCCTCACGGCGCCTCCCTCTGTTGCGCGGCAGCAGGCTGACCGCCGCGGCTTCTACCTCCGGTTTCACCGGATCTTCATTTTTGCATCATACCACGCGCACACGTGTTGCATAGTGCTATTTGCTAGTCGATTCGTAGCATTTTTTACAAGGGGTTGATCTGCGGAAACTCCGAGATTCCTAGCCGATGACGCCTCGATCGAGGGCAAGAAGGCGGCGATAGGAGGCGCTGTCGCGCTCGAGCTCGGCCGGCGAGCCGCACATCGTCCAGCGCCCGTCTTCCAAGAAGCGGACCTCGTCGACACGCGCCACACCCTGCAAATGGTGGGTGACCATGACGATGGTGCGACCGGCGAGCGCTGTGAACAGCGTGTCGAGCAGCGCGCGCTCGGTGACGGGGTCGAGCCCCACCGTCGGCTCGTCGAGCAGCACGATCGGGACGTCCTGCAAGAGCACGCGCGCGATCGCGATGCGGTGGCGCTCGCCGCCGGAAAAGCGCGCGCCGGCCTCCTGCGCGAGCGTGGCAAGCCCCTGGGGCAGGCGTTTGACCAGATCGGAAAGGCCGACGGCCGCGAGGGCGGCACGCACCTCGTCTTCAGTCGCCTCGGGATTGGCGATGCGCAGGTTGTCGAGCAGAGATGCGTTGAACAGATACGGGCTCTGCTCGATCACGCCGATGCAGCGCGGCATCTCCTCGCGCGCCGCATACGGATCGGCGCCCCCGATGCGCACCGTGCCCGCGTCGGGAGCGCACAAGCCGCGGACGAGCGAGAGCAGGGTGCTCTTCCCCGCTCCGCTGCGCCCGAGGATGGCGATGCGGGATCCCTGCGGAACCGTGAGGCTCACTCCAGCAAGCGAGGGACGCGGCGAGCCTTCATGACGATAGGAGACGTGGTCCAAGACGATGTCGAAGGGAGCAACGGGACAGGACGCCTGGGCGTCGTCGCTCGCCAGATCTTCGTCCTCCTGCGCGGGGAGCGCGGAGAGGCGCGCAAGCGAGTCGCGATAGCCCAAGGAGTCGACGGCCGCCTGCGGGACGGGGGCAAACGACTCGATGAGCGGGAAGAACCCGATCGCGATCGCGGCGATCCAGTTGGCATCGCCCGCGCCGCCGCCGAAGAGCGCGCCCGCCCATGCGACCAGCCCGACGATCGTCAGCCCAAAGATGACTTGCACGACCAGATCGCGCGCATGGGCGAATCGGTCCGCCTTGCCGGAAAGCGCGTGCAGCTCGGCCGTCTGATCCAGATACCGCTCGGTGCGCTCGGCGCCGCGGCCGGAAATCATCCAATCGGCCGCACCCTGCACGTCGTCGGAAAGCTCGGCGTACAGCTGGCCCGTCAAGGCCTTGCGGCGCGCCTCGCGTGCACGGCAGACAAGCAGGGACACGAGCGGCGCGACGACGGTGACCGCGACGAGCGAGACGGCCATGGCACAGCCGACCCATAGATCGGCAATGCCCAACACGACGATGCCGATCACGCCAACGACCCATGCCACCACGCACGGGAAGGCCACGCGCAGATAGAGGTTCTGCAGATGGCCGATATCCTCGGCAAGCAGCCCCAGGGCATCGCCGAGCCGCACCGCCGTAGGAGTCGCGCCTGCGGCGCTCGCGGCCGCGTCCTTGCCGCCGCGTCCGAGACGCTCGAGGGCCGCATAGAGGGTCCGCCGCATGCTCGACGTCATGCGCAGCACCCAATCATGGCTGGCCAAGCGCTCGAAATAGCGCAGCACCGGCTTGCCCACTCCAAACAGGCGCACCAGCATCAAAGGAACGTTCAGAAGCAGCACTGTCTCAACCGCAGCCGACCCGGCAACCAAGTAGCCCGCGGTGACCATGAGACCGCAGGCGAAGATCGCCGTGGCAACGCCGAGCGCAAGCGCCCAGGCCAACGGCTTGCGGTAGCGGCGCACGTACGGTGCCACCCAGCTATGCACTAAGCTCGCCATCACGCCTCACCCCCAAACCCCGTCAGCAAACGGGAGAAGGCGCCGTCGGCCTTGACAAGCTCTTGCGGATCGCCGAATTGGGTCATGCGCCCGTCTTCCAGCACCGCCACGGCGTCGAACGAATCGACCCAATGCAAGCGATGCGTCGCGAAGATGACGAGGCGTCCTTCCATCAGAGGCAGCATGCGCTCCTTGAGCTCGAGCTCGGTCTCGATGTCGAGATGCGCGGTCGGCTCGTCGAACAGAAGAACGCGCCGCGATCGATCGAGGAAGGCGCGGGCGAGGGCGACGCGCTGGCGCTCCCCGCCCGAAAGCTCGCGCCCACCGTCGCCGACGCGGGCATCGAGCCCCGCGGGCAGCTCGGAGACCAAGCGCTCAAGACCGACCGCACGCACGGCACGCTCGATATCGGCGCGCGGAGCGTCAGGCGTGTAGAGAGTGATATTGTCCGCGAGCGTCGCGCTGAAGATGAACGGAGTCTGGGGGATGTAGAGGATGCCCGAGCGCCAGGCGGCCGCATCGAGGCGAGCCGGCGAGCCGTCGAGGCGCACGGTGCCCGCATTGGGCACGGCAAAACCAGCAAGCAGCGAGATCAACGTGCTTTTGCCCGATCCGCTCGCGCCCACGATGCCGATCTTTTCCGTGCCGTGCACGGACAGGGACACGCCCTCCAAGGCGCGATGGTCAGGATAGGAGAAACCCACGTCAACGAGGTCGAGCTGCGAATCGGCGCCCCACGAGACGGCAGGCGAAGAGGCCACGTCAGCGGTCTGCGTGCTGCCTGCCTGCGACGGGGATGAGACGGCCTGTGCGTTGTTCCCAGACGACGATGCCGCAGCTTGCATAGCGCCCGCGCCCTCGGTGCCCTCCCCCTCGGCAGCGCCGTCCTCAAAAGAGCGTTTCTTGGCAGAACCTCGCGTGGCCTCGCTGACCGCCGCTTGGATGGCGGCAAGCGACGTCTTGCCGTCGAGGGTGGCATGGTAATCAGCAGCGAAGTCGCGGATCGGCTTGAAATACTCCGGCACCAAAATCAGCACGAACAGCGCCGGGAAGAACGCGATGGCACCCGCCGTCATCCGAAAGCCCAGCATGATGGCGACCGCCGCCACCGACATCGTGGCAGCGAAGTCGATCACGGCAGATGACAGCGTGGCGATCCTGAGCGTCTTCATCGTCGCCTCGCGGAACCGCTCGCTGACCCGATAGATCTCATCGGCCTGCCCGCGGGCGCGGCCGAAGGCGCGCAGCGTCGTCATACCGCGCAGAGAATCGATGAAATGGCCGGCAAGTTGGGAAAACTCGCGATGGCGCGCGTTGGCCGCCTTTTGTGCGGTTGACCCGATGAGCACCATGAGCAGGATAATGGCGGGAAACGCCAACGCCATGATCAGGCCCGACACCCAGTCGACGACGAGGGCGCACGCGAACAGCACCCCCGGCACGACGATCAGCGCGCACATCTTGGGCACGACCAGGCGCAAGTATTCTTCGACCGCGTCGACGCCCTCGATGGCAAGCGCACCCACGCTTCCCGACCCCTCGGCAGAAACGATCCCAGAGCCGCACGTGAACACCGCGTCGAGCAGGCTGCGGCGCACCTCGGCTGCGGTTGCGGCGGCAAAGCGCGCGACGACGGCGTCGCTTGCCCAGGCAACGGCCTGCATGCCAACGAAGCACAGGAAGAATGCCGCGAGATTGACAGCCTGCGAAGAGACCGCGGCGCCGTTCCACAGAGCCACGACGGCGCTCGCGAGAAAGAATGCCTGGCCAACGGCGCACAGAGCGCGCAGCACGGCGCAGGCCGCGGCAAGGGCAAGGACGCGCTTGGCGCCGGGAAGCCCCAGGATCGCTTTATCGAACACGAGACCGCCCCCTTCCCCTCGTCATCAGGCGTCCGCATATTGAGACATCATAGCCGAGGCGACGCGCAAACGGGAACGTTACCGGTCCCAATCCTCGAAGAGGTCGTTTCGAGCGAAGAAGTCCCGCAGCATACGGCCGCCAGCCGTCTCGTTTGAGCGCCGCGTAACAAGATGCACTTCAACGGCAAGCTCATCATCGTCCACAACGAGAAGCCGCGTGGAAGGGTAGCTCCTCTCCAATTCCGGATCGGGGGCGACGAACAGCACGCCTCCCTCCCTCAAAAAGGTATCATAGCTCCCATGGTCATCTTCGACCTGGGAAAACTCAAACCCAGCAGAGCTTCGAGACAAAACACGCTCCATGCGTCGATAGAACGATCGGAGATTGCTCGGCGGCGCTACCTTCCTACCGGCCAGATCCGCCGCCGAGATGACATCTCCGTTCGCCAGATCATCGCGCTGATCCACCAATACCATGGCCTTATGCGTGTGCACCAGCTGGCACACCAAGCCCTCGGTCTCGCACGATCCCAGCACGAGAGCGCCATCAGCGATTCCTTCGGACACCGCGTACGCGCACTCCCCGCCGTTGAGGCGCATAATATGCAGATCCGCCTTCGGATAAACAACCCCAAAAGCGTCCCCCAGCCCCTTTGGCACGATGGTGCCTCGCAGAGGATGGTGGACGACCGACAGCGTCACCCGCCTCACCGTGCTGTCAGCTGCAGCGTCATCGTCGAGGCGGCCGAGCTTGCCCATCTCGCCGGCAACTCGCTTCGACTGCTCATAGAACTTCTTTCCAAGCTCCGTCAATGCAAGTCCCTGCTTGAACGGACGAAAAGCACGTACCCAAGCTCCCTCTCCAGGCCTCGCACTGCCCTTGCGATCGTGGGCTGCGTGACGTAGAGAGAGCGCGCGGCAGCGGCGAAGTTGCCGTGCTCTGCCGCCGCAATGAAATATTCGATCTGGACGTAATTCATCGCTTCGGCCTCCTCGCGTCACCTGCGTCTCCCCTGCTTATAGCATCAAGATGCCAAGCGGAGCGGAGGAGATCCGCCAAAAGCAACGCATCGCCCCCTCTACGGAAACAAGGCATCCTCCAGGTAGGATGTTCATGCAAAGGCCCTCCCGTCTCCCTCGGGCATAAGGATTTTCGCCAACTGCCAGCACTCTATCCACTCACAAAGAGAACGTAATGGTCTTGTGCGTCGGCCAGTCCGTCACATGCAAGGTGAATGACGAGCTCTCAATCGGCGTGGTGTAGGTCTTTTCCCCACCCCCCTTATTCAGCACGAAGGGAATGTGGGTAGCGTACGCCGAGTCGACGTTCAAACGCAGAACTCCGATCTCATCAGGCGCATACTTCTCGCTCGTGCCCCAAAGATCGGATGCGGGAATCAAGTAATCGTTCGCTGAAGAAGGGACCAGACGCCAAGCGTTGACGTGCAGATACCCTTCCGCATTACCGTGATTCTCTATCATCACATTGAGCGTCACTACGCTTGGGGCATCGTACCCAGCAACGGGCGTCGCCGTCTCCGTGCCATAGCGCTCGATGTACTGGTTGTAGCTCATCAGCTCAGCGCTGTTCACCGTGACGTAGTATCCTTCCGTGTTCTCGGCCGCATCTTCCAGATAAGCGCCGTCGATCGCCACCGCAACCCCTAGGCCATACGATTCTTGCGAAGCAGAAGGCAGATCGTCATTCACTACCTGCACTCGAGCGGCCACTGCCACCGCAACGACCAGGAGTAAGAACGCGCTCATCGTCGCCACGCAACGCCGCCCCATCATGATTTATCTCCGTCGACATGCGCATGAGCACCAAGACGGCGCACCCGCCCTGCCTCAAATTCATAGATATCGTCGGCAAGAAGCTGCAGGAACACCGCATCGTGGCTTGCGAGGACCACCGTAGCTCCACGCTCTCGCTGAGCGTTCACTACCATACGCAGCATGTCCAAGCCCGATTCATCAAGCGCGTTCGTCGGCTCATCGAGAAGCACCACCTCGGGGCGTTCCATCACCGCCGCCGCAATACCAAGACGCTGTTTCATGCCCAAGGAATACTTTCGGTAGCTACGTTTGTCGTCAGGGTCGAGCCCCACCATTGCCAGAACCGCACGCACTTCGCCATCTCCGATACGGCCACGCAATGCCGCCAGCATCTGCAGATTCGCAAACCCCGTGTACGGATCCAGAAACGCCGGATTTTCAATCAGCAGCCCTAG
>CAVCDZ010000129.1:0-1727 GCA_963601095.1 Oscillibacter sp. MSJ-31 | reverse complement strand
GCCCTAGGCTCTGCGGCAGAATGCCATGTTTTTCCAGGCTGCGCCCTTCAACGACAACCTCGCCAGACGTTGGCTTTACAAGCCCCGCGATCACACGCATCAACATCGTCTTGCCCGAACCGTTAACGCCTTTGAACCCTGTCACCCTACCGGCGTGGGCAACGAGCGATACGTCGTTGAGAACCACCGACTTTCCGATGCGCTTCGTCACGTTTTCGACCCGGATCATAGGGGCCTCCCTGCATAGACGTCCATACGTGAGAACAGAAACGCCCCGTGGCAGATGGCCCAAAGGGAGAACACCGCTGAGAGAGCAAGGCCCAC
Source organism: Oscillibacter sp. MSJ-31 (assembly GCA_963601095.1). Classification (GTDB taxonomy): domain Bacteria; phylum Actinomycetota; class Coriobacteriia; order Coriobacteriales; family Eggerthellaceae; genus Anaerotardibacter. Next base: position 1,403 of record CAVCDZ010000129.1, on the reverse strand, counting down.
CCAAATGGAGTGCCCTCCCGTTCCAAAAGCGCAACTGCGCGCAGCCATCAAGTATTCGCCCAGCAAAATCCCCTGATCGTAATAGGCCGAAAAGAACAACAGAGCTACCGTGAGAGCAAACGCAGGGAGCGTTCCAAAAAACAGCGATGCCAGAAGCTGGATGAAGCACACCGCGCACAACACGCAGGGAACCATCAGAAGAAACAAACCGGTATCCCACTGGGATTGATCGAAGAGCATCACCCCGAATTCCAAATAGCCGGGCAACCCTGCCGTCATCGATAGGGAGAGCTGGCCTGTGACCAATACGGTCGCAAGCGCCATGGCCGCAAAGGCCACCGCATAAAACAGCACCACGCTTGCCACGACCCAAAGACACTTCGCCAGCCACCACAAAAGGCGGCTACCGCACATGGCCACGACATTCACCCCGACTGTCTCCAAATCTTGAAGAGGATAGGTAAGCGTGGTAAAAGCCGCAAGCAGAAGAACCAGCAGCCATTCCGTCGGCAAATTAAAGGGCATATCGGCATGGGGGAGATACACCGGGATGCCCGCAAACAAGCTCATGCACATGTCGCCGAAGGAAAAGGGAGTGGCAATCCCGAATCTGCCCTCGCTCATACGATAGGCCTCTTGAGCATATGCAGAAGAGAGCAGAGAGAGTGCCAACACGATGACGAAGCATGCCGCGAACCATTTCCATCGAAAAACAATGCCCTTGCGCACATCGAGGGCGAAGAGGCGTACGAGCCGCATCATAGAACGCCCCTCCTCGACGAATAAACGATCAACACGACGCACACGACGGTAAGCGCACCCAACCATGCCGCCACCACGGGAGTATCGGTTGTGCCCCCTGTCGCCACACCACGGCAAAACGTCAAAGGCGACAGGCTCGCGTACTCTGCGCCTAGGCCAAGCAACACGGCAGAGGCCTTTCCCTCGAACGCATCAAACAGATAGGGAATCAAAAACGAGCCTGCCAGCAACCGAGCAGCATCCATCACGACACCACCTAGGAGCAGCACAAACGCAGACCATAACCCTGCAAACACTGCATCGAGCAGTAATAGCTGGCAACGTAGCGAACCGAATCGGTGTAGTACGCACTTGACCACATAACGGCGTCGGTGATTCCCGTATAGATCATGCCCGCAACGTCCGTAGGAAACGCCGGTATAAAACAAGCACAGACCACGATGTTCAAAGCCACAGGTATTCCCACCACGGCAAATCCCGTCGCAAAGGCAGCCAAGGTCTTAGCCCCCACATAACGGCAACGCATCGTTCGCGCGTAAGCGTTTTGGACATACCCCCGTTGCCGTTCGTTCGCAAGCGACCATCCATAAGGAACCGCCGCAAGAAACGGCAGCAACGCGTAGAAAAGGTCCGTGGTGGGC
>CAVCDZ010000128.1:0-31567 GCA_963601095.1 Oscillibacter sp. MSJ-31 | reverse complement strand
CCTCCAGTCCACGCAGAAGGGCGGCAACGGCTCGGGCGACGAGGTGAGCGCCAAGGACGCTCCCGGCGCTGCCGACGACGACGGACGCGAAGGCGCGCGGGCCGTCACGATGTTCTCCCTGTCCTCTTCGTACGTGAGCAAGCAGGCGCGCGTGGTCGAGGTCAACGTCACGGACTCGACCGCCTACAACGCGCGCACGGTGGTGCGGGCCGGCAAGTACACCTTTGGCTTCATCTCGATCGATGAGGTGACGGCGCAGCCGAGTTACCTTGCCAAGCGAGTGGCGGACTACGACGCCCTCGGCGTCGACTTCGTCGTGTGCGTCGTCTCCGACCTGTCGCTGCTCGACGACTACGACGGCGCCGACATCGTCATCTCCGCGAAAGACGAGGGCCTCTCGTCCCACGGCGCGCTTGTCGACGGCGTGTTCTACGACGATGCGCCCCTGGTGGGGCAGGTGGGCACGATCCTCGTGTCGCCGTCGCGCACGATCACCGCCAAGGACGCGGCGACGCTCTAGCGCGCCTGGCCCCACCCGGCAGCCGACCTTCTGCTTTTCTTGCATTATGCTCAGCGTCAGCCGACGCGATTTGCTATCATAGCCAAGTTGCCGCCGTGTATGCGGTGGCAGCGCCGTGCAATCGCGGGTGTGGCGGAATTGGCAGACGCGCCAGGTTTAGGTTCTGGTGGGCAACCCCCGTGAAGGTTCAAGTCCTTTCACCCGCACCAGCACGCATAACCAGGTACCCAAGAAGGAGTTATTCGTGAACACCAAAGTAGAGGCTCTCGAGAACAATCAGGTGAAGTTCAGCTTCGAGATCGACGCAGCAGACGTCGACGCTCGCATCAAGCGCACGTACCGTCAGGTCGCCAAGCGCTACAGCTTCCCTGGCTTCCGCCCTGGCAAGGCCCCCCGTCCCGTCATCGACAACATCATGGGCGCCGAGGCTGTGCGCACGACCGTGACCGAGGACCTGGTCAACGAGGTGTACCCTCAGGCTCTCGAGGAGAACAACCTGGTTCCCCTGCAGCGTCCCGACTACGAGTACGAGACCGATCTGGTCGAGGATCACAAGCCCTTCGTCTTCACCGCGACGATCGAGGTCAAGCCTTCCTTCGAGCTGACCAGCTATGAGCCGGTCGAGGTCGAGGTTCCCTCCACCGACGCCACCGACGAGGAGATCGACGCTCAGATCGAGGAGCTCCGCAACTACTACCATGACTTCAAGGACGCCAACGCCAACACCAAGGTGAAGGCCGGCGAGTTCGTCGAGATGACCGTCGCCGCCACCGACGCTGCCGGCGAGAACGTCGACGCGCTGTCCTGCGACCATCGCCTCTACGGGCTGGGCCAGGGCATCTTCCCGGCTTCCTTCGACGCCGAGCTGATCGGCCTGAAGAAGGCCGGCGAGAAGAGCTTCGACCTGGATCTGTCCGAGGACGACTCCATGATCACCTCCTCGCTCGACGACAAGGGCACCTACCACTTCGAGGTGACGATCGACGCCATCAAGAAGAAGGTTCTCCCCGAGATCACCGAGGAATGGGCCAAGGACACGCTGGGCTTCGAGGGCCTCGACGACGTGCGCACCAAGATCGGCGAGAGCATCAAGTCCCAGAAGTCTTCCAACATGCCGCGCCGCAAGGAGAACGAGTGCCTGATGGCGCTGGGCTCCCGTCTTGAGGGCGAGCTGCCCGCTGCGCTGCTCGAGCGCGAAGAGGCCAACCTCCTTCAGAACTTCTACGGCCAGCTCTCCCAGATGGGCCTGACCTTCGATACCTATCTGAAGACGATGGACCTCACCGCCGACCAGTTCAAGGAAGACAACAAGAAGCAGGCCGCCGACATCGTCCGCCAGGACCTCGCCCTCGACGCGTGGGCGCGCCACTTCGACATCACCGCAACCGAGGAGGAAGTGGACGCCGAGTTCACCTCCGCCGACCTGGACGATCCGGCCGCCGTCGAGAACGAGTGGCGCCGCGAGGGCCGTCTGCCGATGATCCGCGAGAGCATCGTCCGCGCTTCTGCGCTGCGCGACGTGGTCGAGAAGGCCAAGGTCACCGAGGTCGTCGAGCCCAAGGTTGAGGAAAAAGAGGACGAGGAGTAGGCGCCACGCCCGCATCGTCCAAAACGTTGTATCGTTAAGGGGCAACACACCGCGTGATGCGGTGGTTGCCCCTTCGAGTCGTGAAAGCCTGGCGCCCTGCCGGCGCCATTTAAGGAAACGAGGCAGGTCATGTACCAAAACGGCATCCAGTCAGCTCTCATTCCCTACGTCGTCGAGCAGTCTCCGCGCGGCGAGCGTAGCTACGATATCTATTCTCGCCTGCTCAACGAGCGCATCGTCTTTCTGGGCGAGGCCATCGACGACGCCGTGGCCAACACGGTCGTCGCCCAGCTGCTCCACCTGGAGTCGGCCGATCCCGACAAGGACATCTCGCTCTACATCAACTCGCCCGGAGGCTCCGTTTCCGCGGGCCTGGCCATCTACGACACGATGCAGTACATCAAGTGCGACGTGTCCACGATCTGCATGGGCCTCGCCGCGTCCATGGGCTCGGTCCTGCTGGCCGCCGGCGCTCCGGGCAAGCGCATCATCCTGCCCAACGCCCAGGTCATGATCCATCAGCCGATGGGCGGCTCGGGTGAGCGCACCCAGCAGACCGACTTCGACATCCTGGCCGAGGAAATGCGCAAGACCCGCGATCGCCTGGAGGGCATCCTCGCCCGCCACAGCGGCCAGACCGTCGAGCGCGTTCATGCCGATGCCGAGCGCGACAATTGGATGACCGCCCAGGAGGCGTGCGACTACGGCCTGGTGGACAAGGTGGTCGCCTCCCGTTTCGCCTCTGACGAGAAGAAAGCCGAGTAGCCCGTATGTCCGACAAGAGCGCTCCTCCCCAAGGGGAGATCCGCTGCACGTTTTGCGGTAAGACCCCCGATCAGGTCAACGCCATGATCTCCGGCCCTGACGGCATCTACATCTGCGACGAGTGCATCTCGCTGTCCGCCGAGGCCATGATGGCCGACCTCAACCTGCGCGGCCTCGAGTCCGACGCCTTGAACCAGGTGCTCAACGTCACCGCCGCCACCGACGAAGAAGACGAGCCGCTCGCGCTCGGCAAGCTGCCGACGCCGCGCGAGCTCTTCGAGCAGCTCTCCGAGCACGTCGTCGGCCAGGAAGACGCCAAGCGCGCGCTGTCCGTGGCAGTGTACAACCACTACAAGCGCGTGAGCTTGGGCGATTCGACCGCCCCGGGCGACGTCGAGCTCGCCAAGAGCAACATCTTGCTGTTGGGCCCCACCGGCTCGGGCAAGACGCTGCTCGCCCAGACGCTGGCGCGCACCTTGAAGGTGCCGTTCGCGATCGCCGACGCCACGACCCTGACCGAGGCCGGCTATGTGGGCGAGGACGTCGAGAACATCCTGCTCAAGCTCATCACGGCGGCCGACTTCGACGTCCCGCGCGCCGAGATCGGCATCATCTACATCGACGAGATCGACAAGGTGGCGCGCAAGGCCGAGAACCTCTCGATCACGCGCGACGTGTCGGGCGAGGGCGTCCAGCAGGCGCTGCTGAAGATCGTCGAGGGCTGCGAGGCCTCCGTGCCCCCGCAAGGCGGCCGCAAGCATCCCCAGCAGGAGCTCATCCACATCGACACCACGAACATCCTGTTCATCCTCGGTGGTGCCTTCGTCGGCCTGCCCGATATCATCGCCGAGCGCGTGGGCAAGACCAGCATCGGCTTCAACTCCGAGATGCCCGAGTCCAAGCGCGCCGCCGACGCCGAGCTGTTGGCGCAGGTGCTGCCCGAGGACTTGCACAAGTACGGCATGATCCCCGAGTTCGTCGGTCGCGTGCCGGTCATCACGGCGCTCAAGGAGCTCACCGAAGAAGACCTGGTGCGCGTGCTCACCGAGCCCAAGAACGCGCTCGTCAAGCAGTACACCGAGCTCTTCCGCTACGAGGACTCCGAGCTGATCTTCGAGGACGGCGCGCTCACGGCCATCGCCGAGCAGGCGATCGACCACAACACGGGCGCCCGCGGCCTGCGCAGCATCTGCGAGCGCGCGCTGCTCGACATCATGTACGAGCTGCCCGACCACGAGGGCCACACCCGCGTGGTCATCCGCCGCAGCGACATCGAGGGCCGCACGAAGCCCGAGATCGAGCACGTCGACTCGCCGATCGAGCCCGTCAAGAAGGCAAAGCGCAAGCCCGAGAAGCAGAGCGCGTAAGCGCCGGTTCGATGAGTACGCCGCCCGTGCGCGCACGGGCGTGAAAACAGAAGGACACAGCACATGGCATCTGACAAGAAAAGCGAAACGCCCTCCTACGCCGAGTGGGAGCGTCCGCTGTTCGACGCCTGGAAGGAGCAGGGCTTCTTCCAGCGCACGCCGGGATTCGGCAAGAACGGCCAGGACAGCTACACCGTGGTCATCCCGCCCCCGAACGTAACCGGCATGCTCCATATGGGTCATGCCTTGAACGACTCGATCCAGGACGCCTGCGTGCGCCATGCTCGCATGCAGGGCTACAAGACGCGCTGGATCCTCGGCACCGACCATGCCGGCATCGCCACCCAGACCAAGGTGGACAAGAAGCTGGCCTCTGAAGGCATCTCGCGCCTCGAGATCGGCCGCGAGAAGTTCATCGATGCCTGCTGGGACTGGCGTGAGGACTACGGCAACACGATCGTGCATCAGATCGCCGGCATGGGCTGCTCATGCGACTACGACGACGAGAAGTTCACGATGTCGCCCGAGTACGCCCACGCGGTGCGCAAGGTCTTCTGCGACTGGTACCACGACGATCTGATCTACAAGGGTCGCCGCATCGTGAACTGGTGCCCGTCGTGCACGACCGCGATCGCCGACGACGAGGCGGAATACGTCGATGAGGAGGGCAGCCTGTGGTACCTGCGCTACCCGCTGACCGAGCCGGTAAATGGCCGCGAGTACGTCGTGGTCGCCACGACGCGCCCTGAGACCATGCTTGGTGACACCGGCGTGGCCGTGAGCCCGAAAGACGAGCGCTACAAGGATCTGGTGGGCAAGACGATCACGCTGCCGATCGTCGGCCGCGAGATCCCGATCTTCGCCGACTACTACGTCAACTCCGAGTTCGGCACGGGCTGCGTGAAGACCACGCCGGCTCACGACCCCAACGATTACGCCATGGGTCAGCGCAACGACCTCGAGCAGATCAACATCTTCGACGAGCATGCGGTGGTCGTCGACGGGTACGGCAAGTTCTCCGGCATGACGCGCGACGAGGCCCGCGAGGCCATCGTCGCCGAGTTCGAGGCGCTTGGCCTGCTCGATCACGTCGAGAAGCACGACCACTCGGTCATGACGTGCTACCGTTGCCACACCAAGCTCGAGCCGTGGCTGTCCGAGCAGTGGTTCGTCGCGGTCGACCGCCTGAAGGCCGACGCCGCGCGCGTCGTCGAAGACGGCCAGGTCACGTTCCATCCCGAGCGCTGGCGCCAGGTCTATCTGGATTGGCTCGCCAACCTGAAGGACTGGTGCATCTCGCGCCAGCTGTGGTGGGGCCATCGCATCCCGATGTTCTACTGCGACGCTTGCGGCTGGGAAGATGCGCTCGAGGAAGACGCCGAGGTGTGCCCGAAGTGCGGCGCGCCCCTGCGCCAGGACGACGACGTGCTCGACACCTGGTTCTCCTCGCAGCTGTGGCCGTTCGCCACGCAGGGCTGGCCCGACGACACCTCCGAGCTTGCGCCGAACTATCCCACGCAGATGCTCTCCACGGCACGCGACATCATGGGCCTGTGGGTGGCGCGCATGGTCATGTCGTCGCTCTACTTCACCCATGAGATCCCGTTCACGGACGTCATCATCCACCCCACGGTGATGGGCGCCGACGGCAAGCCGATGTCGAAGAGCCGCGGCAACGGCGTCGACCCGCTCGAGCTGATGAAGAAGTACGGCGCCGACGGCATGCGCTTTGGCCTCTTGATGCAGGTCACCGGCGCGCAGGACCTCAAGTTCAACGAGGACAAGCTCGTCAGCAGCCGCAACTTCGCCAACAAGATCAAGAACGCCGCGCGCTTCGTCATGATGAACCTCGACGATTACGTGCCCGGCGCACCCGAGCCTACCACGCCGGCCGACCGCTGGATCTTCTCGCGCCTGGCGCGCTTGGTGGCCTCGCTCGACGCTGCGTACGCGAACTTCGAGTTCGCCGACATCGCCCGCGAGCTCTACGCATTTTTCTGGAACGAGTTCTGCGACTGGTACATCGAGCTTTCCAAGCCGCGCCTGGCCGAGGCCGGCGCCGACCGCGTCGCCTGCCAGCGCAACCTGGTCTTCGTGCTCGAGACCGCCCTCAAGCTGCTCCACCCGGCGATGCCCTTCATCACCGAGCAGATCTACCAGGAGCTGCCGGGCGAGAAGGAATCCGCCTACCTGATGATGGCGGCCTGGCCCGATGCCGAGGAGCTGGCGCGCTTCATCGACGACGATGCCGAGCGCGCGATCTCGCTCGTGACGCAGACGGTCTCCGGCATCCGCTCGGTGCGCGCCCGCTATCGCATCTCGCCGCGCACGTCGCTCGACGTCACGGTCTCGTGCGCTGCGCCTGAGACCTGCGCGCTGTTCGAGGAGCAGGCCGCCCTGGCAAGCTCGCTTGCCAACGTGAACTTCGTCGCGATCGCCTGCGACGCCGCCAAGCCCGCCGAGTCCACTGCGGTGCTCGCCGAGGGGCTCGAGGCCTACGTGGCGCTTGCCGGCCTCGTCGATTTCGCCGCTGAGCGCGCACGCCTCGAAAAGGAGATCGCCTCGGTGGAGAAGGATCACGCCAAGTTCAGCAAGAAGCTGTCCAATCCCGGCTTCCTGGCGAAGGCGGCCCCCGAGATCATCGAGAAGGACCGCGCCAAGGTGGCTGACATGGCCGAGCGTCTGGAGCGCCTGCGCGCCGAGCTCGCCGACATGGCCTAAGGAGGGGCCGTATCCATGAACGATCTTCTGAAACAGTTTTTGACGCCTGAGGTGCAGATGGCGATCACGGCGCTCGTCGTGCTCATCATCGTGCTCTACATCCTGTCGATCTTCTGGGCCGTGCGCGATGCCCAGGGCCGCGGCTTCGGATGGGCCTGGGGCCTGCTCGCGATCATCCCGATCGTCGGCCTGATCGCCTACTGCATGGTGCGCCCGCCGCTTCTGCAGGCCGATCGCGAGGAGCAGGACCTGGAGCTGGCCTTGAAGCAGCGCCAGCTCATGCGCTACGGCGATTGCGCGAACTGCGGCTACCCGGTCGAGGCCGACTACGTGATCTGCCCCAACTGCCATCAGCGCCTGAAGAACCTCTGCCCGACGTGCCATCATGCCCTTGATCCGTCGTGGACCGTGTGCCCGTACTGCACGACGCCGATCGGCGGGGGCTCCCATCGCCACCAGTAGGGGCCGGCGTGCGCCTTTGGCGTGGGGAAGCGCGGATGTGTCTGCGCAGACGCGCTGAGCGGTCGCGGGCCGTACGCGCGGCTGGGCGCGATGCGAACGCGCGGCGTGAGCACACGACGTGCGGCGCACGGTGACCTTCGCGTGTGATGCGCACCCGCTCACAGATGAATATGCTATGGTGTGACGAGCCGTCCGGTAGGGCGGCTCGTTTGTCAACCCGTGCAGGCGCTTTGTGCGCGCCCGGCACAAGAAAGGAAACGAATCATGGAAATCTCGCTCCCTGATGGTTCGAAGAAGACGCTCGAAGAAGGAGCCACCGTCGCCGACGTGGCCGCCTCCATCGGCGCCGGCCTGGCCAAGGCCGCCCTTGCAGGCAAGATCGACGGCGTCCTCGTCGACGTCACCGCTCCGGTGACCGACGGCGCCACGGTCGAGATCGTGACTGACCGCAGCCCTGAGGCGCTCGGCATCATGCGCCACTCGTGCGCTCACGTCATGGCGGAAGCGGTGCAGACGCTGTTCCCCGGCGCCCAGATCGCCTTCGGCCCCGAGACCGACGACGGGTTCTTCTACGACTTCGAGCTTTCGCGCAGCGTGTCCACCGACGACTTCGCGGCCATCGAGGCCAAGATGGCCGAGATCATCGAGGCCGACGAGCCCTTCGTGCGCGAGGTCGTGACCCGCGACGAGGCGCGCGAGCTCTTCGCCGATCAGCGCTTCAAGCTCGAGCATATCGACGATCTGCCCGCCGACGAGCAGATCACGGTCTACCGCCACGGCTCGTTCATCGACCTGTGCCACGGCCCCCACGTCCCCTCCGCCGGCAAGATCGGCGCCTTCAAGCTGATGAAGGTCGCCGGCGCCTACTGGAAGGGCGACTCGAACAACGAGATGCTGCAGCGCCTCTACGGCACGGCGTTCTTCAAGAAGAAGGACCTGACCACCTATCTGCACAACCTCGAGGAGGCCGAGAAGCGCGATCACCGCAAGATCGGCCGTGAGCTGGGCCTGTTCATGCTCGACGAGGCGGCCGGCGTGGGTCTGCCGCTCTATCCGCCCAAGGGCGCGCGCGTCATCCGCATCCTGCAGGAGTGGCTGCGCCGCGACCTGTACGCGCGCGGCTACGAGGAGGTCATCACCCCGCACATCTACAAGTCCGACGTGTGGAAGACCTCCGGTCACTACGACTTCTACCATGAGAACATGTACTTCTTCCAGATCAACGAGGGAACGGAAGAGGAGCCGCGCTACTCCGAGTACGGCGTGAAGCCGATGAACTGCCCGGGTCATGTCCTCCTGTACAAAAACGACATCCATTCCTATCGCGATCTGCCGCTGCGCCTCTTCGAGTTCGGCACGGTCTACCGTCACGAGCTTTCAGGCGCGGTGCACGGCCTTTTGCGCGCCCGCGGGTTCACCCAGGACGATGCGCACGTCTTCTGCACCCGCGATCAGGTCGTCGACGAGGTCGTCGCGATCCTCGATCTGGTCGACCACATCATGACGACCTTCGGCTTCACCTACGAGGCCGAGATCTCCACGCGCCCCGAGAAGTCGATCGGCTCCGACGACATGTGGGAGCACGCCACCCGCGCGCTCATGGACGCGTGCGAGAAGCGCGGCCTGCCCTACGACATCAACGAGGGCGACGGCGCGTTCTACGGTCCGAAGATCGACATCAAGGTCAACGACGCGATCGGCCGTACCTGGCAGTGCTCGACGGTGCAGGTCGACTTCAACCTGCCGGAGCGCTTCGAGCTGACGTACCGCACGGCCGACAACACCGAGGAGCGCCCCTGGATGCTCCATCGCGCGATCTTCGGCTCTATCGAGCGCTTCTTCGGCATCCTGATCGAGCATTACGCCGGCTCGCTGCCGCTGTGGCTCTCTCCGGTGCAGGTGGCGCTGTTGCCCCTGGCCGATCGCCACATCGACGCCTGCAAGGCGCTGGCGGCCAAGATCACCGCAGCCGGCGGCCGTGTCGAGGTCTACGAGCAAAACGAGCCGATGCGCGTGAAGATCGCCAAGGCCCAGGCGGAGAAGATCCCCTACATGGGCGTCATCGGCGACAAGGAAGTCGAGCAGGGCGGCGTGTCGGTGCGCGAGCGTCACGAGGGTGACCTGGGCGTATGGACCGAAGAGCAGCTGCTTGCCAAGATCAGGGAAGCGGCCCTGTAGCGTGCTCGTCGCCGCTGGCCTTGTGCGAGCGGCGCGCTGCCGTAACGAAACCGTATCAAGGGCACCCGCAACCGGGTGCCCTTTTTCGTTGCTGGTTACAATGGGCACTGGACAAACAGCCCATGCCCGCCTCGTGCGGGATCACGATCCGCTAAAGGAGAACATCATGGTTACCCAGATCACCTCAGCTGACTTCCAGGAAAAGGTCACCGACGCCAAGGCGCCGGTGCTCGTCGACTTCTTCGCCACGTGGTGCGGGCCGTGCAAGATGATGCATCCCGTCCTCGAGGAGGTTGCCCAGGAGGTCTCCGGCACCGCCGATGTCTACCAGGTCGACGTCGACCAGTCGCCCGACTTGGCTCAGCGCTTCGGCGTGATGAGCGTCCCGACCCTGATCGTCTTCAAGGACGGCGCGATCTCCGACCAGTTCGTCGGCGTGCAGCCCAAGGTTGTCCTGACCAACGCGCTCGCCTAGCGAAGGCGCGAACCGGGCAGGATACGCAGCGCGCTCGCGCGCAGAAGGGATCGAGATGATAGACGTTGCAATCGTAGGGGCGGGCCCGGCGGGCCTGTCCGCCGGCATCTACGCCGCGCGCGCAGGCCTGTCGACCACCGTGTTCGAGGAACTCACGGTCGGCGGGCAGCTGACGTCCATCGACAGCCTGGAAAACTATCCGGGCTTCGCCGAGGGCGTCAATGGCTTTGAGATCGCGTTTTCCCTGCGCAGCCAGGCCGAGCGCTTCGGCGCCGCCATTATCTCCGAGCAGGTCGTTGACGTGGCGGTGGGGGAGCGCGACGGGTCGCAGCTCTTCACCCTCGCCACGACGGGCGGCGCCTACGAGGCGAAGACCGTCATCATCGCCACCGGCGCCAAGCCGCGCCCTCTGCCGATCGCCGGCACGGAGGAATTGGTGGGTCGCGGCATTTCGTACTGCGCCACCTGCGACGGCAACTTCTTCCGCGACCGCGACGTCGCAGTGTTCGGCGGGGGAGACACGGCGTGCGCCGATTCGGTGTACCTGTCGCGCATCGCGCGAAGCGTCCACCTGATCCACCGTCGCCATGAGCTGCGCGCCGCGCCGTGGTACGCCGCTCAGCTGGTGGGGATCCCCAACCTCACCAAGCACTTCGGCTGTGTGGTGTCCGGCGTGCACACCGACGGCGGCGCCCTGTCCGGCATCGATGTCGAGGACGTGGCCACGGGCGAGAAGACGCCGCTTGCGGTGCAGGGGCTGTTCGTGGCCATCGGCACGATGCCCCAGACCCAGTGGCTCGCCGATGTCGTCGACCTCGACGGCTCGGGCTACATCGCGACGCACGGCACCGTGCACACCTCGCAGCCCGGCATTTTCGCGGCCGGTGACGTGCGCACCTCTCCTCTGCGCCAGGTGGTGACGGCGGCGTCCGACGGCGCGCTGGCTGCCGAGGCTGCTGCGGAATTTCTGGCTTCGTGATAAGATAAGCCGCTACACGAAATTGTGAGGGGACGCTGCGCTGGTGCGCGGCGTCTTTTAATGGTGCGCTCGGATCCGCCCGGGCACGTCGACGCAGAAGAGGACAGGCATGCGCGAAAAGCTTGAGAAGATCATCGAGGCCTACAAGGAGCTTGAGACCAAGCTGGGCGATCCGGAGGTCTTGGCAAACCAGCATGAGTACAACAAGCTCGCCAAGAGCTACGCCGACCAGGGGCCGCTCGTCGCCAAGGCGCGCGAGTACGTCCAGGATCTGGACGACTTGGCCGAGGCGAAGGAGATGCTCTCCGACTCCGACATGAAGGAGTTCGCTCAGGAGGAGATCTCCCGCATCGAGGGCGAGCTGCCGGGCTTGGAAGAGGACATCAAGTTCATGCTGATCCCCTCCGACCCGGCCGACGAGAAGAACATCATCGTCGAGATCCGTGCCGCTGCCGGCGGCGACGAGGCCGCGATCTTCGCGGGCGACCTCTACAAGATGTACCTGCGCTTCGCCGAGCACCACGGCTGGAAGGTCGAGACGATGGATGTCTCTCCCTCCGAGGCGGGCGGCTACAAGGAAGTGCAGTTCAAGGTCACGGGCGACAAGGTGTACTCGGTCATGAAGTTCGAGTCGGGCGTCCATCGCGTCCAGCGCGTTCCCAAGACCGAGAGCCAGGGGCGCATCCACACGTCCACCGCGACGGTGGCGGTCCTGCCCGAGGCCGACGAGATCGACGTCGACATCAACGACAACGACCTGCGCATCGACGTGTTCCGCGCCGGCGGCCCGGGCGGCCAGTGCGTCAACACGACCGACTCGGCGGTGCGCATCACGCACCTGCCTTCCGGCCTGGTCGTCCAATCTCAGGACCAGAAGAGCCAGCTGCAGAACAAGATCGCGGCGATGGCGGTGCTGCGTGCGCGCCTGTACGAGAAGATGCTCGCCGAGCAGCAGGCGGCAGAAGGCGCCAAGCGCCTCGCGCAGATCGGCTCAGGCGATCGCGCTGAGAAGATCCGCACCTACAATGGGCCGCAGGATCGCGTGACCGACCACCGCATCGGCTTCAACTCCACGTACAACGGCGTGCTGATGGGCGACGACCTGGGCGACGTGATCACGGCGTTGCAGGCGGCCGATCGCGCGCAGAAGCTCGAAGAGGCCGTGTAATTCTCTGATAACGAGAGGTAGGGCCGCTCCCTTTGGCCGCAGGGCCGGAAGGGAGCGGCTTTTTTATGATGAGGGGAGCGTCTGGTGGCAGACGATCTGTGGACGATCAAGTCCATTCTTGAGTGGTGCAGCGGCTATCTTGAGCGCGCAGGAGACGAGCAGCCGCGGCTTTCGGCCCAGTGGCTCCTGTCGGAGGCGACGGGCCTGTCGCGCATCGACTTGTACACTAACTTCGACCGTCCGCTTACCGCAGACGAGCGCGACACGATGCGCTCGTGGGTGCGCCGCCGCGCGAAGGGCGAGCCGTTGCAGCTGATCTGCGGCACGGCGCCGTTTCGCTATCTGACGCTTGCCGTGGCGCCCGGCGTGCTGATCCCGCGCCCCGAGACCGAGGTGCTGGTGAGCGAGGCCCTCGCAGAGCTCGCGCTGCCGCGCGTCGCCGACCACGTGCGCACCGGCGACGAAGGTGAGGAGATCGTCGCCGCGGACATGCGCCCGATCCGCGTGATCGACCTGTGCACGGGATCGGGCTGCATCGCGTGCGCGATCGCGAGCGAGTACCCGGCGGCGCACGTGCTGGCGCTCGACGTGGCGCCCGAGGCGCTCGAGCTGGCGCGCCGCAACGCCGAGGCGTTGGGGCTTGCCGAGCGCGTCTGCGTGCGCGAGAGCGACCTGCTTGCGGCGGTTGAGCCCGACGAGCGCGGCACGTATGACCTCGTCATCTCCAATCCTCCCTACGTTCCGAGCGCCGTCGTCGACGGGCTGGGGCGCGAGGTCGCCGATTTCGAGCCGCGCTTGGCGCTCGATGGCGGCGCTGACGGCCTCGACCTGTACCGGCGCTTTCTCCCCGATGCGCTTTCGTGCTTGAAGCCGGGCGGCGTGCTCGCCGTCGAGCTGTACGAGGATCATCTCGATGAAGCCGCCCATCTGGCGCGCGAGGCGGGCTTTGCCTCGGTGCGCATCGTGCGCGACCTGGCGGGGCGCCCGCGCGTCTTGATCGGGCGCGCACCGGTGCGGGAGTAGCGCGCCCGCGCTGCGGCGGCTGCGGGGTGCGCTGTCGTGTGGCCTAGACGCGTGCGGGCTCGTGGCGGCTGCGCTTCCGGTGGCTGCCCGGCTCAGGCTCGTGGCGGCTGCGCTTCCGGTGGCCGCGCGGCTCGGGCGCGGGTCTCCCTTGCGTATAATGAAGGCAGGCGCCGAGTGATGAGGCGCACGCATCCGAGGGCGAGGAGGCCTTTCATGTCCGACCGAAACGACGTGCACGATTTCGTCGACTGCGCATCTGGATTCGTGGGCTCGGCGACGCGCTCTAGCCTCGTTGCCCGCCTGGATGAATCGGCTGCCCTCATGCGCGAGCGCTTGGGCGAGAGGGACCCGCGCATCGGGTTGATCTTGGGATCGGGGCTCGGCCCTCTGGCCGATTGCATCGAGGACGCGGTCTACGTGCCGTTCGGCGAGGTTCCCTATATGAAGCAGAGCACGGCCACGAGCCACGTGGGCCGTTTCGTCGCGGGCACGCTCAACGGGGAAGCGGTCATCGCGATGCAGGGCCGCCTTCACGGCTACGAGGGAAACACGGCCGAAGAGGTCGCCTATCCCGTGTGGCTGATGCAGCGCCTCGGCATCGACATCCTGATCACGACCAATGCGGCGGGCGCCATCAACGAGTCGTATCAGGTGGGCGACTTCTGCCTAATGACCGACCATATCAACCTGACGGGGCGCAACCCGCTTGTGGGCGTCGAGCCCGATCGGCTGGCGCCGCGCTTCGTCTCGATGATGGATGCGTACGATCCTGCGCTGCGCCGTGCGGCCAAGGCGGTCGCGGCCGAGCGCGGCATCCGTGTGCAAGAGGGCGTCTATCTGGGTCTTCTGGGGCCGAGCTTCGAGACGCCGGCGGAGATCAGGGCGTTTCTCGCGCTCGGGGCCGACACGGTGGCGATGAGCGTCGTGGAGGAGGTCATCGCGGCGCGCCATGTGGGCGTGCGGGTGCTGGGCATCTCGCTCGTGTCGAACATGGCCTGCGGCATCGAGGGCGCGTCTCCCGACGACGACGAGGTGCTCGAGGTCGGGCGCGAGCGCGAGGTTGACTTCGCCTCGCTGATCGAGGGCATCGTTTCTGTCATCTAACGCCTGATCAGAAGGCTGCGACCCTTTTCTTTCCCCATATGATTCCTTTTGATGGGCGCATCCGATCGATTTCCGCTCATTCATTGTCGTGGACTATGACTTGTCGGTGAACGCGTTATTAGAAGGAATCAAACACGATCATAAAATTCGAAACGACGATTGTTTTCCCTGATAACTAGTGCTGTTAATAAATAACAGTTCGATTGGAGCACGTTCACACCAACGCCTTCGGTACTGGGGGAGTTCCCGGAGGCGGGATGTGAAGGTGATTTCGATTTCGAGGAGAGTTTCCGCGAAAGCGGGAGGGGTTTCGATTCGGAGTTTGCATTCCTCCGCGTCGGTAAGAGGCCCGTTAGGATCTTCGGGGGTGAAGGTTCTAACGGGTCTTCTTGCGTCTTGGGGGGCCGTTGCGGGTCGGCGGTTCAAGCTGCGCTTCAAGCGCGGGCCTCAGTCCGTCCCTTTCGTCGCATGGTGCCGCTGGGCCTTTTGCGCGGCCTTCATCCTTTTCTCCATCTCCTTGCGCCCCGGTGGCTCAAGCCTCAAGCCGAGCTTCTGCCCTTCGCCTCGCACTTCGAACGCCGCGTTTCCTCATGCGCTAATGTGTGCGTCCGGTGAAGGCGTGCGCGTCTCGTCCGGCCGAAAAAGCCGAGTTCGTGTGCCCGGTGAAGATTGACCCCAAACTAATCTCATTTGTTGCAAGAAGGGTCTTCCATCTTTCGTGCGCGGTGCTATGATGGCCTCACGAAAAGCGAAGACGAGGAAAAGTAGGGACGAATCCTTCCTCCAGAGAGTTGGCGTTTGCTGGAAGCCAATGGTTGGACGGTCCGAAAGCCCCCTCTGAGCTGTTCGGCCTGAACATCTTTCATTCGAAGCGGACGATCTCCGATTCGGTGGAGGGTCAGTAGGCTGAATCGGTGGCCCCGTAACCGGTCTGAAGGAGCGCACAAGAGCGCCGCTTCTGTATGAGGTCCTGATGCAGTCTGCTGCACAGGATTTTTTATTGTCTGAGTCTTACACATGAGCCCAACCAAGAAAGGGGTGTGATCAGATGCGAAGCGACGCAATCAAAAAAGGTCTCGCCCGTGCACCACACCGTAGCCTCCTGAAAGCCGACGGAATGACCGACGAGGAGCTTGAGCGTCCGCTTATTGCGGTCATCTCCTCCCAGAACGACATCATCCCCGGCCACATCCATCTGGACAAGATCGCCGAGGCCGTCAAGGCCGGCATCCGCATGGCGGGGGGCACCCCTTTCCAAGCAACCACGATCGGCGTCTGCGACGGCATCGCGATGAACCACGCCGGCATGCGTTACTCGCTGACGAGCCGCGAGGTCATCGCCGACTCCGTTGAGTGCGTCGTGCAAGGCCACGCCTTCGACGGCGTCGTGCTCATCCCGTCGTGCGACAAGGTCGTGCCGGGCATGCTGCTCGCCGCCTGCCGTCTGAACATCCCGACGATGCTCGTCTCCGGCGGCCCGATGCTCGCCGGCCACGACAAGTGCGGCCATGAGACCGACCTCAACACGCTGTTCGACGCGGTCGGCCAGGTGACAGCCGGCACGATGTCCGAGGAAGAGTGCTCGTGGCTTGAGAACACGGCGTGCCCGACCTGCGGCAGCTGCTCGGGCATGTTCACCGCGAACTCCATCTGCTGCCTGTCCGAGGCGCTCGGCATCGCGCTTCCCGGCAACGGCACCATCCCGGCGGTCTATTCCGAGCGCATCCGCCTCGCCAAGCACGCCGGCATGAAGGTCATGGAGCTCGTTGAGAAGGACATCAAGGCGCTCGACATCATCACGCCTGCCGCCATTCACAACGGCATGGCGCTCGACATGGCCTTCGGCGGTTCCACCAACACGATGCTTCACCTGACCGCCATCAGCCACGCCGCCGGTTGCCCGGTGACGATGGCCGATTGGGACAAGGTGTGCCAGAAGATCCCGAACATCACCCGCATCGCCCCGGCAGGCCCGCTCCACATCGAGGACCTGAACGCGGTCGGCGGCATCAGCGCCATCCTCGGCGAGCTCGGCCGCCACGGCCTGCTCGAGCGCGACGCGCTCACCTGCCACGGCACGATGGGCGAGTGGGTCGACCAGTGCCCGCCGGTTGACGGCGAGGTGGTTCACACCGTCGAGAACGCCTACAGCCAGCAGGGCGGCCTGCGCGTCATGCAGGGCAACCTTGCTCCTCACTACGGCGTGGTCAAGCAGTCGGCCGTGTCCGACGACATGCGCAAGCACCGCGGCCCGGCGCGCGTCTTCGAGTCCGAGGAAGAGGCGTGCGACGCCATCTTCGGCGGCAAGATCAAGGCCGGCGACGTGGTGGTCATTCGCTACGAGGGGCCGGCAGGCGGCCCGGGCATGCGCGAGATGCTGACGCCGACGTCGGCCATCTGCGGCATGGGGCTCGACCACGACGTCGCGCTCATCACCGACGGCCGCTTCTCCGGCGCCACGAAGGGTCCGGCTATCGGCCATGTGAGCCCCGAGGCCTACGCCGGCGGCCCGATCGCGCTCGTGCATGAGGGCGACATCATTTCCATCGACATCGACGCGGGCACGCTCACGTTGGAGGTTTCCGACGAAGAGCTGGCTCGTCGCCGCGAGGCTTGGGTCAAGCCCGAGCCCAAATACAAGGTTGGCGTTCTGGCCCGTTACGCCAAGCTCGTGTCCAGTGCAGACAAGGGGGCATACTTCGGATGAGCATCGACAAGGAATACGAAGCCAAGATGGGTCTCGGTCCTCATACGGAAAAGCAGGGCAAGACCATGCTCGGCTCCGAGGCCATCATCGCTTCGCTCGAGGCAGAAGGGGTCGACACGGTGTTCGGCTATCCTGGTGGCCAGGCCATCAAGATCTACGACGCCTTGTACGACTCCAAGAAGATCAGGCACGTGCTCGCACGCCATGAACAGGGCGCGACGCACGAGGCCGACGGCTACGCGCGCGCCACGGGTAAGACCGGCGTCGTGATCGTGACCAGCGGCCCGGGTGCCACGAACACGGTGACGGGCATCGCGACCGCCTACATGGACAGCGTGCCTCTGGTGGTCATCACCGGCCAGGTTCCGCGCAACGTCATCGGTACCGATGCGTTCCAGGAATCCGACATCGTGGGCATCACGATGCCGATCGTCAAGCACAGCTACCTCTTGCAGAGCTGCGAGGAGATGACCAAGACCTTCCGCGAGGCGTTCTACATCGCCAACTCCGGCCGTCCCGGCCCGGTGTTGATCGACATTCCGAGCGATCTTGCGGGCGCCGAGATGGTGTTCGAGTACCCCGAGGACGTGCTGATCCCCTCGTACAAGCCGACGGTGAAGGGCAACGTGCGCCAGATCCGCCAGGCGGTCGAGATGATGCGCGCGGCCAAGCGCCCGGTGCTCTACGTCGGCGGCGGCGTGATCGCGTCCCACTCCGAGGAGGAGCTGCTCGCTATCGCCGAGGATCTGCAGATCCCGGTGGTCACCACGCTGATGGCCAAGGGCGCCTTCCCGGCATCCAATCCGCTGTACCTGGGCCACGTCGGCATGCACGGCTCCAAGTTCGCCAACTTCGCCGTGACCGACTCCGACCTGTTGATCGCCGTGGGCGCGCGCTTCTCCGATCGCGTGACCGGCCGCCTGTCCGACTTCGCCCCCGATGCGAAGGTCATCCATATCGACGTCGACCCGGCCGAGATCGGCAAGAACCGCATCCCGCAGGTGCCGATCGTCGGCGACGCGAAGGTGGTGCTCGCCGGCATCAAGGCGCAGCTTGAGCAGGAGGGCTGCACGCCCAACACCGCCGAGTGGCTCGAGAAGATCGAGGGATGGCGCGTCCATCACCCGTTCTACAGCCCCGGGCTCGCGACGCCCGCCGGCACGATCGCTCCGGAAGGCGCGCTCGATCTGTTGTCCGACCTGCTCGACCCCGCGCAGTCCATCGTGACGACCGAGGTGGGCCAGCACCAGATGTGGGCGGCGCAGCACGTCGACCGCGAGGTGCCGCGCACCTTCCTGTCGAGCGGTGGCCTGGGCACGATGGGCTTCGGCTTCCCGGCCGCCATCGGCGCGAAGGTCGCCTTCCCCGACAAAGAGGTCGTCTGCGTCGCCGGCGACGGATCGTTCCAGATGAACGTTCAAGAGATGGCAACGGCAGCCGTCGAGGGCATCAACGTCAAGGTGCTGCTGATGAACAACTCGGCGCTCGGCATGGTGCATCAGTGGCAGGGCCTGTTCTACCACGAGCGCTACAGCGAGACGCTTCTGCCCGACAACCCCGATTTCGTGAAGCTGTGCGACGCGTACGGGTGGGGCGGCAAGCGCGTCGACAAGCCCGAGGAGCTCGAGGCGGCCATGAAGTGGCTGCTCGACTACGACGGCCCGGCGCTGCTCGACATGCGCTTCGACCGCGATGAGAACGTGTTCCCGATGGTTGCGCCGGGCGCTCCGCTCGACGACATCATCGGCGCGATCAACGTCGGCCCGATCTCCGAGATGATCGACGCCCACGACCCGGCCTCGGAAGGGGAGCGATAGTCATGGAAACCAGCAAGAGGCATATCCTCTCCGTCCTGGTCGAGAACAAGTCCGGCGTGCTGTCGCGCGTCACCGGCCTGATCTCGCGCCGTGGCTTCAACATTGAGTCGCTGTCCGTCGGCCCCACCGAGGATCCGACGCTGTCGCGCTTGACCATCATCATGATCTGCGATGATGTGGCGTACGAGCAGATCACTAAGCAGCTGCACAAGCTGATCAGCGTTCACAAGATCACCGACCTCACGCAGGAGCAGGCGATCGAGCGCGAGCTGGTGCTGTTCAAGGTGCACGCCAACCCGGAGCGCCGCAGCGAGATCATCGAGATCGCCAACGTGTTCCGCGCCAACATCGTCGACGTCGGCAAGTCGTCGCTGACCATCGAGGTCACCGGCACCGAGTCGAAGATCACGGGCATCGAAGACCTCCTGCGCGCCTACGGCATCAAGGAGATCATCCGCACGGGTATAATCGCAATGTCGCGCGGGTCGAAGGTCAGTTAACCTTTTGCCTGCGGCGATGCGATTCGCCATATATGTGTCAGTAGTCAGTCATTAAAGAAGGGAATGAATACCATGGCTGTAACTATCTACTACGAAAAGGACGTCGATCCTAAGGTCATTCAAGGCTTGAAGGTGGCCATCATCGGCTATGGCTCTCAGGGCCACGCTCATGCTTTGAACCTGAAGGACTCCGGTGTCGACGTTCGCGTTGGCCTTCGCGAGGGCTCCAAGAACTGGGCTGTCGCCGAAGAGGCTGGCCTGAAGGTCACCACCATGGACCAGGCCGCTGAGGAAGCCGACGTCATCATGATTCTCGTTCCCGACGAGAAGCAGCCTGAGGTGTACGAGCAGCACATCGCTTCTCACTTGAAGGCTGGCAACACCCTCGCCTTCGCTCATGGCTTCAACGTCCACTACGGCTACATCAAGGCTCCCGAGGACGTCAACGTCATCATGGTTGCTCCTAAGGGCCCGGGCCACATCGTTCGTCGTCAGTACACTGAGGGCTTCGGCGTGCCGGATCTGGTGTGCGTCGAGCAGGACGCCACCGGCAACGCGTGGGATATCGCGATGTCGTACGCATGGGGCCTCGGCGGCGCTCGCGCAGGCCTGATCAAGGCTACCTTCGCCCAGGAGACCGAAGAGGACCTCTTCGGTGAGCAGGCTGTGCTGATGGGCGGCCTCGTCGAGCTCGTCAAGGCGGGCTTCGAGACCCTGACCGACGCTGGCTATCCTGCCGAGCTCGCGTACTTCGAGTGCTACCACGAGATGAAGATGATCGTCGACCTCATGTACGAGTCCGGCATCCACTTCATGAACTACAGCTGCTCCAACACGGCTGAGTACGGCGAGTACTACGCTGGCCCGAAGGTCATCAACGAGGAGTCTCGCAAGGCCATGAAGGAGATCCTGCGTCGTATTCAGAACGGCGAGTTCGCCAAGGAGTTCGTTGCCGACTGCAACAACGGCCACAAGTGGCTGCTCGAGCATCGTGAGGCCATCAACAACCACGAGATCGAGAAGACCGGCGCAAAGATTCGCGCTATGTTCGTGAACACCAACAAGTAGTCTTTCTGCTTGGTCGCGCGCTATGGCGCGCTAAGGAGGGCGAGCCTTACGGCTCGCCCTCCTTTTGTTTAGGGGTGTGTTATCCGCGTTGCCCATGCAGTATCGAGCCGGAAGCGCTTTTGCGGCCGAGTGCGGCGTAAAACGCCTTTTCTGCAGAGTTGAGTCGATCGGCAATGATTTATGCCGACAGGATCGCATTCCACGTTAAGACAATCGCCAAAAGGGACGCAGAATGCGCCAACGAAGGCGGCCGACATTGCCGGAATCGTTGCGGATCGACTCGATTCTACAAATTGGCCCAGAATACGCGCACTGGTTTGGTTACTGGCGGTGAAAGCTGCCGAACCGCTCTCTCAATCCCTTTCATATTTCCTTCTGCTGGCGTTCCAACCTGTTTCAGTGCTTGGTTGCTATGGTTGCCCCATGAAGTATCTATTGAGCCATACGAGTGCGCTTGAGTACTGGTCCCATTGTGACATCCCTGAGGGGATGCCATTCCCGCGTTCTCGCCTGACGTTCGATGATCCGCTCACCAAACAGGTGGCAAAAGATCTTCCGATTCCTGGTTTCATTCATTTTCCTATCGACGTTCTCGTAAACGACAAAGGCGCTATGAGGACATCAGACCGTGTTGTGTCTCACCGATGGGAGCGCTTACCCGTGGGATCGTGCTCCAAGATTGCACAAACTTTATACGTGAGCGCTCCCGAGGCGTGCTTTCTGCAACTTGCAAGTTCGGCTGATCTGGTTGAACTGATCAAAATCGGCTACGAGCTGTGCGGGACGTACGCCGTTGCAAGCGACGGGGCTGATCTGGCTGATCTTCGCCCAAGAACGTCAGCGGATAAGCTGCGAAGATATCTCGATCGGGTATCTGGCATTGCCGGGGTGAAAATGGCGCGCCGTGCGGCATCGTTTGTCGTTGATGGATCCGCCTCTCCCATGGAAACGTCTATTGCCCTGTTGCTGACGCTGCCGACGTCTCTTGGCGGGTTCGGGTTTCCTCGTCCAAGCATGAATCACGAAGTGCAGGTGAAAGGACGCAAATATCGATGCGACCTTTGCTGGCCGGCGCAGCGATTTGCCTTGGAGTATGACAGCGACACGCATCACTCGTCGCAGTATAAGCTGAACGTGGATTCAACGCGCCGCACGCAGCTTGAGCTTTCTGGCTTTCATGTGATCTCGATTTCGAAGATGCAGGTGTTCCAACCGATCCTCTTCAGGGACGTCGCGAGGGTGACGGCTGAACATTTGGGTATACGGCATCAAAGCACGCGCGTTGACTTCGAGGCGCGTCATACGCGGTTGCGATGGCAGGTGTTGGAGAGCGGCCGGTATAGGGCAGAGCGCCAGGATGATGCGCCTTCGTAAGACGGGTGATCTGCAGGGAGGGCGGATTCGAGTCGCGTTCCTGCGGATGCAGGCTTTCGTTGCGGTTCGGTTGACTTAGTGCGCGCGCTCGCAATGGTTTTGCAGAATCGGAACGATCCGCAACGATTAGGAATCGTTTCTGCTCCTGAAAGCACGCATAGAGGCGTCGTGAGGGCGGAAATATGCCGTTCAACGGGGCGTTTGCGGGAATTAATCGTTGCGGATCGGCCCGATTCTGCAAATTGGCTCAAAAAGCGTGCACTGGGACTCGTTGAGGTGGTTGCGATCGAGCTGGAGGACGCTCGGTGGCTGAGGTGGGGCCGGTGGGTGTTTGGCGGCGGGATGCGGGCGGGCTGGCGCTTGGGGCGTGAGCCCCAAGCGCCAGCCGATAGGCGTGCAGCTGAGCCTACTCGCCGCGCTTTGCTCGGAGTGCTTTCATCTGCTCGCGGGCGGCGCAGGTGATGCGCAGCGAGCGCAGGGCGGAGTCGAGCGTGCTCGCGCACACCCTGCCGGGCACGCCGCGCAGCTCATCGACGATGTCTTGGATCTGCCCAAGGCCGGGATAGGACTGCACGGGAACGGCCACGTCCCACGCCTTGAGCTCGGCCTCCTTGCGGACGCCTCCCATGATACCCTCGTGCGCGACAGCATGGGTGTCGCTCAGCGCCTCGAAATGCAGCGGCGCGGCATTGTCGTAGTAGGAGAACTCGACGCTGCCGGCATCGCCGTAGATCAGGAAGCGATCGATCGCCTTGTAGGTGGCATAGCACCAGGTGCCGGACACCATGACGCGCTCGTTGGTGATGCCCGAGAGCGACACGGCATCCTCAGCGGGGTAGCAGTGGGTCTCGTTGGTCACCTCGAGCTTGAAGTCAGTGAGGGGCCCTGCCAAAAAGTCGATCAGGTCGAGCATGTGCGCGTCGCCCTCATAGAAATGGCTGCCGCCCGACACCTCGGGACGCACGCGCCACGGCTTCTGGTCTTCAGGTAAAAGCTCCTCGGCGGTCTGGCGCTGGGTGCGGATGACCTGCACGCCGCGCACCTTGCCGATGGTCCCCTCGTCAAGCAGGCGCTTGAGCTCGCGGTAGCGCGGCATGCCGCGGCGGTAGTGAGCGGCAAAGCAGCGCGTGCCGCTTTCCTCGAAGGCGGCACGGATCTCCTCGGCGTCGTCCCAGGACAGGGCGATCGGCTTCTCGAGATAGCAATGCTTGTGGGCGCGCGCCACGGCGATCGCGTGCTCCTTGTGGCAGTTGGGCGTGGTGGCGACGTAGACGATGTCGATGGTCGGGTCGGCTAGCAGCTCGTCAAGCGTGCCAAAAGCGCGGCCGTGCCCGTGCTTGGCCGTCCACTCAGCTGCCTTGGGCACCGTGCGGTTCCAGATGCCGACCAGCTCGGAGTGGTCCGCCAGGTACAGCGCGGGCCCGTTTTTGGTCTCGACGACATCACCACAGCCGATGACGCCCCATCGGATGGTTTCTTTCATTGGGATCCCCTTCCCTTCATGTATACGCTTTCGATTCTAGTGGAACAGAAGGCGCGCGATGCGCCTCTAGGGAAGGGATCCCATGCGTTTTTGTTCGGCCTTGCGCTTGCGATTGATGAGCGCGCCTCATCGGTTGCAAGGGCCGCGGGCAGCTACTTGCGCTTGGCGTTCGCCCTCAGAGCGGCAGCGACGCCGCGCCCGGCGAGCTTCCCGCCGGTGCGTGCCGCGGCAGAAAGGCCGCGTGCGGCAACGTGACCGGCGGCGCGGGCCACTCCCGGCGCTTGGCTCGCGATTCTGCCTGCAACGGCAGGAGCCTGGCTCGCGATCTTGCCGGCGACGGCGGGCGCTTGGCTCGCGATCTTGCTGGCTGCGGCTGGGACGCTCTCGGCAGCGGTATGGACTGCGCGCTTCGCCTGCACCTTCGCCGTCGCGGCGGCTTTGCTGGCCTGATCTTTAGCGACATCGGCTGCCTTGGCGGCGGCAGCGTCGAGCTTCTCTTCCATCGAGCTCGGCCTGCGGCCGCTCATCGTCCGCTGGCCCTTGCTCGCAAGCGCCGCGCCGCCGACGATGGCGGCAGCTCCGGGGCCGGGGAGGATCAGCATCGGAACGCCCGCTGCGGCGATCGTGGCGCCGGCTGCCATCTGGGCTGCGCCCTTGATCTTTTGAGCGCGGGGGACGGATCCTTCCATCGGCAGGACCTCGGGAACGACCACCTCGGGCTCGGTCTCGGTCTCGGCGCTGGTTACGGGCGCGGGCTTGACCTCAGCCGCCGGCGCAGGCTTGGCCTCGACTGCGGGCGCGGCGTCTGCTGCGGGCTCGGCGCCTTCAGGTGCGGTATCCGCCTCGGGGATCGCTGCGGCCTCAGGCGCGGGCACCGGCTCGGACGGCGCGGCCGTCTCGTCGATCGGGCTTTCGGTGGCGTCTTCGTTCGTCTGCGGATTCTCGTTGCTCATTGGGGCGCTCCTTCGTGCAGCAGGCTCATGATGTCTTCGTGCTCTCTTATCGTACTGCATGCGTCGCCGCGATCCCTCAATTGTTGCGCGCATGTGATCCAGCGCCCCGACGCGGCCCGCGCAGGCACCTCTCTTCCCTTGGCTTTCCCCTGCACCATGGCGCTGCATTGCATTGGCCGGAAGCTCGCCGGGGCGCGGGCTTTATCGTGGTAAAGTATGTCCATTGTTCGCAAGCCGCACCACCGCGCGCTGACACGCTGTCGCGCGCCCTGCGGCGCATGGAAAGGATTTGACGAATGGCCAGGGTGTATAACTTTTCCGCCGGTCCGGCCGTCCTCCCCGAAGAGGTGCTTCGCGAGGCTGCCGCAGAGATGCTTGACTATCAGGGAACGGGCATGTCCGTGATGGAGATGAGTCATCGCTCAGCCGCGTTCAAGGGCATCATCGAGACCGCCGAGGCTGACTTGCGCGAGCTCATGGGCATTCCCGACAACTACAAGGTCCTGTTCCTCCAGGGCGGCGCGACGCAGCAGTTCGCCGCCATCCCGATGAACCTGATGCTCCACGGCAAGGCCGACTACATCGTGTCCGGCTCGTGGTCGAAGAAGGCCTACAAGGAGGCCGCGCTCTTCGGCGACGCGCGTCTGGTGGCGTCGAGCGAGGACGAGAACTTCTCCTACATCCCCAACGTCGACGAGTTGACCTTCGATCCTGAGGCCGACTACGTCTACATCTGCGAGAACGAGACCATCTACGGCACCCACTACCACAAGCTTCCCGACACGGGCGACGTGTCGCTGGTAGCCGACGTGTCGTCGTGCTTCCTGTCCGAGCCGGTCGACGTTTCCAAGTACGGCCTCATCTACGGCGGCGTCCAGAAGAACATCGGCCCGGCCGGCGTCGTCATCGTTATCGTGCGCGAAGACCTCGTCCACGACGAGTGGCTGCCCAATACGCCGTCGATCCTGCGCTACAAGACGCAGGTCGACGCCGACAGCATGTCCAACACGCCGCCGTGCTACGGCATCTACATCTGCGGCAAGGTCTTCAAGTGGCTCAAGGACCAGGGCGGCCTCGAGGCGATGAAGAAGCGCAACGAGGAGAAGGCGGCGCTGCTCTACGACTACCTCGATTCCACCGACTTCTACACCGCGACCGCACGCAAGGAGGATCGCTCTATCATGAACGTGCCGTTCATCACGGGTGATGCCGATCTGGACGCGGAGTTCGTCGCCGGCGCCAAGGCCGTGGGCATCGAGAACATCAAGGGCCACCGCACGGTCGGCGGCATGCGCGCGAGCATCTACAACGCCATGCCGATCGAGGGCGTGCAGGCGCTCGTCGACTACATGAAGGCTTTCGAGCGCGCGCACGCGTAAGGAGACCGCTGCGGGCGTGCCCGCGGGCGAGGCCCATCCCTAGCGACAGCGAGGGGCGTATCCGAGGTTCGGGTGCGCCTCTTTTTCTGCGCCGTTTGCCGACTACTCGGGGGGGATAGTCTATTTCATGACGCGTTTTCGCAGGTGAGAAGCGTGTGATTAGTATACTGGTGCAAAAGCGGTGTGGTCTGTGGCGAGCCGAGCCGAGCCGAGCGGGGTTGCAAGGAGGCGCGTCGTGCGTCGGAAACGATGCGTTTCGCCGGGAGGCGCTCGCCACCATTTTTTTGGAGGACGTGTCGCGTGCGACGAAGGGGGAGGATCCCTATGGGCAAGCAAGGTGGACAGGCGAGCGCAGTGCACTGGGCGCTCGCGATCGTGGTGCCGGCTGCGGCCGTGCTGCTCGCGACCGCAGCCGACTTAGGCGCGCTCGGCGCTCGCACCGAGGCCGCTTGGCAGCTCGCCGGGCCAGGCTCGTGGACGGCGCTTGCGGCAGCGCAGTTGCCGCCGCTTTTGTTCGGCGCCGTTATGGTCGCTTCGATCGTTCTGGTGTGGGGCGCTCGGCAACGGGCGGCTCTCCTCGGCGTGATGGCGGCGGCGGTGCTCGTCTGCCAGGCGGTCGTCGGCCTCACCTTTCTCACCGGCGCTGCGGCGACGGGCGACCTGTTCTTCCAGGGCTTGAACTGGGCGGGCATCGCACTGGGGGCCTACCTGTGCGCCTGCGTGGCTGCCGTGGTGCTCGATCGCAGAGCGCAGGCCTGAGACGCGCGCCGCTCGCACGCTTTCGGCGGCGCGCCGCCTGCGTGAGCCAGTCGTGCGCGGGCGCTTCGCGCCGCTCGTAGGCCTGAGGAGCCACATCGCGCGCGTGCGGATGCCCCGCGCGCTCGCCAGCTGCTCGTGCGCGAACGCCCCCGCGCGGGCTCCGCAACCCCGTCCGTCCGCACGCAACCCCGCTACCCGCGCCCTCCGAAGCGCTCCATGATCCCCTTGCCGGCGTTGCGCGCCGTGATCTCGGCAAGCGAGCCGAGCGCGGCGGTCAGCACAGCGCGGGATTCCTCGTCGATGTTCTGCGCGGCGCGCGTGATGAGCGGGACGATCTTGAGGCCGCTGAAGAAGATCGCGCTCGCGTTCGTGGTGCCCGACGCCTCGACGGCCTTGAAGAGCGCGTCGACGATGGTTGCCGCCTCCTCGTCGGAGTACTGCGAGAGCCATTCGGTCATCACGGTGTCGAAGAGCTGCGAGGAGTCCGCCAGCTTGTCGGCGTAGACGAAGTCGTCACCCTCGATCTCCCAGGTGAACGGGCTGTGTTGGTCGAAGCCGTGCGAGGTCGCGCGGACGACGTGCGCCGGCACGGGGCACTCCATCAGCATGCCGACGACCGACTCCTGCGGCACGGTGCGATGGATCCGCCCGGCAAGGCGCGCCCATTCCTCGTCCGAGATCGCTCCCTCCTTGAACCCGGGGCCGTCGTGCAGGTAGACGCGCTCGATGCGCTCCTGCACCTCAGGGCTCGCTTTGAGCGCGGCGTAGGCCGCCAGGTTCGCGCCCTTCGAGTGCCCGCCGACGATCAGCCGTCCCTTCGTGCGCCGGGCGACGGCCTCGAGGTAGGAGAGCGCCGCGCGCTGGGCCGGCACCTCGGCGTTGCAGGCCATGTTGAAGTTCTCGCGCCATCCGGTGATCGTCGTGTCGGTGCCGCGAAACCCCACGTAGGAGAAATCCTTGCCGCGCGAAAACGTGAGCGCCGCGAACTGCGTCTGCGCGTCGACGTCGAAGGTGGCCGCGTAATCGTGCAGCTCAAGCTCGCGAAAGCGCGGGCTTGCGGCTAAGGCGAGCAGGTTGTCCTTCACGCGCGCGGGCGCCAGGCCGGTGAACATGTCGGCGTAGCGCTCGGCGCGAAGCAAATCGACGAAGCGCGCGGTGGCGCGAGCCCGCGGCAGGAGGTTGTGGGCCGCCCGGGCAAGGCGGCCGCGCTTGGCCTCGTCGAGCGTCGGGACGAGCCCCTCTGCGCGCACCATGCAGACCTGGGACAGCGCAGCGGAGTCCACCGGCCCGAAGGGCACCTCGTCGAAGGACGAGAACTCGCTTCCGAGGTAATCCAAGAGGTACATGGCGCCTGTCCTTCCGCGTTGCGATGGTGCGTGTGCTTCCCTCGATTCTAACAAGGGCGCGGCACCCGGCCGCGCGCTGGCCGCTCACCTCGCGAGATGACACCGTTTCGTTTAATGTTGGTTACCTTTTGCAGACGCGTCGCTGGTCGGAGCGGGACTTCTGCTATCGTGTCGAAAAGGAGGGCGGCATCATACCGGCTCCCACCCCGTGAAATAATCCTTAAATAGTGGTGCGCAGCGGGCGGTGGCGAGAGGGCGTTATGCTATACTTTCCTGGTCTGTCAGGAGACAGGCGCTACATTATAGGCCCCGAGACATGTTTGTTGTTGGCGCTCGATCGGCGAGTGCGGCATACATGGTGAATGTTTGGAACTGCAAACACGTGCGAAGGGCCCCCGAAACATTTTTGAAAGGGGTCCGTTTTGACCGAAATCAAGAACACGCCCGTCATTGATTTTCAGGACATCTCCGATGACGAGATGAACCAGATGATCGATGGCACTCTTACCGACTTCGATGAGGGTGATCTGATCGACGGCACCGTCGTGAAGATCGAGCATGACGAAGTGCTCGTCGACATCGGGTTCAAGAGCGAGGGCGTTATTCCTGCCCGCGAGCTGTCCATCCGCAAGGATGCCGATCCTTCCGAGGTCGTCAAGCTGGGCGACAAGCTCGAGGCACTCGTTCTCCAGAAGGAGGACAAGGACGGTCGCCTGATCCTCTCCAAGAAGCGCGCTGAGTACGAGCGCGCCTGGATTCGCGTGGAAGAGAAGTTCAAGGCCGGCGAAGTCGTCACCGGCGAGGTCATCGAAGTCGTCAAGGGCGGCCTGATCCTCGACATCGGCCTGCGTGGCTTCCTCCCCGCATCTCTCGTCGATCTCCGTCGCGTCAAGGATCTCTCCGCCTACCTGGGCACCGAGATCGAGGCTCGCGTCATCGAGATGGACCGCAACCGCAACAACGTCGTTCTTTCCCGCCGCGTCCTCCTCGAGGAAGGCCGCAAGAACGAGCGCGCCGAGATTCTGGAGAAGCTGTCCAAGGGCATGCGCCTGAAGGGCACCGTTTCCTCCATCGTCGACTTCGGTGCTTTCGTGGACCTGGGCGGCATCGACGGCCTGATCCACATCTCCGAGCTCTCCTGGAGCCACGTCAACCATCCGTCCGAGGTCGTCAAGGTCGGGGAAGAGGTCGAGGTCGAGGTTCTCGACGTCGATCTGCAGCGTGAGCGCATCTCCCTGGGCCTCAAGCAGACCACCGAGGATCCGTGGACGAAGCTCGTCGAGACCTACCCGGTCGGCACGATCGTCGACGGCAAGGTCACCAAGATCGTTCCGTTCGGTGCCTTCATCGAGCTGGGCGCCAACGTCGAGGGCCTGGTGCACATTTCCGAGATGGCTCAGCGTCACATCGACTCGCCTGCGCAGGTCGTGCACGTCGGCGACATCGTCAAGGTCAAGGTCATGGACGTCAACGTCGAACGTCGTCGCATCTCCCTGTCCATGAAGGCTGCTGCCGAGGATCTGGGCATCGAGATCGCCGTTGCCGACCCCGAGCCGAAGCCCGAGGCCGCTGAGTAAGCGCTCATACGCATCCATCGCACGGTGTTAGAGTGGCGGGACCTGCACAAGGGGTCCCGCCACTTTTGTTATGTTCGCGGCATCGCATGGCGTCGATGCCCAGGTGAGGGGAGCATCCATGATCTCGATCTTCGTGACCGGCGGCATCGGCTCAGGCAAGTCGACGCTTCTTCAGTTCTGCGCTGAGCGTGGAGCAGGCATCGTGTACGCCGATGAGGTGGGCCACGACAACCTGCACGACCCCGCCATGCGCGCTGAGCTGGCGCGCGCCTTCGGCCCCGAGATCCTCGATGCGAAAGGCGAGGTGATCCGCTCTGCGCTCGCGGCCCGCGCGTTCGCGACGCCCGAGGCCACCGCTCGCATGGACGCCATCACGCAGCCGCGTCTCTACGACGGCTGCCTGCGTGCCATCGCCGAGGCGGGCCGCACCCACGAGGTCGTGGTGCTCGAGATGGCGATCCTCGATGGGCGCGACGACTTCTACCGCCACGCCGACCTCGTCGTCGCCGTGACCACCTCGCCTGAGGTGCGCGTCGCGCGCCTGATGGCCGCGCGCGGGTTTACCGAAGAGGACGCGCGCAGCCGCCTTGCGCGTCAGGTCCCTGAAGAGCGGCGCCTGGCGATCGCCGATACGGTGCTGACCAACGACGGCAGCCTCGTCGAGTTCGAGCAGCAGATCGCGCGCTGGTGGGACAGCGAGGTCGTACCCCGCCTCTCCTAGGACGCGCATGGGTGCCGGGTGCCCCGGCGGAAAGGAAACGCACGAGTCATGGCTCATCTCTCAAGCCTCGAAGGCCATACCATGGACGGCAAGCTGCCTGTGGCGCGCCTGTCGTCTCAACCGTTCAAGGTCGTGTCCCCTTACGAGCCCGCCGGCGACCAGCCCAAGGCGATTAAGGAGCTCACGCGCAACATCGAGGCGGGCATGCGCTACGAGACGCTGCTGGGCGTGACGGGCTCGGGCAAGACCTACACGATGGCCAAGACCATCGAGGCGGTCCAAAAGCCCACGCTCGTCTTGGCGCCGAACAAGACGCTCGCTGCCCAGCTTGCCGCCGAGCTGCGCGAGTTCTTCCCGGACAACGCCGTCGTCTACTTCGTCTCCTACTACGATTACTACCAGCCTGAGGCCTACGTGCCGACCACCGACACCTTCATCGAGAAGGACGCCTCGATCAACGAGGAGGTGGAGAAGCTGCGCCATGCGGCCACGTCCTCGCTGCTGTCGCGGCGCGATGTGATCGTGGTGGCGTCGGTGTCGTGCATCTACGGCATCGGCTCGCCGATGGAGTACGCCGGCATGGCGGTGTTTTTGGACAAGGAGGTCGAGCAGGACCGCGACGAGCTGATCCACAAGCTCATCGACATCCAGTACGACCGCAACGACTACGAGCTCAAGCGCGGCACCTTCCGTGTGCGCGGCGACGCACTCGACATCTTCCCGCCCTACGGCGACAACCCGGTGCGCGTGGAGTTTTGGGGCGACGAGATCGAGGAAATCTCCGAGATCGACAACGTGACCGGCGAGGTGCTGAACACCTACGAGGCGCTGCCGATCTGGCCGGCGTCCCACTACGTGGCGGCGCGCCCTGCGATCGATCGCGCGCTCCACACGATCCGCGATGAGCTGCAGACGCGCTTGGCTGAGTTCAACGAGGAGGGCAAACTCTTGGAGGCGCAGCGCCTCGAGATGCGCACTTCGTACGACCTCGAGATGATCGAGACGATGGGCTTCTGCTCCGGCATCGAGAACTACTCGCGCCACCTGGATGGCCGTGCACCGGGCGAGCCGCCCTACACCCTGATCGACTACTTCCCGAGCGATTTTCTCTGCTTCATCGACGAGAGCCACGTCACCGTGCCGCAGATCCGCGGCATGCACGAGGGCGACCGCTCGCGCAAGATCACGCTCGTCGAGCATGGCTTTCGCCTGCCGTCGTGCCTGGACAACCGCCCGCTGCGCTTCGACGAGTTCGAGGAGCGCATCCCGCAGTTCGTGTACGTGTCGGCCACGCCGGGCGACTACGAGGAAC
Organism: Oscillibacter sp. MSJ-31; assembly: GCA_963601095.1. Lineage (GTDB taxonomy): Bacteria > Actinomycetota > Coriobacteriia > Coriobacteriales > Eggerthellaceae > Anaerotardibacter. The sequence goes on along the minus strand of CAVCDZ010000128.1, from coordinate 221 downwards.
GCGTGAGCACCGCCGAGGTTGAGCAGATCATTCGCCCGACGGGCCTGCTCGATCCCGAGATCGACGTGCGCCCGATCATGTCGCAGATCGACGACATCATCGACGAGGCGCGCGTGCGCGCTGAGCGCGACGAGCGCGTGCTGATCACGACGCTGACCAAGCGGATGGCCGAGGATCTGACCGAGCACTTGCTTGACCAGGGGATACGCGCACGGTATATG
>CAVCDZ010000127.1:0-2332 GCA_963601095.1 Oscillibacter sp. MSJ-31 | reverse complement strand
CACCACCGGCGCGTCCTTGAGCATGGCGCGGGCGATGGCGACGCGCTGCCGTTCGCCGCCCGAGAGGTGGCCGCCCGCTCCGCCGACGATCGTGTCGTAGCCCTTCTCGAGGCTCATGATGAAGTCGTGGCAGCCCGAGGCCTTCGCGACGGCGACGACGTCGTCATCGGTGGCGTCGGGGCGCCCCATGCGGATGTTTTCCCTGACGGTGTCGTCGAAGAGGTAGTTGTCCTGGGCCACGTAGGCTATCATGTCGGCGAGCTGGTCGGCCGAGCACGAGGCGAGGGGCGCGCCTCCGAGGCGTATTTCGCCGGCGGTGGCGTCCCAGAAGCCGGCGATCAGGCGCGCGAGCGTGGACTTGCCCGAGCCGGACGGCCCGACCAGTGCGGTCACCGTGCCGGGCTCGATCGCAAGGTCGACGCCGTGGATCACCTCGAGGGCCTTGCCGTCTGCAGCGGTGCGGCCGTAGGAGAACCGCACGCCGTCGAGCTCGATGCGCGGGGCCGCGTGGGCGGCGAGGGGCGCTCCCTGGGCGTCGACGAAGCGCGCTGGCGTCTTCGAGCGGCGCTGCTCAGGCTGGGAGAGCACGCGGTCGATCTCGGCGACGACGCTTGAGACCTGGGCGAGCGGGTCGACGAAGCTCGACACGGCGTAGAGGGGCGGGAAGATGGACAGGGAGAGGATGGCCATCAAGACGAAGGTGCCCGGCTCGAGCCATCCGGCCATCATCATGCCGCAGCCGACGGGCAGCACGGTCACGAGCGTGGCGGGGAGGATGGACAGGCCCAGGTCGGCCCAGATCTGGCAATGGGCCATCCAGTCGATGTAGCTGCGGGAGTAGGCATGGACGGCGCGCGCGAACTTCTCGTAGCTCGATGCGGAGCGGCCGAAAGCCTTGATGACCTCGATTCCATTGACGTATTCGATGCTCGCCGAGGCCATCTCGTTGCTGGTGCGCACCGTGCGCCCGAACCAGACGTCGTAGTCGGACATCATCTTGGAGTACACGAGCACGCCGATCGGGATGACGACGAGGGAGGCGAGTGCCAATCCCCAGTTGAGCGTGAAGAGATACACGATCACGGCGATCGGCACGAGCAGGTTGCCGGTCACCTCGGGCACAGCGTGGGCGAGGGCGACCTCGATGGAGTCGGGGCGCTCGACCATCACGTTCTTCAACGTCCCCGAGGGGGTGTCGAGGACGTAGCCGAGCGGCGTGCGCGTGAGCTTGGCGGCGACGAGGCGGCGGATGCGCGCGATCGTCTTGAACGTCGCCTTATGGCTGACGGCGGTCGAGGCATGGTGGAACGCGATGTAGGCTATGCAGGCGAGCGCGGCGACGAGGCACCACTGCTGGTAATACGCGAAGTCCTGGTTGCCGTCGAGCACGCCGACGATCATCTTGCCTGCGGCGTAAAACGGCACGATCTGGCCGGCGACGCCGACGACGGCGAGGAGCGCCGAGAGCGCGTAGAGCCATACGGAGGATCCCGCCCACCTCATGAGCAGCGCGTAGGGGTTCTTCATTTGCTCTTCGGCAAGCGCAGGGGAGGGTTTCCCGTTTGGCCTTTCGTCTGCGTGAGGTGGGGTGGGCGCACTCGCGGGCGCGGGGCGGTCTGAGTTCATGTGCTTCCTTTCGTGTGGGGGTGCGCCACGAGAAAGCCGCGAGGAGAGGGCGCGTGCCCTCCCGTCGCGGCTTTGGCGTCGCGCAACGGGGTTTAGTCGGTATCGGATCGTGTTTCCAAGCGCTCGACGAGGTGCGCGATCGGCGCGCTCGGCATTGCCTCGGCTGCTTTTATCAGCGTCTCGATGTCAGGGTTGAAGACGCTCTGCCATCCAGCTCGGAAAAAGGCCGAGAGCCGGTTGACGTAGGCGCGCGCTTCTTCGCGGGTGACGCCGCTTGCGACGGTGTCGAGGATGCCGGAGAGGTAGGAGCGCGTGATGAGGCCCATGAGCTCCGGGGGCAGGCGACCCGAGGAGACGGCGTCGTTCCCGGTCATCTCGATGAAGCGATACGTGGCCGAGCTGCTCAAGCCCACCAGCCGGCGAAGGAGCCGATCGTAGCGAGGACCGCCGGCAGCGAGAAGGATCGTGAACTCGGCCTGATGGTCGAAGAGGTAATCGACAACGGCCTCCATGCCGCGCGCGGCGAAGGCCTCGCGTGCCTCCTGCTGCGTTTCGTCCGAGAGATCGAGGTACTCGTCGAGCTCGGTCGTGAAAAAGGCGCAGAGCCCGTCGGTGATCGGGTCGACCACGGCGCCGAACAGGTCCTCCTTGTCGGAATAGCGCACGTAGATCGCTCCTGTGCTCGACTGGGCGCGCTGTGCGATGG
>CAVCDZ010000126.1:2548-5893 GCA_963601095.1 Oscillibacter sp. MSJ-31 | reverse complement strand
CTTGGTGAGCGTGGTCTTCCCCGCCCCGCTCATGCCCACGAGACCCACGCGCTGACCGCCGGGGATGTGCAGGCAGAAATCCTTGAACACCTCAGTCGTCGCATCGCCATCGGTGTAGGAAAAGCCGATGTCCTCGAAATCGATCGCACCGTCGGTGACCACCAGCTCGGGCGCATGCGGCTTATCGGCGACAAGGCGCGGCTCGTCGAGGATCTGCGTCATGCCCGACGCATCGCCGAACGCGCGATTGAAGCGCTGGAGACCGTTGTTGATGAAGTTGAACTGGTTGGTGACCGAATAGGTGTAGGTGAACATCACCACGAGGGTGCCCGGCGTGATGCCGTACCACGCGTTGCCGCCGGCGATGAACACGGTGACCACCGCCATGATGACCACCGTGATGCAGGCGGTGATGATGCCGCGCGTGAGCGATGCCCACATGCGCTTGGAATCGCGCCTCACCACCTCGCGGTTGGCCGTGTCGAAGAGGTTGCGCTCGTAGTCCTCGCGCCCGTAGGTCTTGACGGCAAGGATGTTGGCGACGGAGTCCGACAGCTCGCCCGAGAGTTGGTTTTGCGCGCTCGCCGCCCGCTCGTTGAGCTTCAGGATGCGCTTGTACAGGTAGTACGACACGCAGGCGTAGAGGGCCAGCAGCACCATGAGGATGGCGACGTAGGTCGGGACGCGCGGGGCGAGAATGGCGCAGGTGAACACGATCGAGCAGATCACCGGCAGAAAGGGAAACATGATCGTCTCGATCAGCTGCTGGTAGGCGCTCATGAACTTCGTGGTTTGGCTCACCAGCGTGCCGCCGAAGCGGTTCGAGTGAAACGACATCGACTGGTTGCACAGCGCGTCGAACGACATCGTCGCAAGGTCGTACGACGCGGCGATCTCGAGTTTGTACATCGTGTAGTCCTGCAGCTTGCTCGCCGTCTGGCCAAGAACGTTGATCAGGATCAATGCGGCGATGTAGGGGCCGCAGACCTTGCGGCGATGTAGGGGCCGAAGACCTCATCGGCCGAGACCGGAGCGGCGCTCACGCGGTCCACGACGAGGCTCATCACGTAGGGGTTGCCGTAGGTCAGAAGCGCGACGAAGGCGATCGTCGAGCACACGAGCGCGGCGAACATCCCCTTGTGGCGGCAGGTGACGAGCCAGTAATAATGTAGCGTGCGCCGCGTCAGCGACGGTGCGGTTGGGCGGCCCATGGCCTTCCTTTCGTGTCAGCGATCGCGCCTGCACGCGGCGATCGAGCAGGCGACTTCCCATCGGTGCCGGTAAGATGCGATGCCGCGCATCGAGCCGTACCGGTCGCCTTCTCCGCGCGCAGCGCTCAGCGCGACCTCAGCCAAGTGCGAGATAGGCGCGGCCGAGCGCGATGAACGCATCCTGCTCAAGCGACTCCCCGCGGGCGCTCGGCGAGACCTGCGCGCGCTCAAGCAGCTCCGAGACGCGGGCGCGACGACCCTCGTCGGAGGTCTGCGGGTTGGCGAAGTAGGTCTTGATCGAGTTCGCAATCGTCTTGCGGCGGTTGGCGAAGGCGGCATCGGCCATCGTCATCGTAGCGCGCAACAGCTCAGGCGGCACGACGTCGTCGCGCCGGTCAAGCCGCACGACGGCACTTTTCACCCGCGGCGGCGGGAAAAAGTTGCCCTCCGACACGCCGAATCGCCCCGCCGGCTTTGACAGCAAGCCCAACTTTACCGTATAGGCGCCGTAGCTCTTCGTTCCCGGCTGCGCGCACATGCGATCGGCCACCTCGGCCTGCACCATGATCGTCTGGCTCTCAAGCCCAGGCAAGCGCTCGAAGTAGTCGAGCACGATGGTGGCGGCAACGGCGTACGGCAGGTTCGAGACGAGTTTGTTCGGCAAGAACGGCAGCTGCTCAGGTTCAATCTCAAGGGCGTCGCCCTCGATCAGCGTGAAGCGGTCGGCCCAGGCCGCCGTGGTTTCGGCAAGCACGGGAGGCAGATCGGCGTCCCGCTCGACGGCGACGACCGCACCGGCGCGCTGCAGGAGCGCCACCGTCAACGTGCCGATGCCCGGCCCCACCTCGATGACGCGGTCGTCGAGCCCGAGCTCCGCCAGCGCGCAGATGCGCGCCACCACCCCATCGTTGATGAGGAAATGCTGGCCCAAGGCCTTCTTCGTCATCAGCCCGTGGCGCTCGAGCACGGCGCGCGTCTCGGACACCGAGGCAAGGTTCGAAAGCTTGTCGGTCATGCGGTTCCTCCCCAGGGGCCGAGGTTCTTGCGCGAGATGCGCTTGAGGCCGATCAGTGGGACGACCTCATCAATGGAAAAGCCCGCGATAGCCACCGCGGAGCGCACGGTCGTGAGCAGGGGCTCGTAGCCGTGCGGGTCTCCCCCGTCTCCGATGATGAAGAGGGTAAGCGGGCGCTTCTCGGGCTGAGGCTCGCCGTCCTCCTCGCGCTCCTTCCAGCGCCAGTAATACGGCTGCAGACGATCGAGCACGGCTTTCATCTGAGACGGCAAGCCGGCGAAGTAAATCGGCGTGACCAGGATGACGCGATCGACCTCGCTCAGACAGTCGTAGATTTGCGTCATGTCGTCGACGATGATGCACTCGTCGTCGGTCAGGCAGAAATCGCACCCGTCGCAGCCGCGCACGTCGGCCTGGCTGACGTCGAACTCCTGAAGCTCGACGTCGGGCTCCTCGGCCTCGATCACGGTCGTCAGCAGATGCACGACGCGCGCGCTCTGCCCGTTGGGCCGCGGCGAGCCGTTGATGATGAGCCAGTGTTGCATCGCTTACCTCTTCCTCAAAGGGGCCAAACGGGCCTCTCTGCCCTGCCCCTGCTTTGCCCTGAGAACCGGCGATGGGCTCATCGCCGTGCGGCGCCGGGCACGCAGCCGCTACGCCTGTCCACGCTGCCAGGCGGTGGCAGGCCGATCGAGCAGCGAAAGCGCGTTGGCGTGAACCTGGGCGAGCAGCGCGCGACGCGCCTCGGCATCGTCTCCCGCCAGCTCATCGGCCATGCGCGCGGCCGTGAAGATAGTGTGCTCGGGACCGCAGGTCATGCCGCGCATGGGCTCGGGCGTCATGTACGGGCTGTCGGTCTCGGTGAGCAGCCGATCGCGCGGCACCAGATGCGCCGCCGCGCGCACGTCGTCGGCCTTCTTGAACGTCAAAGGTCCGCCGTAGGCGACCCAGCACCCTGCCTCGAGCCACGGCGCCAGCGTGTCGGCGTCGAGGTTGCAGCAGTGAAGCAGCGTGCCCGCCTCGGGAAAGCCCTCCTCCTCCAGGATGGCGAAGCCCTCGTCGTGGGCCTCGCGCATGTGGAGGATGAGCGGCAGGCCCGCCTCGTGCGCCAGGCGGATC
>CAVCDZ010000126.1:1711-2491 GCA_963601095.1 Oscillibacter sp. MSJ-31 | reverse complement strand
ACGTCGCGCTGCACGTTGCGCGGCGACAGGTCGTAGTGGTAGTCCAACCCGACCTCGCCGAGCGCGCAGGTTCGCTCGTCGCGCAGCCGCTCGAGGAGCCGCTCTTCGAGCGCGTCGTCGTAGCCCTTCGCGTTGTGCGGATGGCAGCCGATCGCCGTGCGCAGGTGCGGAATGCGCGCAACCGTATCGCCCAGGCCCGTCTCCTCCAGCACGCGCGCCGCCTCGCGCGGCCACTGCTCGAGCATGCGATACGTCGTGTCGGCGTCCTCGAAGACGTCGGTCATCGAGCAGATGAAGTCGACGCCCCACACCGCGCAGCGCGCCAGGTTCCACGCGGGGCGCGCGAGGTTGTCCAGATGGGCATGGCTGTCCGCCACCGGTGCCTCGACGTGCGGTGCCGGCACCTCGCGCAGCTTGCCGTGCTTGCGCTTCTGGTAGAACCGCACGTCGAAGACCGGCTCGTACGCAGGCTCCTCGGCATCGGTGACGAGCGCCTGCACAGGCGCCTCAGCGCCCTTCTCCTCTTGCGACACAGCCCCTCGCCCGCTTACTCGATCGACAGATCGATGGCGTCAGCGTCGAGGCGCGGATACAGCGGATCGCCGATCGTCACCTCGGAACCCTCCTTCAGAAGGCCCCACACGGTTGCCTGCTCGATGTCGTCGACGGCGAAGACGTCGCCGAGGCCAAGGCGATGGAACACCTCAGCGGACGTGTTGGGCATGAACGGCGCCAGGTAAAGCGCGATGATGCGGATGGCCTCAAGCGCGTTGTAGATGA
>CAVCDZ010000126.1:0-1701 GCA_963601095.1 Oscillibacter sp. MSJ-31 | reverse complement strand
GGGTCCTTGGCCAGGTTCCAGGGAGCCGATTCCTCGACGTAGAGGTTCACGCGGCTCGCGAGCTTCTGCACCTCGGCGGCAGCGGTCGTGAAGTCGACGCGCGCCATTGCCGGATCGTAAGCGGCGTAGAGACCGTCGGCAATCTCGCGCAGCGGGTTGTCGTCGGCGCCGGCCGGGGCGGCGGGCACCTTGCCGTCGAAGTACTTCTTGGTCATGTTGAACACGCGGCTGCAGAGGTTGCCCCAGGTGTTCGCCAGATCGGCGTTGTACACCTGCACCATGCGCTCGATCGAGATGGAGCCGTCATGGCCGAACTGTACGTCGGACAGGAAGTAGTAGCGGTACGCGTCGACGCCGAAGACCTTCACGAGGTCGGCGGGGCGCAGCGCGTTGCCCTTCGACTTCGACATCTTCTCGCCCTTGGTCAGCAGAAAGCCGTGGCCGAAGACCGTATGCGTGACCGGCAATCCGGCCGCCATCAGCATCGCCGGCCAGATGACGCAGTGGAAACGCGTGATGTCCTTGCCCACGAAGTGGTACTGCATGGGCCAGCGCTGCTCGAACTCGCCGGCGCGCTCGTCGTCGGCGTACCCGATGCCGGTGAAATACGCTAGCAGGGCGTCGGCCCAGACGTAGGCCACGTGACCCTCGTCGAAGGGCAGCGGCACGCCCCAGTCGAACGTGGAACGCGAGATGGACAGATCCTTGAGGCCGCTCTTCACGAACGAGACGATCTCGTTTTTGCGGGTCTCGGGACGGATGAAGTCGGGATGCTCGTCATAGAACTTGAGCAGCGGCTCCTGGAACTCGGACAGCTTGAAGAACCAGTTCTCCTCGCCGCCGGCCTTCTGCACCGGGCGCTTGCAGTCGGGGCAGACGAAGACGCCCTCGTCGTTCTTCTCAAGGTCGGACTCGTTGTAGTAGGTCTCCTCGTGAACGCAGTACCAGCCCTCGTACGAGCCCTTGTAGCAATAGCCCTTGTCGTAGAGGTCCTGCCAGAACTTGCGCACGGTCTTGGCGTGACGCGGCTCGGTGGTGCGGACGAAGTCAGTGTAGGTGATGTCGAGCATGTCCCACACGTCGCGGAACGCCGGCTCCATCGAGTCGCACCAATCCTGCGGCGACATGCCCTTGGACGCGGCGGTGTCGGCGACCTTCTGGCCGTGCTCGTCCATGCCGGTGACGAAAGCCACGTCGTAGCCGTTCATGCGCTGGTAGCGCGCCACAGCGTCGGCGGCGATGGTCGTGTAAGCCGTTCCCAGATGAGGGGCGGCGTTGACGTAGTAGATCGGAGTGGTGAACGAGTACGTTCCTTTGCTCATGCTCATGCTCTCTTTCCCGGCGATTCGGCTGATGATGCCGGCCCGCCCTCGGATGGATGATCGGGCCTGTGGCGCGCGTCGCGCACCCCTGGCTAACCAACGTATTTTAGCACGGTCACGCAGGCATGCCAGGGCGCCGCGCCAAGGGATCCGACGCGTTTGGCGCAAAAAAAGCACGAGCGCCCGAGGATCGTTCCCCGGGCGCTCGTTTCAATGCGGTTGGCGCTGGAGAACAGCCCCTAGCGCTCTTACGCTCTGTGTCTTAGCTGCGACGGCGGATGATGCCCGCAGTGATCGTGCTCACAGCCGAGATGAGGGCGAGAGCCGCCAAACCGAGAAGGAGCGAAGGGGCATCGCCAGTCTTGGCGAGGGCTTCAGG
>CAVCDZ010000125.1:0-6799 GCA_963601095.1 Oscillibacter sp. MSJ-31 | reverse complement strand
AAGCTGTACTACCGCTGGTTAGGAGAGCACGAAGGCGCGCTTGCCGACTGATGCGGTCGCACGCGCAAAACATCGACGCCGACGAGCAGGCGCACCGGTGCGCCAACGGGCGGGCACCGAGACACGGCAACGGACGCCAGGAGGACGCGTGGGCGGCCACGCGCCAATCACCGCAGATGGCCGGCTACGGCAGCACGAGCTTTCCTGCGCTCACCAACACCCCATCAAGGTTGCCCACCGCGCAGGTGGACGCCTGCTCCACTGCCGCCCGGTCGACCTCGGTCTCCTGATCGAAGATGCCGACAACTGGGAAACCCGCTTGGCGCATGGTCTGGATCGCGTACACCGAGTCATCAAATCCCCACGTCAGCGGGATCTCCGTGCCCATTGCCTCGCGAGCACGCGCGAAGATCAGGGGCTCACGCTTGGAAGCCGCCACATCGTCGACCGACAGCACGGCATCGAACAGGTCGAAAACGCCGACGCGCTTCAGGCCCGTCTCCAGATAGAGATGCGCGCTCGATGAAGCGACCGACATCCGCACGCCGGCAGACGCGCAGCTCTCCAGCAGCGCACCGACGCCCGGCAGCAGCTGCGCATCTCCCTCGTAGTACGCCATCATGTAGTCGTCGATCATGGCAACGACGGCAGAGACGTTGGCGCCGAGGCCAAAGTGCTCATGAAAATACTGCGCGACCTCGGGGATCGTGAACGACACGAACAGATCGCTCTCTTCAGGCGTCACGACCGCTCCCGCCTCATGCGCGAGCATCTGCTCCACGCCGCGCCAGCGAGGCAGCGAGTCGAGCAGGGTGCCGTCGCAGTCGAAGATGGCGCCGGTGATGGCGCGCTCGCTACTCATAATCGCGCTTCAGGGCTGCGAAGGCGGGCATCGCGCCGGTGATGGAGTCGGCCGACACGCAGTAGCCGATGCGCACCCAGCCGCCGACGCCGAAGCTGTCGGACGGAACGAGCAGCAGCTCATGGGCCTTCGCCTTGTCGGAGAACGCCTGAGCATCAGGCTCGAGCGCCTGCATCCACAAGTAGAAAGCACCGTCAGGAGCGACGTAGCGGTAGCCCAACTCGTCGAGGCCCTCGGTGAGAAGCGCGCGATTCGACGCGTAGGCCGCCGTGTTCACAGGCTCGTCGACGCAGCGCTCGATAACGCGCTGGAAGAAGACCGGCGCGCAGATGTAGCCCAGCGCGCGGCCCGCGCCGACGACGGCCAGGTAAACGTGGCGAGACTCCTCAACCTCGTCGGGCACCAGCACGTAGCCGATGCGGTCGCCCGGCAGCGACAGCGACTTCGACCAGGAATAGCACACCAGCGTGTTGTCGTAGATCGCCGGAACCCAGGGCACCTCGATCCCGTCGTAGACCAGCTCGCGGTACGGCTCGTCGGAGATCAGGAACAGCGGGGTGGCAAACTCGTCGCGCTTGGCGCGCAGCAAGGCGGCCAGGCCCTCGAGCGTCTCGCGCGTGTACACCACGCCGACGGGGTTGTTGGGCGAGTTGATGATGACGGCCTTCGTATGCTCGTTGATGGCGGCGCCCAAGGCATCGAGATCGATCTGGAACGTCTCAGGATCGGCCGGAACGACCACGCACTTCGCGCCGTCGGCCTCGATCCAGACGCGGTACTCGGGGAAGAACGGGGCAATGACGATGATCTCGTCGCCCGGTTCGACGACGGCCTTGATGCAGGCCGACAGGCAGGCGGCAGCACCCATCGTCAGATAGAAGTTGTCCTTCGTGTACGAGGTGCCGTACCGACGGTTGAGGTTGTCGGCGATCGCAGCCTTGGTGGAGTCGAGGCCCGATGCCGCAGAATACGCGTGGAGCTGGGCAGGAGGCAGGTCGGCGAGCTCATGCATGGTCGCTGCGACCTTGGGCGGTGCCGGGACGCTGGGGTTGCCGATGCTGAAGTCGAACACCTTGTCGTCCCCGATTTCGGCCTTTCGGGCCATTCCGTAGGCGAACAGCTCGCGAATGGCAGAGGGCTCGTTTCCCAATCCGTACATGGCTTCATTGATCATGACTGCGCTCCTTGCGCCCGCTCGGCGCGGTTGGTTTCTTTAAAGAAGCATTATGACGCGCGCCCGATCACGCGACAACCGCCCTCTTGCCAATGGCCTGCTATCGAGGGCGACGTCCTTTCTGCCCTCCCGCCGCCGAAAGTCCGGTATAATGCTGGTCTGCGCCCGAGTGGCGGAACGGCAGACGCGGCGGTCTCAAAAACCGTTGTCGAAAGACGTGCGGGTTCAAATCCCGCCTCGGGCACCATACCAACGCGCAAAACCCGTCTCGATCGAGGCGGGTTTTCTTTTTTTTGGTGGGCGCCTCATCGGGTGCCACACGCGCGGAACCCTCCTTCGCACCGAGACGATGAGCGCAGCCGCTTCGCCCAGGTGCGCCCGCCTCACGCAGCCGCTTCTCCCAGGTGCGCCCGCCTCACGCAACCGCCCACTCCAGCGCGAGGATCGCCCAGCACGGCCACACGATCGCCGGTGCAAAGGCGAACGTGCGCTCGCCCCGCACCAGAGCCGACACGCCCAACGCAGCTCCCGCGCACGCCGAGGCGGCAAGAAACGGCAGCAACGTCTCCACGCCAAGGTACGAACAGCGCACCGCGTAGAGCAGCGCGTCTCCCCTCCCCATCGCCTCGGCGCCGATCGCGCGCCCCACGACCGCCGCCAGCACCTCGAGCGCCGCAACCACGACGAGCGCAACGACCAAGGCACGCAGCAGCACCGACGCGCCCCAACGCGCATCGGCGATCCCGTACGCGTCAGCACCCGGCTGGGCGCACGCGGCGCACACCGCGGCGCGCACGAGCACCAGCAGGCCGACGTCGACCGCCAGCACCAGACGCGTCCGCACGTCAACGAGATGGATATGCCCAAAAAGAACCGCAAGAACCGCCAATAGCGCCACCATAGCCCTCACCCTCACCTGCTAAACGGCCACGCGCACGCGCGAAAAGAGACTCGCACCCTCGCTACCGTTCACCCCTTAAAAACGACCACTCTGACACGAATAATCCAACGATTATTAAATTACTGTTCGGTTTACGAAGTATTTCCGGAAGATTTTACCTTTATGCACAGAATGCATGAAAGTATCGCCTCAGGTGGTTTTTATTCCTCATCTGTTGCGTTCTGTTGCATACCAGAAAAAGCTATAACCCCTGGTCGCTGTGAATAGCCTGATCACGCGCGCGCATCCTCTCCCCAACGCGCCGCATATGGGTAATGCATTCCGAACAAGAGCCATAATTCCTTAAATGACAGCACTTGACTTACATTTTCGAAGAGAGTACGTTCACGACCCACGCCGAAGGAGAGGCAAAAGGAATCTATCGATGACGTGCCCATACCCGCCGTCGATAAGCGACATGTGAGCAAACCCGCCTATGATGCGAGGTCGGTTTTGCCGGTATATCGCCCACCTCCTTCCCCGCACGAGTTGTCTGTACTGAAAGAGAGAGGGACACCAATGACTGAGTCATCGTCTTCTTCCACCGGCATGAAGGTCTGGAAGATCATCTTCTACGGCTTCATCGCTGGCATGATTTCCGGCATGGTCAAGATCGGCTGGGAGACCATCTTCCCGCCGCGCACCATCGCCCGTAACGAGATCAACCCGCCGCAGCACCTGGCGCAGCAGATCGGCATCCCCGACGACATCATCTTCTCGAAGGTCTACTTCGCTGACCAGCCGGTTGCCTGGTTCACGCTGATCCTTCACTTCTCCTTTGCCGTCGTGTTCGCCATCCTGTTCATCGCGCTGATCCAGAACTGGAAGCAGGTTGCTATCGGCCAGGGCGCTGTCTATGGTTTGGTTCTCTGGGTTGTGTGGCACGTCGTGCTGATGCCGGCGCTGGGCACCGTTCCCGCTCCGTGGGATCAGCCCTTCACCGAGCACTTCTCCGAGATCTTCGGCCATATCGTCTGGGCGTGGTCGATCGCCGCATGCGCGTACTTCATGATCGCCAAAGACAAGAGCCACACGCTGCAGAACTTCTAGCATCCAGCGGCTCTGAGCCGCGCGTGGCTTGCGCATTCCATCGCATCGCTGAAAAGGAGGTCGGATTCGTCCGGCCTCCTTTTTCGTTGTCGTCTTATCGACTCTCCGGGCGAAGCGCAGCCTCGTGGGCACGCACCTGCCTCGCGAGAAAGGTAGCGCACCGCCCGAAGCGGCGCACGCCCCATCCTCAGCAGGCGCTCCTTGCCCCCACACAGCAAGCGCTTCCTGCCCCACATAAAACGAGGGGCCGCTCTGCGGCCCCTCGACGTAAAGCGCGATGAATCAGACGACTTACAGGGAGAATTCCTTCTCGCCCTTGAAAACGGCCTCGGCGTCCGCGACGCTCCAGTCGCCCAGCGTGATCGCGGAGATCGCGTTGCACAGGCGAATGGCCTCCTCGGTGGAGCGCATGTGGATGTTGCGACCCGTGGCGTTGCCGCAGCAACCGCCGATGTGGATCTGGTCATGCAGGTTGGTGAGGAACTCGTTGGCGTCAGCCTTCGAGCCGCCTGCGCATACCAGGCCGGTACGGCCAGCCGCCATAGAGGCGATCTTCAGACCCTCGGCAGACGTCTTGTCGTCGGTAGCGTGCGGCGGGTTGACCTTCACGAAGTCAGCACCCAGGCACAGGGCAACGCCCGCAGCGCCGGCGATCAGATCGGGATCCTTCTCGTCGGTGACGGCCTTGCCGCGCGGGTAGATCCACAAAACCACGAGCAGGCCCGCGGCATGGGCCTCGGCGATGAGCTCGCCGGCCTCTGCCATCATCGTGGACTCGTACTCAGAGCCCAGATAGATGGTGTAGCCCAAGCCCACGATGTTGACGCCGGCCTCGCGCATGGCGAGCACGGCCTCGAGCTCGTGGAGCTGAGGAGAATAAGGGTCGTCCTGCGAGCCCTTGACCAGGTTGGTCTTGGAATTCATCTTGACCAGATAGTTAATCTCGGGATAGTCGTTGGCGTAACGGGCGATCAAGCCGCGCTGACCGGCGAGCACGCCGATGGTGCCCTGCGAGCCGATCTGGAACAGATGCTCGGGCTCGACATCGGAGATATCAATGCCCTCGCCATAAAAGTCCTTGTTCAGGTGCTCGATCTTCTGGTCGCATGCGAACAGCATCAAGCGACCCGTGCCGCGCGTCGCCTTAAGATAGTTCTCGATGTACGTCTCGCGAGCCTCAGGCATGACGTCCGCAGGGACTTTAACCTGATCACGGGTGATGGTGGGCATATGGTTCCTCCTTATTGGATACGTACGCACAGTTCTTTCATTATAACGCATGCGCATCCGCCGTCGCGACGAGCCGCACCGCTCAGCACACGAGCCCCTGCGAAATGAGGAAATCGCTGGTCATGGGTGAGACGGCTTATAGGAGCACCAGAGGCACAGCGGCCAGACCGGTTAGAACCACTCGCGCCTGCTGTAGACGTATGTGCGCTCGAATTCGCTCTGCGACTTCATCAGATAGATGACGCCCTCGATAAGGGAGATGACCCACACGACGCCTGCCGCCAGGCCGAATGTGAAAAGGCCGCCCACCAAGCTCAACGCGAGCATGGTGAACCCCTGGGTGCTGTACCCCAGATAGAATTTGTGGACGCCGAAACAGCCCAAAAAGATCGCCAGCAGCGCGGCAGCGACGTGGTCGCGCGAGATGCCCGGCGCGTCGTAGTGCGGCTGCACGGGAGGTCGGGCGCCGTAGGGAGGCTGAACGGGTGCGTGGTCGCCGTAGTGAGGCTGCGCAGGCGGCTGCTCTCCGTAATGCGGCTGCGGCTGCGCGGGCTGTTGGGCGCTGTAGCCTGGATACACGGGCGGCTGCTCGCGGTAAGGTGGCTGCACGGGTGCCTGACCCTGCGGAGAATACTCCGACGCGCCGGGAGGAGCAACGGGAGGCTGCGATGCAGTGGCGGGCTTCCGCTGAGCGGCTGCCTGCGTGGGGTCTTGAGAAGGCTGCGCAACCATAGGCACCTATCCCCTAGCGCCGATCGTTCTGAGCCGGTTTATCGACTGCGACGGCATCGCGTGCCGGCGCGTCGCCCTGAGCCGGCACGGCGGCTGCGGCAGCACCATCGGCTGGCGCATCGTCCTGCGACGAAGTTGCTCCTTCGCGAGGTGCTTCGTTCTCGTCGACCTCCGCATCAGCAAGAGTCGACGCATCCGCGTCCTTCGCCGCCTGATGCGACAGAAACTCTTCGCGCGTGGCGCGCTCCTTCTTCTTGGAGGTCGCCATGCCCAGCAAACGATTGCGAAACACGATGCCCAGCACCACAAGTATTGCCGCGATGCCGAAGATGATCAGGCTCGTCTTGATGTCGCCGTCGGCAAGACCCGCCGCCGCGTAGGTCGACATGATCACGCCCGGAACGCGCCCGATCGTCGACAGCGTCAAGAAGGTGCGCATCCGCATGTTGGTCAGCGGAACGAGGTAGGTGAACACGTCCTTGGGCATGCCAGGGATCAAAAAGAGGATGAAGACCGTCAGGCTCAGCTTGCCCGAACGTTCGAATTCGTAAAACTTGACGAGGTACTTCTCGTCCACCATCGAGTGGACAAACGGGGCGCCCAGCCGATGGACGAGCTCGTAGATGATGGCGCTCGAGAACACGCAGCCGATCAAGATGATGATCGTGCCCCACACAGGACCGTAGAGCATGCCAGCGGCGACCTGCACCACCTCGCCGGGGATGAACGCGACGATGATCTGCAAAAGCTGCAGACCCAAAAGCATCAGCACGCCGAAGGCACCCTTGCTTTGGATGGACTCGATCAGCTT
>CAVCDZ010000124.1:0-3784 GCA_963601095.1 Oscillibacter sp. MSJ-31 | reverse complement strand
CGTGGTGCTGGCCTGGGCGGTGGCCACGACGAGCGCGAACAGACCCTGAACCAGCTGCTCGTCGAGATGGACGGCTTCGAGGCCAATGACTCGGTCGTTCTGATCGCTGCCACCAACCGTGCCGACGTCCTCGACCCGGCGCTTTTGCGCCCCGGTCGCTTCGACCGCCAGATCGTGGTCGACGTGCCGGACGTCAAGGGCCGCGAGAAGATCCTCAACGTGCATGCCGCCAACAAGCCGCTTGCCGACGACGTCGATCTGACGAGCGTCGCCAAGCTGACGCCGGGCTTCACCGGTGCCGATCTGGCCAACCTGCTCAATGAGTCGGCTATCCTGACGGCGCGCCGCAACAAGCACGTCATCTCCAACCAGGAAGTCCAGGACTCCATGGAACGCGTGATCGCCGGTCCGGAGCGCAAGGGTCGCGTGCTCGACATCAAGACGCGCACGACGATCGCCTACCACGAGTCGGGCCACGCGCTGGTGGGTCACTCTCTCGAGGGTGCCGATCCGGTGCACAAGATCTCGATCATCTCGCGTGGCCGCGCGCTGGGCTACACGCTGTCCATCCCTGATGAGGACAAGGTGCTCAACAGCCGCAACGAGATGCGCGACGAGCTGGCGGTGTTCTTGGGCGGCCGCGTTGCTGAGGAGCTGTTCTGCGACGACATCACGACGGGTGCCTCGAACGACCTCGAGCGCGCCACGAAGATGGCCCGCGCGATGGTCACCAACTACGGCATGAGCTCCGAGCTGGGCGTCCAGATCTTCGGCCAGCCGAACCATGAGGTGTTCCTGGGCCGCGATTACGGCAACACGCAGGATTACTCCGACGATACCGCGCGTCGCATCGACGATGAGGTCGCGCGCATCATGAAGGAAGCCCACGACCGCGCGGTGGAGATCCTGTCCAGCAAGCGCGATCAGATGGATCTGATGGCCTCGGTGCTGCTCGAACGCGAGACGGTCGACGGCGATGCGTGCGCTGCGCTGCTCGACAACCGCTGGGCCGAGTACCTGCAGAAGGAGAAGGCCGACGCCGAGGCGAAGGCCCAGGCCGACGCCGCTGCCAACGCACCTGCCGTGCCGGCTGCTGATGCTCCGGCTGTACCCGCCGCTCCGGCTGATCCGGCGACACCGGCGACGCCCGCTGCTCCGGCGACCCCGCCTGCACCTGACGCGCCCGGCGACGCTCCGGACGACACCGGCAAGAACGCATAACACATTCCGTCCAGACAGCCGCCCCCGACAACCAGTTGGGGGCGGCTTCGGTATATGAGGAGGCTGCCATGATTTGGCGCTGTGGAACCTATCCTTTCGATTCGCGAACCCCCATCATCATGGGCATCTTGAACGTGACGCCCGATTCGTTTTCCGACGGCGGGTCGTACGCCGACGCCGATGCGGCTGTGGCTGCGGCGCTTGAGATGGTCGATGAGGGCGCGCTCATCATCGACGTGGGCGGCGAGTCCACGCGTCCGGGTGCGAGTCCCGTCACCGTGGAAGAGGAGCTTGCCCGCGTGCTCGAGCCGGTGCGCCGCCTCGCCGAGGCGGGCGTGTGCGTGAGCGTCGACACGCGTCATGCCGAGGTCGCGCGCATCTGCGTTGAGGCCGGTGCCTCGATCATCAACGACGTCACGGGCTTTCGCGATCCTGAGATGGTCGCCGTCGCGGCCGCATGCGATGCAGGTCTCGTGGTCATGCACATGCAGGGCGATGACCCGCGCACGATGCAGGACGAGCCGGTCTACGACGATGTCGTGACCGAGGTTGCCGACTACCTGCGCACGCGCGCAGAAGAGCTTGAGGCTGCCGGAGTTGCGCGCGAGCGCATCTGCCTCGACCCCGGTCCGGGCTTTGGCAAGACGAAGAAGCAGACGCTCGAGCTGATGCGCAACTTCCAGGTGTTCGCGCGCCTTGGCTACCCGACGATGGTCGCGGTGTCGCGCAAGAGTTACATCGGCTATGTCTACGGCATCGAGGATCCGCGCGAGCGTGATGAGGCGTCGGCTGCTGAGGCTCTGATGGCGTGCGAGCTGGGCGCGTCGGTCATCCGCACGCACAACGTGGCGCTGACGGCCAAAGCCCTTGAGGAGAACCTGCGCCCCTACGCCTTCATCGGCCTGGGGTGCAACGTGCCGCTCGTCGCCGAAGAGGGCGAGGAGGACGAAGGCAAGAAGGCGATGCTCAACCAGGCGATCGCCGACATGTGCATGCTGCCCGATTCGCAGATCATCGACGTGTCGAGCTACTACGAGAGCGAGCCGGCCTACTTCGAGGATCAGGACAACTTCATCAACGCCGTCGTGCTTTTGCGCACGGGTCTGCCGCCGCAAGAGCTCTTGCGCTACCTGCAGGCGATCGAGAATCGCCTTGGCCGCGTCCGCGAACGTGAGAACGGCCCGCGTACCTGCGACCTGGACATCCTGGACTATCAGGGCTACGTGAGCGATCTTGAGGTGCTCACCCTGCCGCATCCCAAGCTCACCGAGCGCGACTTCGTCGTGCGCCCGCTGCTTGAGATCGCTCCGCATCACGAGCTGTCCGACGGCACGCCGGTCACGCTCGAGGGGGTTACGGTGGGCAAGGCGTGGAAATGCTAGCGGATCTCGCCCCGCTCGATCGCTCTGCGCTTCCCGCGACGTCCTGGCGCGTCGAGGCCTTTGGCGCCGTGTCGTCGACCAACGATCGCATCAAGGAGCTGCTGCGCGCGGGCGTGCCCGAAGGCGCGGTGGCGACGGCGCTCTATCAGAGCGGCGGCTATGGTCGCCAAGGCCGCCAATGGGAAAGCCCCGTTGGCGGGCTCTACACGTCGTTTGCCCTGCGCCCTGCCACAGACATGCGCGCGCTCCCGACCCTCAGCTTGGCGGCTTCGCTTGCGGTCTGCCGGGCGATCGAGACGGTCGCCGCTCCGGCGGGCCTGGCAGTCAAGTGGCCTAACGACGTCCTCGCGCATGCGGGCAAACTCAGCGGTATCTCGCTCGAGGCGCTCGCCGGCGGCGTGTGCATCGGGGTGGGCATCAACGTGTTTCCCCGCCGAGACGTCACCGAGGTGCCGGGGAAGTATCGCTTGGCCTACCTTTTCGACGACGAGGCCGCAGATGACTTGTCGGCTGCGCAGCGCGCGATTGCAACGCAGCTGCTCGGCGCGCTCCTGACGGAGATGGATGCCTACTATCGTCGCTGGCAGGACGAGGGATTTGCGGGGTTGATCGGCGAGTACGAGCAGCGCCTTGCCTTCGTGGGGTCGTCGTGCGCCCTTGAGACGATCGACGGCACGCCTCTGGAGACAGGGACGATCCGCGGCGTCGATACGCGGGGGCGCCTGCTCGTCGAGACGCCTTCGGGCATCGTGCCGGCGGCCTCGGGCGAGGTGCACGTGACGTCGATCGGGTAACGATCCGCGCCCGGCCGCCAAGCCCCGGGCATTTCCGCTGCCTTGCCCGCTCCCGGCCGCAAACCCCGAACCCGCCTCGCCATGCTGCTCGTGCCCAGCCCCGCCGCCCTATCCACGCACCGCCGCGAATCCTGAGCTGACCTTGCCGTCCTTAGCCACGAATCTCGAGCCAGAGAAAAGAAAACCCGCATTCTTGGCACGATACTGCGGCTCTCCGCAGCTCGCCTGCTCTCCTGAGGCTTTTTCACGTCGTGAGCGGTTCTGTTACGCCCCAATTCTATATATAGTGAGGAATAACGCACACGCATACGCGCCGCCACAAGCAAGGCGCTGCGTACCTCTGTGCGCTCTTGCCAAAATCGGCCCGATTTCTTTCTCTGGGGAAGG
>CAVCDZ010000123.1:0-10241 GCA_963601095.1 Oscillibacter sp. MSJ-31 | reverse complement strand
CAAGGGCTCCAACAGCATCGACATGCTCAACGGGCCCCTGCCCGGAAAGATCGTCCTCTTCGCCATCCCGCTTGCGCTGAGCAGCATCCTCCAGCAGCTCTTCAACTCGGCCGACGCCATCTTCGCCGGCCGCATGATCGGCAGCGAGGCGCTGGCTGCCGTCGGCGGCGTGGCGCCCATCATCAGCCTGTTCGTCACGCTCATGGTCGGCCTGTCCATCGGCGCCAACGTCGTGGTCGCGGTCCACATCGGCCACGGCGAGCGCCACAAGGTGCGCGGCGCCATCCAGACCACGGTCATCGTGACGCTCGTCTGCTCGGTGCTGTTCACGGCCGCCGGCATCGCGCTCACCGACCCCGTCCTCACCGCCGTCAACATTCCCGCGGAGGCCTGGGACGAGGCAGCACAGTACCTGCACGTGTACTTCGCGGGCTTCGCCTTCTTCCTGATTTACAACTTCGGTTCGGCCGTTCTGCGCGCCAAGGGCGACTCGCGCCGCCCCCTCTACGCGCTCGCGCTGGCCGCTGCGCTCAACATCGTGCTGAACTGGGTCGCCGTCGCCATCTTCAACGCCGGCGTGGCCGGCATCGCGCTCGCGACCGTGGCGTCGAACGCGGTGAGCGCCGGCGTGATCGTGTGGTTCATGCTGCATGAGGAAGAGGACTTCCGCCTGACCTTCCGCGGCGGCGTGCACGTCAACGGCGCCGATCTGCGCCAGCTGCTCTACATCGGCCTGCCCGCCGGGTTCCAGGGCGCGGTCTTCGCCCTATCCAACGTCGTGATCCAAGGCGCAGTCAACAGCTTCGGCACCGATGCGGTGGGCGGCGCCACCGCGGCGATGAACTACGAGTACTACACCTACTTCTTCGTGAACGCCTTCTCGCAAGCCGCCGTCACCTTCACCGGGCAGAACTACGCCGCCGGGCAGCTGAAGCGCTGCGACACGATCCTGCGGTTCTGCATGGGCGCGGCGATCGGGTCGGCGCTGTTCGTCAGCGTCATCGTGGTCGCCCTGGGCAACGTCTCGCTCGGGATCTTCACCACGCAGGCGACCGCGCTTGCCTTCGGCACCGTGCGCCTGTGGACCGTCGAGCTCTTCGAGTTCATGACCAGCACCTACGAGATCACCGCCGGCGCGATGCGCGGCATGGGCTGGTCGGTCCTGCCCACCGTCATCACGATCGTCGGCTCGTGCCTTCTGCGCATCATCTACGTCCTGACCATCTTCCCGTCCATCGACACCTTCGACAACCTGATGATGCTCTACCCCGTCACCTGGGTCATCACCGGCACGTCGATGATCATCCTGTACGTGTTCGCCCGCCGCCGCAGCTACGCCAAGCGCACCGACAACGGGCGCATCACCACGGCTGCCTGACGCGACGATGAGCCTGGATCCCCTGGCCTGACCCCGATTTCCCGTATCGCCGATGCCCCGCTTCGATCGCCACCGATTCCCGATTTCCTGAATGTCCGCTACCCCGCACCCCGATCTCGTAAGGAGCCTTCCATGAGAGCTTTGATCCAACGCGTCACCTCCGCCTCCGTCAGCACCGAGGGAAAAGAGACGCGCCGCATCGGCGCGGGCTACGTCATCTTGCTCGGCGTAGGGCCTGACGACACCGAAGAGATCGCCGAGAAGCTATGGGCGAAGGCGGCCAAGCTGCGCATCTTCGAAGACGCCGAGGGCAAGACCAACCTCTCGCTGCGCGACGTCGGCGGAAGCGTGCTGCTCGTGTCACAGTTCACCCTCTACGCCGACTGCCGCCGCGGCAACCGCCCGTCGTTCACGAAGGGTGCCGCGCCCGACGAGGCCGAGCGCCTCTACGAGCACTTCGCAGACTGCGTGCGTGCCGACGGGGTGCCGCTTGAGACCGGCTGGTTCGGCGCGATGATGCAGGTTGAGCTCGTCAACGACGGCCCGTTCACGATGTGGCTCGACAGCGACGAGGTCGTCCGTTCGTAGCCGCCACGTCACCCCGAGGCGACAATCGCCCGCAAAACGCACGCTCGCCGCGCGCTTCGCGGCACACGCACCAGGCACCGCCCACGATCGCACAAGGAGAAGAGCAGCCATGGACCTACGCACGATGCACCCGCTCGACGCGGATGAGGTGCGCATTCTGGCCTACAACCTGCTCCTGACCCAGGCGCTCATGATCGCTGCCGGCATCGCCGGCACGATCGTCGTCGTCGGCGTGACGTCCGGCGACTGGGCAGGTGCCACGATCGGCCTGGGATGGGCTGCCGAGATCGGCGCCTCGCTCACGGCGATCCCACCTGCCGCCGCCCTCGGCATCGGGATACTCGTCGCGCTCGCCCTGCTCGGGATCGGCCACGCGGCCGAGAGGCGCGCGCTTGCCACCAAGGAGGGGCGCGCCTCGGTGATGGCCTCGCGCCAAGGCATCGACGGGGAGCTTCCCCGCCTGCCCCTGCCTGCGCTCATCGCCCTTGTTGCCCTCATCGGCTTCGGCGAGGAGCTGGCGTTTCGCTTCATGCTCCTAGGAGGTGTCGCCTGCGTCCTGGGGCTGGCGCTGTCCCCACTCATCTCCGGCGTCATCGCGCTTGTCGTGTCGTCTGCGGCCTTCTGGCTCGCCCACGTCCGCTACCGCGATCGCATGACGACGGCGCTCACCCTCGTGCTCGCCGCGACGCTCGGCGCCGTCTTCCTCGCCACGGGCAGCCTGCTCGCCGTCGCCGTGGCCCATGCCGTCTACGACTGCTTGGAGTTGATAGGCTCCCGACGGGCGATGAGGCGCGATCCCGACTACTTCGGTGGCCCGGCGCCGCGCCACGTGATGCTCGACGAGCTCGAAGCCCGCGTGCATGAGGCGCCGCCCCGCGGCGAGGAGCCCTGAGGGCGCGACCGAGGTCGTGCGTGGGGGCACATCCCACATCAGGCAGGCACCCGCGCGAGCGGCGCTTCGACGCAGCACGCACGCAGAGAGCTTCGGCACGTCTCGCGCTCCGCGCTCACTGCTGCTGAGCGCGCTTGGCCTCAAGCTCGTCGGTTCCCTTGTTCAAGAGGTAGACGCCGCCGACGATCAGCACCACCGCGACCGCCGTCACCCAGGTGAAGGGGTCGTGCCACACGATCACGCCCACCAGCATGGTGACCACCGTGCCGATGCCGCCCCAAATGCCGTAGACCAACCCCAGCGGCAGATGGCGCAGGATGACCACGAGCAGGGAGATGGCGATGGCGTAGCCAATGACCGTGACCAGGCTCGGCGCGAGCACTGTGAACCCTTCCGACGCCTTCAGCGCGATCGTGGCGGACACCTCGGAGACGATCGAGATCCCCAACAGCCCGAAATACACCGACTTGGGCTTGGCCGCCTTCGCGACGGCTTCGGCCGTCTCTTTCTGAAACGTCGTCTCGGCACCGGTCTTGGCGAAGCGCTTCCACAGAGCCATGGCTATACCCCCAACTTAAGCAGAACGATGCCGACGATGATGGCGACGAGGCCGACCGTCTTCTTGATGTTGAATCCCTCGTCCCACAGCACGGCGCCGACGATAGCCGTCAGCGCGATGCCGAGGCCGACCCAAGCCGCGTACACCGGGCCGAGCGGCAGCACGAGCAGCACCTGCGCGATGCACCAAAACGCCACGGCGTACCCGATCACCACGCCGATGATGGGCCATTTGCGGCGGAACCCGTCCGATATCTTCATCATGGTGTCGGCGAACACCTCGAACACCACCGCCACACCTATCATCAAGAAGGGAAGCATCCGCATCATTCCTCTCGTCATCCGATCTGCGACCGCAGCGCACCGAGGGTGCCTGCCGAGCGCCGGGTTTACATGCTAAACTCCGCCCCTGGGGACGAGTCAAGGAGAAACCATGCGAGACGATCTGCTTTCCATCGGCGAGGCCGCCCAGCTCAAGGGCATCAGCGTCAAGGCGCTGCGCTACTACGACCGCATCGGCATCCTCCCGCCCGCCGCGATCGACCCGAAGAGCGGCTACCGCTACTACGCACCGGCCCAGATGTTCGACCTCGACGTGTTCATCACCTGTCTTGAGCTGGGCATCCCCTTGAAAAGCCTGCGCCAATGGCAGGCAGACGACGGCTCGCTCGATCTGCAAGGGCTGCTCAGCGCCGGGCGCGACCTCGCCTGTGCGCGCCTGCGACGGGCCCAAGACTCGCTCACCCAGATCGATGCCTGCCTGCAGGAGATGGCCGACCAGGACCATCTGCGCACGCTCGAGGCGCCCTACCGCCGCACGCTGCCCGCATGGCTTGCCTGCACCGCGCCCTGGGAGCTGACGACGTTTTCCACCAAGGCCTACCTGAAGACGATGACCGACCTGTACCATGCCGTGGATATGGCTGGCGCGACGCCCCTGTACTTTCAGGGGCTGCTGATCGACACCGCAGCAGATGAGCCGAACCGCGTCGCCTACGTGCAGGTGGCTCACCTACCGACCGAGGAGATGGGCGCCGCGCTCGAGATCAGGGAGCTGCCAGAGCGCGCCTACGAGGGCTTTCGCATCGAGGACGAGAGCCTCTCTGCCTGTCTTGAAACCGTCTTCGCGACAGTCGAGGAGCAGCCGGGACGCTACATCGCCACCGAGGTCTGGGACGGAGAGCTTCCTGCGCGCTCGTTCGTCGTCGAGCTGCTGCGCGCCTGCTGACGCGCGGCTTGCCTGGCGCGAGCGCCGCAGCACCGACCGCCACGCGCACCGCGGCACCGCCCGCTGACGCGCAGCCCGCCCGCCGCATGAGCCACGCTGCCGACTGCTGTGCCGAAAAGCGCGGCTGCGGTGCTACAATCACGACTCGATTGACACCACGACCGCGAGGTACCCATGGCCCCACAACAGATCGACACCGCCGCCACCCAGCGTGAGCATTTCGCCTCCCGCATCGGCTTCATCCTCATCGCCGCCGGTTGCGCGATCGGCATCGGAAACGTCTGGCGCTTCCCCTACATCACCGGCGAGTACGGCGGCGGCGCCTTCGTGCTGCTCTACCTGATCTTCCTCGTGATCCTCGGCCTGCCCGTGATGGTCATGGAGTTCTCGGTCGGGCGCGCCAGCCAAAAGAGCGCCGCGCTCGCCTTCGACGCGCTCGTGCCCAGCCGCCGCTTCCATTGGTTCTCGTGGTGGGGCTATATCGGCTGCATGCTGCTGATGATGTTCTACACCACCGTTGCCGGGTGGATGCTGGCCTACGTCGCCAAGATGGCGTCCGGCACGTTCGCGGGCGCCGACAGCACGGCGGCGGCCACCGTCTTCAGCGATATGCTCGCCAACCCCGGCGAGCTCATCACCTGGATGCTCATCGCCGTGGCCATCGGGTTCGCCATCTGCAGCCTGGGTCTGCAAAAGGGCGTCGAGCGCATCACCAAGGGGATGACGGCGATCCTCTTCGTGGTCATGATCGCGCTCTGCATCCGCACCTGCACGCTCCCCGGCGGCGCCGAGGGCATCGCGTTCTACCTGATCCCCGACTTCAGCCGCATGTTCGCCGACGGCGTGGGGACGTTTGGCGAGGCGGTGTACGCCGCGATGGGCCAGGCATTCTTCAGCCTGTCGCTCGGCATCGCCGCGATGGAGACCTTCGGCTCGTACATCGGGCGCGAGCACAGTCTGACGAACGAGGCCATCAACGTGACGGCGCTCAACACCGTGGTCGCGATCCTGGCCGGCCTGATCATCTTCCCCGCCTGCTTCGCCTACGGGGTGACGCCCGACTCCGGCCCGTCGCTCGTCTTCGTGACGCTGCCGCTCGTGTTCGCGCAGATGCCCCTCGGCGAGATCTGGGGCGCGCTCTTCTTCGTGTTCATGAGCTTCGCGGCGCTGTCGACGGTCATCGCCGTGTTCGAGAACCTGATCAGCTTCACCATGGACAAGTGGGGCGTCTCCCGCCTGCGCGCCGTGGCGATCAACGGCGTGCTCGTGCTGGTCTTGAGCCTGCCGTGTGCGCTCGGATTCAACCTGTGGTCAGGCGTGACGCTGCCCGGCATCGGCGACATCCAGTCGATCGAGGACTTCATCGTGTCGAATAACATGCTGCCGATCGGTTCGCTGATCTTCGTGCTCTTCTGCACGCGCCGCTACGGATGGGGCTGGGACAAGTTCTTGGCTGAAGCCGACGCGGGACGCGGCATGAAGTTTCCCGCTTGGAGCCGCATCTGGGTGTCCTACGGCATCCCCGTGCTGATCGTGATCATCTTCATCATGGGCTACGCGCCGAAGGTGGCGCTCTGGCTGGGCCTGAGCTAACGCGGGCGGCCAAGATAACGCGGGCCGCGCCGTCCATGGCTGCGCGGACGCGCCTCGCTCACCCCAAAAGGCGGCTAAAGCGGCATTCTCGTCAAGTCGCGGGCGCCGTAGAGGAACCTGCGCACTTCCATCACCTCGCCTTTGACGACGTAGAACGCCATGTAGTTGCCGACGGCGATCCAATAGTGCTGATCGCTTCGCGCCTTTCGCCCGTGATAGACCGCCCCACCACAAGGGTCTTCCAGACGCCCCAAAATCGCCGCCTCGGTCTTGTCGATCAGGTCCTCGGCAGCCCGCACGTTGCCAAGGACGCGCGCGATGTACGAAACCGCCTCATTGAGGTCGTCCCAAAAAAGAGGAAGGTAGCTGAGCTTATAAGGCACGCTTCAGCCCCTCTCGAACGGAACCGAACACCTCATCGTGGGAATAGCGAAGCGAGGTGGTTTCCGCCTGAACATCAGCGGCATCGAGAGCCGCGTCGACGTTGCCGTTCAGACGCTCGAACTGCTCTATCGTCATGACGACCATCGAGCCGTAGCCGTTTTTGGTCAGAAACACCGGGCCGCTCTCGCGGGCGTCCTTTTCCACTTCGGCATATCTGTTGCGAAGATCGGATACCGGCCTGATGTTCATGGCGACCACCTCACGCTTATCATGATTTTATCCGAATTATATCAGGATAAAGGGGCTTGGTGTCTGCGGGGTGAGAAAGAGAACCTTTAGATCAGCACGCCGTTGCAGTGGTCGATCTCGTGCTGGATGATCTGAGCGGTGAAAAGCCGGTGAAGGTCTCGCGACATGCCGTAAACGTCTCATCTTGAAATTCCACGGTGATGCGATCGTAGTGCTGCGTCGGGCGCACGCCGGCAAGCGACAGGCAGCCCTCTTCGGTCTGGTACACGCCTTGGTGCTCGACGATGCGCGGGTTGAACATCAAACGCGGCGTGCCCTCCTGCGCGGTGCGTTTAAGCGCAGACGAACGCGCGCCCTTCCCTGCCCGCTCAGGTGCCGTGCCGCCGTCGACGAAGACGATGACGCGTTTCGTCACGCCGATCATGTTGGCTGCCATGCCAACGCAGCTCTCGCGATGAGCCTCAAGCGTGTCGATGAGATCGCGCCCCACGCCCGCATCGGCCGGCGTCGCCGGCACCGAGGGCAGGCGCAAAAAGACTTCGCTTTTCATGAGGGGCTTGATCACGGCAGGTCCTTTCAACGCGCAGGCTCGTCGCATCGATCATACCCCATGCGGCGCGGCCCGAAGGCGCTTGGGGATGGTAAGGCCCGTCGCCAGCCGTACCCGCACCGACCGCCAGCCCCCAGAGAAAAGAAATCGGGCTTTTGTGGCAACCTCGTTCGGATGTACGCTCTCACCTCGGCAGCTAGTGCGTAAAACCCTGCATTTGGGCGTATGTTCCGCCACATTGAGCAACATTTTGGGGAGTTACTGTGAGCAGAAAGCAGGCCGCATCGTGAGAGGCGGTGTACATCCGTCGCCTCTTGCCAAAAAGTCGCTGATTTTTTCTCTGGAGGAGTTGGAACCTGACAACGAGGTCAGGGAGGGACGGAGAAGGGTCCGCGTCTAGGAAGATCGGGGGCTGAGAAGGGATTGGGGCTGGAGGCCGGGGTATGGGGGGGATCGGAGACGAGAGGTCGCGATCGGGGAAGACGAGGGTCGTGAGGGTCGGAGACATACGGGTCAAGAGCTGGGGGGGTTGGGATCTGGCGACGAAGTAAGGAAGGGCTGAGCCTGGAATCTGGAGGGCTGGGGCATTGACGCGACCGGGCTCCAACGAAAAAGACCCGTGCTGCCGGGAGTTCCCAGCAACACGGGCCTGTAAATCGTCACGCCGCAGGCGCGATCAGAACGCGCGGAAGCGCTCGTAGCGCGCGTCGCGCAGCTCCTCAGGCGACAGCCCCTCCAGATCGGCGAACGACCGCAGCAAGAAGTCTCGCACGTTGGCGACGGCCTGGTCGGGATTCTCGTGCGCCGGGTGCTCGCCCTCAGACAGCACCTCCTCGATCAAGCCCATCTCGCAGGCTTCGGCAGCGCTCATCTTCATGACGGCGGCCGCCTCGGCAGCGCGCGTGCGGTCCTTCCACAGGATCGACGCGAAGCCCTCCGGCGACAACACCGAGTACACCGCGTGCTCCTGCATCGCCACGCGGTTGCCCATCGCGATCGCGAGCGCGCCGCCCGAGCCGCCCTCGCCGAGCACGACGCAGACCACCGGAACGGTCAGCCCCGCCATCGCCACCAGGTTCTCGGCGATCGCGTTGCCCACACCGCGCTCCTCGGCCTCCTTGCCGCAGTAAGCGCCCTGGGTGTCGACCAAGCACACGACCGGTCGGTTGAACTTCTCGGCCTGGCGCATCAGGCGCAGGCTCTTACGGTAGCCCTCGGGCTGCGGGCAACCGAAGTTGCGCGCGATGCGCTGCGTCAGGTCGGCGCCCTTCTCCTCGGCGATGACCGTCACAGCGCGCCCATCGAGCCAGCCGATGCCGCCGACGATCGCGCCGTCGTCGGCGAACATGCGGTCGCCGTGCAGCTCGATGAAGTCGTCGAAGATGCGGTCGATGTAGTACTGCGCCGTCGGACGATGCACGTTGCGCGCCAGAAGCACGCTCTCCCACGCGCGGTTCTCCGCCTTCGTGGGCTCCTGCACCACCGGGCGCACCGACGGAGCATCGGCAACGCCGCGCTTCTTCAGCGCGCGCCTGAGCGAGTTGGCCGAGCGCTCGCCCGCCGTCTCGCCGCCACCGAGCGGCAGCATCCGGCGCACGCCGTCGAACAGGCCGCCCGACTCCTCTCCCGCCTCCTGGCGGCCTGCGCGCGAGGCGCGGCGCACCATGGTCTTCACACGGCGGGCCATCGCCTGGCGCGGCGTCTCTCCCGAACCCGGCTCGGCGATTGGCAACTCGGCGCCGTCTTCATCCGCCTCGTGCAGCGCGAGCACCGTCGAGAGGAAGCCCGGCAGGTCAGCACGCTCGACGATGGCGTCGATCAAGCCGTGCTCGAGCGCGAACTCAGCCGTCTGGAAGCCCTCGGGAAGCATCTGCTTGATGGTGTCCTGGATGACGCGACGGCCCGCGAAGCCGATCAGCGCATGCGGCTCGGACACGATGAGGTCGCCCTGCGTCGCGAACGACGCGGTCACGCCGCCGGTCGTCGGATCAGTGATGATCGACACGTAGAGCAGGCCAGCGCGCCCATGACGCTCGATCGCTGCGCTGATCTTGCCCATCTGCATCAGAGAGACCAGGCCCTCCTGCATGCGCGCGCCGCCCGACGCCGTGAAGATGAACAGCGGCAGGCCTTCCTCAGTGGCGCGTTCGACGGCGCGCGTGATCTTCTCGCCCACGACCGAGCCCATCGACCCCATCATGAAGGTGGACTCCATGATGCAGACCGCGACCGGGCGACCAGCCAAGCGCGCGGATCCGCAGCGCACGGCCTCCTCAAGGCCGCTGCGCTCGCGTTGTTTTTCCAGCACGCCCTCGTACCCCGGGAAGCCCAGCGGATCGGGCTCGGCCACCACGGCGTCCCATTCCTCGAAGGATCCCTTGTCGAAGGTGAACGAGAGGCGCTCATCCGACGTCAGGCGATACAGCTCGCCGCAGGTCGGGCAGGTGCCGCCGGTGGCGAGCACCGCTTCCTTGTCGTGGTAGAGCTTGCACGACGGGCAGCGCGACCACTCGACCTCGCCGCGATCGGCGTCGCCCTCGTCCGGCGGGCACTCGACCCACAGCGTGCGCGAGCGGTCCTTCGGCAGGCCCACGAACACGCGACGGCCCTGTGCCTTGGCGACGCGGCGCAGAAGGGCACTGCCCGCCACGGCGCCATCGCAGACCAGCAGCGCCTCGGCGTCGCAGGAGCGCGCAGCCTCGAGGATCGCGTGCTCGTTGCAGAACAGGCGCTCGTCGAACTTGGCGCCGACGCTTGCCACCCGCGCCGATCCCGAGCAGGAAAAGGCACGCGCCTTGTCGTCGGTGCCGGTGACCCACAC
>CAVCDZ010000122.1:0-3256 GCA_963601095.1 Oscillibacter sp. MSJ-31 | reverse complement strand
GTCCGGGGTGCTTGAGGACGAGGCGGTATCGGATGCGAGGCCCCGGGGCTTTCGAAGGCAAGGCGGCACTGGGGGCGGGGTCCGGGGCTGGAACGTGGAAGCCGGGTTGCTTGAGGGCGCGGTAGCTGTGGCGACGGATACGCGGGTGGCAGGGCTGGCGTGCTCGAGCGAGGCCGGCGTGCTCGAGCGTGCGCGTGGCGACAGGCGCGCAGGCGGCGACGTGCGTGCGCTCCGTCCGATGATCGGCGTCGATGCGTCGGGCCGCCACGCATGCGGATCCTCGATCGCACGCAGCTCCCACCGCTTTGAGCTGCAGGAACGGCGGCACCTGTGCCACAATGGACGCAGGATCCGCGTCGCGCCGAACAGGCTGCGCGCGGTCTCGTGCACGTTGGGGCGTGCGCGCAACGAGGGGAGGCGGCGCGCCTGTTGGGCGCCTGCCGCAAGACAAGGAGGGGTCATGTCTTACCACACCATTTTGACCGAGGAGCGCGGCGAGGTCTTCATCATCACGCTCAACCGTCCCGAGGCGAAAAACGCGCTGAACAGCGAGATGTGGCGCGAGCTCTGCGAGGCCTTCGACTATCTCGAAGGTAACGACCATCTGCGCGTCTGCATCATGACCAACGTCGGCGACTGCTTCTGCGCCGGCAGCGACCTGAAGGAAATCGCCGCCGGGACCTACCGGGCGCCGGAGGGCTATGAGGACAGCGGCTTTGCCGGTATGACGAAGCGCTACATCTCAAAACCGCTGATCGCAGCTGCGAATGGGCGCGTGCTCGGCGGCGGCGTCGAGATCCTGGTCGCCTGCGACCTCGCGATCGCCGCGACCGATTCCGAGTTCTCTCTGCCCGAGCCGCGCCGCGGCCTCACGGCGGCGGGCGGCGGCGCGCTCATGCGCATCATGCAAACGATGCCGGCGAAGCCTGCGATGGAGCTCATGCTCACCTGCGAGCCGTTTTCGGCGCAAAAAGCCGTCGACTGCTTCTTGATCAACCGCGCGGTCGAGCCGGGCACGGTGCTCGACGAGGCAGTCGCCCTGGCACAGCTGATCTGCAAGGGCGCTCCGCTCGCGGTGGAGTGCACGAAGCGCACGGCCTACGAGACGATGGGCGAAAACGTCGTGTACCCGTCGCGAGGGTGGGAGATCCTCGAGAAGTATGAGCGCATCACGCAGGGAAGCGAAGACAAGCTCGAAGGTGCGCGCGCGTTCGCCGAGAAGCGCCAGCCGGTCTGGAAGGGCCGCTAGCCCAGGCGGCTGACGCGCTTGCCTGTGTAGGGCGCCGCTGCGCCGCAGAGGCGTTGCGGTCGTCGCCGGCTCGGTCGCGCATCAGCGCCGCCCGCGCCAGCACCAGCCCGCGTCAGCACCAACCCGCGTCAGCCCGGTCGCGCATCAGCGCCTCCCACGCCAGCTCGCCGGCCTTCTCGCAGCCGAGCGACACTCAATATCAACGATTTGTCCCTTGCAGCAGGCCCTTTGACTTGAGATGAGGTCAAAGGGTCTGTTTATGCGCACACGTAATGGGACAAATGACGGTAAGTGACGTATCCTTATTAGGAAACAAAAAACTCCCTATGAGATGCGAGGGGCGCTCAGTGGATTTCGCATTGACTGATCAGCAGAAGAACATCGTCGCCACATTTCGCGAATTCGGCGAGGCGACCTTCACGCCGGAGCGCGTGTCGCAATGGCGACGCGACCAGGGGCTCCCCGACGACGTGATGAGGGGATTCGTCGATCGCTACTTCAGCTTCGACGAGACGCGCGACGGCAATCGCCCGGCTCTGGGCATCATGTCACAGACCCTCATCCTCGAAGAGCTCTGCCGCTGCGCCGCCGCGGCTCTGCCGTTTCAAAACGACATCTTCAACCTGCAGATACTCGGCGACTTCGCCGACGAGGGCATGGTCTCGGGCGTCCTGTCCGACTATCGCGAGACGGGTCGTTTGACCTGCTCGTTGGCGGTATCCGAACCCGGCGCCGGGTCCGACACCATGAGCATGAAGACGGCGGTGTCCACCCAGGACGGCCGCCTGGTGCTCGACGGTCAGAAGACCTACGTGAACAACGGCGAGTTCGCGCCGAGTATCCTGGTCGCCGCGATCGACAACGACCATCTGGGCGAGGACAAGTACCCGCCGCTGTCGTTTTGGCTGGTGCCGCACAACCTGCCGGGCATCCGCGCCGTTCCCATCAACAAGATCGGCCAATCGATGGTGCCGTTCGCGTCCGTCTCGTTCGACCATGTGGAGCTCAAGTCGGAGTATCGCCTGAAGGGCCATCGGGGCGGGTTCCGCCACCTGTTCAAGCTGCTCGAGATCGGCCGCGTGCTGACGTGCGCGACTTCGCTCGGCATGGCGCAGGCGGCGATGGAAGACGCGGTGAGCAACGCGCGCTCGCGTCGGGCGTTCGGCGTGCCGATCGGGCAGTTTCAGCAGGTGGAGCAGATGCTGACCGACATGGAGGTCAGCTTGCGCACCTCGCGCGCGATGCTGTACGAGGCGGCGCTCGCCATCGAAAACGACGCGCCCGACAAGCGCCTGTCCGTCGCCCTGATGAAGCGCTACGTGCCCAAGACCGCCACGCAGGTGGCAAGCGATGCGATGCAGATCCTCGGCGGCCTCGGCTACACGGAAAGCTCGCGCGTGAGCACGGTGTGGCAGGACTGTCGCGGCAATCAGATCGCAGAGGGAACCGACCAGATCATGGTCTACATCGCCGCGCCGCTGATCATGGACAGCTACGCGGCCGACTGACGGCTACACGGACCTTTTGACGGATTCGGCCGACTAACGGCTGCTCTCACCCCGCGCTACAAAGCCACGGCACAACCACGCGACCGGCCCACGTCCCACGCATCCGCGCAGGTCGCAGTCCTCGCGCTGCTCGCTACAGGTTGCGGCGCAGCTGCGCTTCCTTGATCTCGCTCTCGAGCGAGCTGTGGATGATGTTGGCGAACGGACCGGCATTGATCGACAGGCGCTTGGTGCCCGTCTGCTCGCACTTGCGGATGAAGTACGACAGGAACGCGCAGGTGTAGAACTCGCTCAAGAAATCGATGTTCTCCTCGGGCAGATAGCGGTTCGACAAGATGATGTTGATGTCGTTGCGCAGTGCCGGCAGATACAGGTCGTAGAGGTAGTTGCGCAGCGCTGCCGGGCCGTTTTCCTGGAAGGCCTGGGCGTAGAAGGTGCGGTTGCGATCGAGCACCACGGCGAACGCATCGAAGAACTTCGAGTGGTCGAGCGAGCGCAC
>CAVCDZ010000121.1:0-20366 GCA_963601095.1 Oscillibacter sp. MSJ-31 | reverse complement strand
ACGACACCATGAAGATCGAGGCGAGACCCATGATGAACGACGGGCCGAGCTGCATGAGCGCCGGCTGGTCGTCGGGTTTCTTCGCCATCGGCGGGTCGTCGATCTGGAAGGCGCGCGCATGGACAGAATGCGCCAGATGGGGCGCCGGATAGAACAGGGGCAGCACGCCGTCGGTCTCGGAGGCCGCAGGGCACGCCTGGGCGAACGCCGCATGGTCGAGATACCCGGCGCCCGGCACGGATCCGAGAGACAGCCCCGTCGGGAAGTTCAGCGCGATGAAGCGATGGCCGATCATCACGACGAGGTCCATGATCTGCACGATGTCGCCCGGGCACAGCCGCATCCCGCCGCCGCGCGGCAGCATGCGCTCGTTGACGAAGGTGCCGTTGGCCTTTGGGCGTCGTTTATCGTGAACACCTCCCCCACCAGGGAAAGCGTTGCGTGGTGCGACGAGACGAACCGGCTGGGATACACCAGCCCGCAGTCCTCGGCGCGCCCGATGGTGATGTCGGCGTCGTAGGAAAAGCCGATCTTGCCGAAGGTGCGTGCCCCGACAGTCGACGCGCGCACGTACAAGGTCGCCACACCCCCGTCAACAGATCGCAGCGACAAAACGGCCTCTTCGGTAAACGAGCAGGTCGCCTTGGCGATGGGATCTCCCTGTGCCCCGCACAGCTCGCACCCACGCGCCGGCACGATGGCCACGGACGCGCCTTCGCGGCAGACGCTCGCAAGCGGCATGCGCGCTGTGCCGTCGTCATCGATCTGCAGGATCGAGTCAGCGGCGCCGTCGAAGACGAAGGTGCGCGCGACCTCGTCGCGGGTCATCGTGATGAGCAGGGTGTCTGACATGGGAGGATGCGTTCCTTTCAGGCTCGCAAAGGGAGGGTGCCCAAAGCACCCTCCCCGCAGAGGAGCGTTGGTTAGCCGCGGAAAGCCGAAGCGATGTTGGCGTCGGTCTCCTCCAGGGACTGAGCCGTGGAGTCGAGGGACTGGGCGATCTCGTTGATCAGCTCCTGAGCACGGACGAAGCTCGGGCGCAGCTCGTTGAAGCGAGCCTCGTAGGCGCGGCTTGCCTCGCCTTCCCACTCGGTCTGCAGCGCAGCGAGGAGGCTGTCCATCTTGGAGATGACGTTTCCGACGTTCTCGGCCTCGACGCGGTACTCACCGGCACGGGAGCGCATCTGATCCGGGATAATCCTAATCTGACCTGCCATTTTGAAATTCCTTTCATTCGGTGCGCCCCCTCTGGGCGCACACGGTCTATCTCAAACCGCCCTATGCGGAATGAAACCTAAAACACGGGGAGTCCTCAGTGCCCGAAGGGGTTGCGACGGTGCGCCGTTGCGCGGCGGTGCCGCACGTACATCACGGCGCCGATCGCGGCTGCTGCCACGATGCCCAACCCCCCCCCGGCGATGGTTCCGTACAAAAGCCCCGGGGTAGTGCGTATATAAGCGATCCAGTCGCCGACGACCACCACGTTGTCGTACGTGGCGACGGTGGTGTTGCCGGCGCGGTCGGTGGTCTCAAGCCTCACCTGATGGACCTGGCCATCGGCGGCGAGCGCGTACTGCGGCACCGTCGAGCCCAGCTCGTCGGCGCTCCAGCTCGCGGCCTCGTTGCCGTCGATCGTCAGGCGCGCGCCCTCGACGGCGAGGTTGTCGCGCGCATCGACGCCGAGGTCGAGCGCAGGACGCAGGTAGACGCTGCCCGAGCTAAGGCCGATCACGTCGGAGTCGGGCGCGGTCTGGTCGACGGCGAAGTCCACGGCGGCCGTGCCGTCACGATGCTCGTTCTTGCCGTCCATCGTGTTCTGCGAGAGGTTGCCCGCCTTGTCCTTCGACGTCAGCAGGATGCGGTAGTACCCGTCGACGCCGAAGAGATCGGCCGGGAACGAATACGTCGCCTCGCTCCATCCGGATGCGTCGCCCGCCTGCGCCTCGTAGTCGGCGCCGGCCGTGAGAGACTGCACGCGCGAATCGCGCACCACCTCGGCGTGGGAGCCTGAGGTGTCGAGCCCGCTCACGTTGATCTCGCGGATATGGACGTCCTGAGGCCTGGCGAGGTAGGTCCCGCCGATCCCCTCGGACCCGTCGACCAGCACGTAGTTCGAGCCGAACCGGTTGACCGAGAACACCACCTCATCGGTTGACTCGTTGCCGGCCAGGTCGGTGACCTTGGCGGTGAGCGTGTAGACGTCGTCCCACTCGAGCGTGTGCTCGAAGTCGGGGAAGCGTACCTCCTTGGAGGTGGCCGCCTCGGACTCGGCGATACCCATCGGGTAGGCCGGCCCCTTCGAGGCGCCGGTCAGCTCATAGGTCGCCATGAGCGGGTCGAAGTTGGTGTCCGAATACGAGATCGAGGGGGCCACCGCACCGGCATACGCCGTCTGGTTCTCCACATCGGCGATCGAGACCTGGGGCGCCGTCAGATCGATGACGAACTCGGGCTCCTCGAAGACCTCGGCCACGTTGCCGGCCAGGTCGGTGCAGGCGACCGAGAGCGTGTAGTGCGTCTCGTTGCCGAAGTACACCGAGGTGGTGTGGGAGTAGGCATCGCCGTCGCGCCATCCCGAAGGCCCGGCGCGTTGCCGTCGGCCGCCGTTGTGGAGATCGGCGTCAAATCGGCGCTGAAGTTGCGCTCGGTCACGTCGATCGTCGCGGTGCGCGTGGCCTTGTAGTACATCCCGTTGGCGGCTTCGTTGTTGTCGAAGGTCACCAGCAGCAAAGGTGCGGTGGTGTCGATCGTGAACTCGTCGTGGAACGGCGTCGCCTCGCGCCCCGCCGGATCGGTGAGCCAGGCGTCGAAGGTCCAGTCTCCGTCGCGATCGAAGGCGTAGGTGGCCACCCACGTCACCCCGTCTCCCGACGGGTTCTCGAAGTCCTTCGCCAGAAGGTCGACCGACGACCCGTCGCACGTCGCCGTCGCGATGGTCCGGCGCTCGTCGTTGGCGCGGAGCAAGTCGAAGTTGGCCTCCTCGATCGTGACCGTCGCCGTGCGGTTCGCTGCGTAGTAGCGGCCGTTGCGCACGTCGGTGTTGTCGTAGGAGACGGAGATGGTCGGCGCCGCCGTGTCGACCGAGAAGCCGATCGAGCCCGCGGGCAGGTTGGCGTTTGCCCAAGCGGCGAACAGGGGAAGCACCCCAGCGTTGCCCGCCACGTCCTCCACGCCCGCCGACGTCTCGGCGAACACCATGCGATCGGCGTCTTCGGTGAAGGTCGCAGACAGCATGCCGTCCTGGTAGATCGGCTGCGGCGTGTCCTCTCCCTGGCGATGGAAGTACGCGGTGTC
The DNA here is from genome assembly GCA_963601095.1 of Oscillibacter sp. MSJ-31. Lineage (GTDB taxonomy): Bacteria > Actinomycetota > Coriobacteriia > Coriobacteriales > Eggerthellaceae > Anaerotardibacter. Next base: position 17,072 of record CAVCDZ010000121.1, on the reverse strand, counting down.
CGCCGCCACGCCTGAGAAGTTGTCCGACACGCCCAGCGACACGGTCTCGGAATCATGAGGGAAGATCCATCCCCACGAAACCGGGCTCGTCGACGACAGCGCCAGATGGCCGAAGGCCGGCGGCGTGTAATCGATGCCGAAGGACTCGTCGGCGCGCGTGGCGTCGGTCGCGCCGCTGATGCCGTCGTAGCGCAGGGCCAGCGTGTAGGAGCCTTCGATCGGGCGCGTGTCCGACCCGGACATGCGGCGCAGCTCGTAGGTGGCCGTCCAAGCGCCCAGGTCAGCATCGTAGGTGAAGTCGGATGCGGCGAACGCCGGAAGTTCGGACGGATCGATCGCCTCGCCTGTGACCGAGGTGCACGAGAGGGAGAAGAAGTCTGCCTGACGCGCCTCGATGCTCTGGTAGGCGGCAAACCACGGGTCGCGGATCTCAACGGCCAGGTCGACCGACCCGCGATGGTAGTAGCCGCTCGGATCCTTGGAGGCCGGCGTGCCCTCGGCATCCACGAGGTGCGCCGTGAGGCTGCGCTCGGCCGTGCCGCGATCGACCAGGATCGCGTCGAAGGACGACAGCGCGTCGGAAAGGCGCACCGTGCGCGTCATGCCCGCGTAGTCGCTCAGCTCAAGCTCGAGATCGGAAAGCGTATACAAGCCCTCATCGGCCAGATCGATCGTGGCGTAGCCCTCTGCATCGACGGCGACGTCCGCCGTCGTGGTCGTGAGCGCCGCATCGGACGAGAGGCCGTCGGCGCGCACGAGCGTCGCGCGCACCTTCTGCTCAGCCACGCCCGAGGTGTAGCGCTCGTCGCGTCCGGCGCCGGAACCGTCGGAGCCGGGCAGCAGGTCCTGCACGCGCACGCGCACCGTGCGCTCGCCGCCCACCAGGATCTTCTTTCCCTCGACGACGGCCACATCATAGGTGGGGTCCTGGTCGCCCTCGATCTCGGCGTCCGTCATCTGGGGCGCCAGCGAGTCCACCACGAAGGTCGCCTCGTTGTCGGCGGGGTTGGCATCCTGGGTGCGGTAGGCAAAGCGCACCGTGTGCTCGCCATCGGCCGGCACGGCTGCACCGGGCGCGTGAGAAAGCGTAACCGGGATCTCCCAGCGACCGGCGTCGTCGTTGTAGGACAGGGCGTCGACGTCGACGGAAGCGCCCTCCACGTCCGTGCCCGCAGGCGCATAGGAGGTCTCGATGCCCTGGGCAAACGCATCGGTGCGCGCGTAGAGCGATGCCCACGGCTCATCGGCGATCCACAGCACGGCCTGCGCGTCGTTGCCGTGCACGACCTCGCCGACGGCGTTCTTCGCATCGACGGCCGACGTCACCGCAACGCCCGACGACGGCTGGGACCGATCGACGACGATCATGTCGAAGCCCCAGGCTGCGCGCTCGTTCTCCGGTAGCGCGGCGATGAGCTGCGCCAAGGTCAGGGCGGTGGTATTGCCCGCCTTGTCGGTGACGGTGACGCGCACGTCTGAGGTGCGATAGACGCCGGCATCGGACAGGTCGAAGGACAGGGTGCCCGAGGCCAGGTCGCGCTCGCTTGCCAAGATCGTGCGCGTCTGCCCCGCATCCGAGCCGTCGAGCGCATCGTGGCGCACGATGTCGATGTCCGCTGACGCCACGCCCGACGCCGCGTTGAGCGACGTGCCGTCCGAGGCGGCAGCGGACAGGTCGGCCACGTTCACCGACAGCGTCCTATCGCCGCCGATGAGCACGTAGGAGCCTGCAGACGATCCCGCCGGGCGCGCCAGCTCGGTCGCCTCGTCGTAGCCGCCCGCAAGCGAGAGGCCGTCCACGACCGGAGCGGTGCGATCGACCACGACCTTGGCGGTCGTCTCGGCCTCGAGGTTCCACCACAGAAACAGGTTGGCGCCGGTGTAGTGGTAGGTGAGGTCGTAGGTTCCCTCGAAGGGAAGGAGCCCCACCTGGCTCGACTGATACCAGCCGGCCGCCTGGATCGCCGAGAAGGAGCGCGGGTCGATCGGCGTCGTCTGGGCGTAGGTGCCCTTATCGCGGTAGTACACCGGGTTGCTCGACAGCCAGCGCTGCTTGGAAAGGAGCCCCTGGCAGCGGGCATCCGACATCTTGAAGCGCAGCTGGGCGCCGGCCGCCGCGTTGGTGTAATAGGTGCCGTCGGCCGCCGGCGTCAAGGACGTGCCCTGGGCATCGACCACGTCGAGGGCGACCTCGGGACGCTTGGCCTGAGCCGCTTCGTTGACCACCTCGAGGGCGTTGACGCCGAGGCTCTGGAAGGACGGCGCCTGCGCCAGGCTGACCGAGGTGCGGTTGTGGGCGACGTCTTGCACCGAGATGGCCAGATCGTCGAGACGGTAGGTGCCCAGGCCGCCGAGCACGTCTTTGGTCAACGTGAAGGTCGCGATGCCGTCGGCGAACGAGTCGGGGGCGATCTGGGCGGCGTCTGCGCCGGTGCCGAGGGACAGATGCAGCGAGGAGGCGTCGAGGCCCGAGCCCGCATCGGCGATGCGCGCGGTCACCGTAAGCCCAGCAGGCGGCACGTAGAGGCTGCCGTCTTCCACCCAGGAGTTGTCCTCGGTGATGGCTTCGCCCGATGCCCAAGTGGCCGTAAGGTCGGCGACCGTCGGCGCGGCGTCGTCGACGGCGGCGGGGATGCGCATCACCTCGCCTGCCGTGAGCGCGTCGGTGCCGGTGCGCTTGGCGTAGACCTGAGCGTCGGACGTGAGCGCAAGCGCATCGATCGGAGAGGCGAACGACCCGTCGGCAGCGACCTCGTAGGATGACGACAGCGCACTTGCGGCAGCGCCTGCCTTGAGCGTCACGGTGCCAGCGGCCACGTCGTCTGCGCTGAGCCACACGACAGGCGCGCCGTCTGCCTCCGACACGCGCCAGCCTGCCTGGCCATCGGCATCGTAGACGAGGCTGCGCAGCTCATCGGCCGAGGCGACCGGCAGCGCGGCGCCTGCCACACCGGCTTCGTCGGTCGGCGCCATGCGCACGTCGAGCGCGTCGAGCGAGGGAAGCGGCGTGTCTGCCGCTCCCGCCGGCGTCTGGGCACCCCAAGCGCACGCAAGGGCGGCGCCCGGCGTCGGGTAGCCGCTGCCGGCATACGACAGGGGAAGCTCGCCGGCGGCGAAGGCGGCTGACAGATCGCCTGCGCTGGCCGTGGCCCCCTCTTCGTCGATCAGCAGCGGCGCGGCGGCAAGCCAGGTGTTCACGTCGACGCCGTAGGGCACCGTGTGGGTGCCGGGTGCCAGCGCGATGCGCTGCGCGATGTCGAGCGCCGTGACGGCGCTGCCGGCAAACGGCGCTGCCTGGGACAGCGGCGTCGTTACCGCATTGCCCGCCACGTCGGATGCCGTGACCGCAAGCGAGTCAAGGGCGTAGGTGCCGCCGGAGGTGAGCGCCGCGAGCGAGAGCGTGAAGGTCGCCAGGCCATCGGCGGTCAGCGAGTCGGGCGCGATCTCGACGGTGCGCCCGCCCACCTGAGCCGCGAGGCGCACGCTTCCCTCATCGATCCCCGAGGTGGCATCCGCGCGCTCAGCGTCGGTCAGCGTCGGATCGGCAGGCTCCGGGTCGGCGACGCGCGCCGTCACCTTGACGCCGGCGCTCGGCAGCGCAAGCGTGCCGTCCTCTGCCGCCGAAAGGTCAAGGGCGTTGCCCGTCGCGTCCGTCACCGTCAGATCGGCGATGGTCGGCGCCGTCGTGTCGCTCTTGACCGGCAGGCGCAGCAGCTGCCCTTCGCAGTAGCTCACCTGCTGCCCGGCAACGGTGGCCGTCATATCGGTGGGCAGCTTGAGGTAGAGCGCGGGAGCGCTTCCCGCCGCAACGGTGGCGCCGGCCTGGTCTGACGTGAAGGCGCCGGTCGCATCGAGCGCGAAGTCGGGCGCGATCTGGAAAGCGCCTGCGGCAGGGTCGGCCGTCGTGACCGACACCGCGCCGGCCGTCGCCTGGGCGTTGAGCCACAGCACCGTCGCATCGGTACCCGCCAGGCGCCAGGAGTCGGCGCCCTGCGCGTCACTCACGCGCAGAAGGCTTGCCAACGAGGCGGGGCACGCCGGCAGCAGCGACCCGTCGTCGCCGGTTTGGGCCATGGTCAGGTGGGCATCGGTGGCATTCGGCACGCTCGCGCCCGCAGCCGGAGCGCCCACGGCGACGCCCACCGTCGCGCCGGGCGCAGGATAGGATGAGCCCGCGAAGGTGAGCGGACGGGCGCCCGCGGCGAAGTACGCAGCGACCTGGGAGGCATTGAGCGCCTGGGTGCCGTCGCTGAACAGGCGCACGTCATCGCGCGACAACCACGCATCGATGTCGACGCCGTACGGCACCGTGGCCTGCCCCAGCGCAAACGAGAGCGCGCGGTTCTGGGCTACAGGCGCCGCTTCGCCGTCCTGCTGCTTGGCGCCCGAGCCGTTCGCGTCGTCCTGGGCGCGCTGCACGTCGGCGAACGCGATCCCCGTCGGAGGAAACGCCAAACCCGCCGCGAGCGTGACCGACATCAGGGCCCGGGGCACCGTGTAGCGGCGCTCCTGCGTCCCCTTGCCGGAATCGTTGTTGCCTGCGCGGCTCATCGGCGCGCTCCCTTCTTCGTGTTTCGCGTTGTGCGCATGCCCTTCGCACCCGCACGGGTCTTCTTGTCGTGGTCGTCGGTTAGCAAAGTGGTGGACGACTCGCCGTCTGAGCTCGGTGCGGCATCGGACGCGCCGTCTGCCGCGCTCGACCCCAGCAGGGTCGTGGCCGAGGCGCCCTCGTCGGTGGCCGCGGCATCGGTCGCGCCGAGCATCGTCGTGGCCGATGCGTCCTCATCAGGCGCGGCAGCGCGCGAGGTGCGGGCAGGCGCCTCGCCAGCCGGCGCCGTGCGCGGGCTGTCGGCGGGCGCGCTCATATCGGTCGCCTCGTCGCCGAGCAGCGTGGTCGAGCCTTCGGCCTCGGGCGCGTCTGCGCCGATCGCCGTCGTCAGCGCGAAGTCCTCCACGACCGCACCGGTGGCGCCGGTCGCATCCGCGGGCTCCTCGCCAGACGAGTGCCGGCGCAGCTTCAAGCTGCCGCTGTCGCCCTTGACGCTCACCCGGCTCTTGGCACCTGAACGCGCGGCGCTTCCGCGCTCCTCCCCGCCGAAGAAGCGGGAGCGGTTCCCGCGCCCCTCGCGCAGATCGGCGATGGCGCGCTCGGCCGTGCGGCCCGTCAAGTCATCGCGCACGCTGCGGATGTGCAAGGTGAAGAACAGGATCACGGCGATCACGGCGAAGATCGCGGCAAACACGTAGCCGACGACCGCCACGACGCCGAATGCTTCAGCATCCATTACTGCCTACCTCCTACGTCAACGAACGCCTCCGCCACGGCCGTGCGAGCGGCCTGCGCGTCGTCGGCGACGCGCGCGGCTTCGGCATCGAGGCGCGAGGTGGTGGGAGACACGGTGTCGGCAAGCGCCACCGCCTTGTCGACCAGCTGTTCAAGCGAGGCCTGGTCGATCCCTTCGGCACGGAACTTGCGCGGATAGGTGCGCACGGCGTCGAGCGTGAGGTTGGCCGCCTCGAGCTTCACCACGTCGCTCTGCTCGGAGCCCAAGACGTCGATCAGATGGCTCAGCCGCTCGAAGTACGGCGCGTACGACCCGGCGTCCGATCCCTCGTTGATCAGGGGGACGATGTCGGTGTTGAAGTCGGCGATGTCGGCGTAGGTCTGCGCGAGGTCGTGATCGGAGAACCCGTCGACCGAGGCCGCGTCGTGCATCCACTGGGACGCCGCGCGGATGCGCTCGGCGCGCCCGTCGTCGTAGGCCGTCTCGGACCCGTCGGCCGGGCCGACGTTGTAGCTGTACCAATACAGCTTGCCGAGCGCGAACGTCATCGCCGCCCAGTTCTCGTCGTGGGAGAAGTCCGACAGCTGTGGGAGAAGCGACTCGCGCAAGGCACGCTCTTCGGTTGCCGAGAAGTCCTGATCGGCGCGGAAGAGATCGATCATCCCCACGTACGGCTCGGTGGCGCCCGGGCGGATCGCCGCTGCGCGTGCGTACGCGTCGATCGCCTCGGTCTCGTCGGAGGACTGGGCGCCGACGTCCATCCAATGGTCGAAGTCGGCGGACAGCGTGACTTGCTGGGCGACGGTCGAGCCGATGCCGATGACCAGGCACACGGCCGCTGCGGCGCACGAGCCCACGAACAGATGCCACTTGCGGCGCTGCTGCGCGCGGTGGGCGTCGTCGGCTTCGCGGTAATGCTCCAGGTCGTAGGCCATCTCAGCGCAGCCCTGGTAGCGATCGGCCGGATCGGATTGCGTGGCCTTGGCGATGATGCGCTCGAAGCCGGGCGACACCTCAGGGGCGACCTGGCGCACCGGCAAGATGGTGTAGGGAGGCTCGGCGGGACTCTTTCCCGTGATCAGGTAGTAGAGCGTGGCGCCGAGCGCGTACACGTCGGTGCGCGCGTCGGTCTGGCCGCTGCCGCCGTACTGCTCGGGCGGCGCGAAGCCGCGCGTGCCCAGCTGGACGGTGTCGCCCATCGCAGCCGACACCTCCGAGCCGTCCTCGCGGTACTCGCGGGCGATGCCGAAGTCGATCAGCTGCACCAAGCCATTGGGCTTGAGCATCACGTTCGACGGCTTCATGTCGCGGTAGATCACCGGAGGGGTGCGCGTGTGCAGGTAGTCAAGCACGTCGCAGAGCTGGACGGCCCAGTCGACCACGTCGTCTTCCGCCTGAGGGCCCTCGAGCTTGAGGATCTCCTCGAGCGTGCGGCCTTCGACGTAGTCCATGATGACGAAGAGTGTGCCGTCCTCGTCCACGATGTCGACGATGCGGGGAATGGCCGGATGGTCGAAGCGCTTGATCATGTTCGACTCGGTGATGAGGCTCTGCACGATCAGCTCGCGCTGGACGTCATCGTCGACGCGCTTGATCTCCTTGGCGGCCCACTGCTTGTTGAGCACGCTGTCGAGGGCCAGATACGCACGGGACATGCCGCCTTCGCCGATCTGCGTCAGGATACGGTACCTGCCGCCGATAAGCGCGCCTTCTTCTGCCATCCCGGGCAATCCTCCCCTCGCATCATGCGCCTCGTCGGGCGCTTTCAGTCTTGCTCCGCGGCCCTTGGAAGGGCCCGCGGCTCGTTCACGAGAAAGAGAATAGCAACGCGCTTGCGCGCCTAACTGAAGGGGGTGTTACACCGTATGGGCGATTGTTGCAGCGAGATTAAACGATGTTAACGAGAAGAAACTCGCCCTTTGTTTCGTATATGATTCCGTACGGGAACGGGGGTGCGGCTGTCCGTTGCGTGGGATAGGGATACCGGCGCCTCCGAGGGCGGGGTGGCACGAGGCGTTGGCGAGGGAGGGTGCGCGCTACCGGGCGATCGGGGTGCGCGGGCCTGCCGAGGCGGGGCCCCAGAGCGCCTCCCCGTTTGCGCGGATTGCCTCGGCGAGCGAAGAGGCGTCGCAGCGACGCGCTTCGGCGAGCCGGGAAAGCGCACGGCCCAGCTCAGAGGCCACCTCGGCAAACGAATAGGGCACGCCCGCGCCGCCCGGCTCAGGCGCGGGGCCATAAGGCGCGTCGGTTTCCTGCAGAAGGCGCCCGGCGGGGATCGCAGCGGCATACGCGCGCCCGCGCTTCGTGGCGAGCATCCGCTCGCCGACCGAGAAGAGGCAGCCTGCCGCAATCGCGCGCTGCAGTTCATCCGACGTGCCGGAGAACCAGTGGAAGACGACGGTGCAGCCATCGAAGCAGCCCGCGTCCTCAAGCACGTCGAGCGCCGCGGTCGCCGCGCGCACGCTGTGCACGGACAGGACCTTGTCGCCCGCCGCCGCGCAGGCGCGTGCGATATGCGCAAACGCGCGCATCTGCTCGTGTTGCGTGTCGGCATGGCGGGGGGCGAAGTCGAGGCCCACTTCCGCGACGAAACGCGTGGTGGGCAGCAGCTCGTCGAAGGCGGCCAGATGGGAGCTGACGTCGTCGCCGACCCACCACGGGTGGAGCCCCACGGCCTGGCTCAGCGCGCACGACGGCGGCGCGTCGTCCTGCGTGCGGGCGGCGTCGCGCGCAGCGGGCTGTGGGTCGCAGGCCGCCTGCAGCTTTGCGCGCAGCGAGGCGAACTCGCCGGGTGTCACGCTTGCGGCAAGCACGTGCGACCCTGCCGCTGCCGCGTCGCGAGCGAAGGCGAGGGAATCGGCCATGAAGGCCACGTGGCAGTGCGCGTCGTCGAGCGGCACGCCGCATGCGGCCGTTTCCGCAGGGATAGCGATGCGCTCGTTCGCGACGCGGTGCACTTGGGCTCCTGCGTCGCAGCGCGTCTGAGCGTCCGCGTCGCGCCGCACCTGGGTGTCCACGTCGCGCTGCACCTGAGCGTCCGCATCGCGCTGCGCTGCCCGGTCGCTCACCTCGTGCCGCGTTGCCGCCTTGTCGCCGCCCATGACCCTTAGGCCTTTCGCTGGCGGACTTCCCAGTCCTCGGCGACGAAGAAGCGACGGCGGTTCTGGCAGGTGGTCAGCGTGACGCGCCCTTCGTTCACCAGGTAGATCAGATGCGCATAGGTCTCGCCGAGCGAGTAGAACTTCTGATCGAGCGTCCACCCGTCCCAGTCGGGATGCTTCCATGAGGCGCTGCGCGCGATGTTGATCAGACTGGCATGGCCGTCTTTCACCAAGCCGTAGAGCTCTTCGAGGCGGTTGTGATGGAACGCCTTCAAGAAGTCGACGCGCTCGGCGACGCCCGTGAACGGACGCCCGTGGCCGGGCAGGATCAAGTCGACGTCGAGGTCGCGCACCTTGTCCAGACTTGCCAAGAACTCGCGCAAGGCGTCGTACTGCGGGATCCAGCTCATGATCGTCGGCGTGATGCGCTCGAGCAGGTGGTCGCCGGCCAACAGGACCTTGAGCGTCGGCTCGTAGAGGCAGATATGCCAGTCGTCGTGGCCGGGCGTCGTGATGACCTGGAAGCAGTACGACCCGTTGCGGTACACATCGCCGTCGGCCAGGTAAAACAGGTCGGGGTTGTTCTTCAATGGCAGCAGCTCGGCCGCCACGCCGTACTGCGAGGCGTCGCGCGTCTGCATGCTGCGCTCGTCGTAGTCGTCGGGGCGCACGAGATGGCTCAGGAGCGGGTTGAAGGTCGAGGCCTCCATGTTCAGAAGGTATTTGACCTCCTGAAACGAGTGCATGTTGGCGTAGATGCGCATCCAGCGGCGCCAGATGCGGTCCAGGTTGCCCGTGTGGTCGGGGTGCGAGTGCGTGAGCACGATCTCGACCGATTCCCAGTCGCGCCCCAGGCTGTGGAGCGCATTGTCGAGCACCTGCTCGCATTCTGGATGGTTGAAGCCCACGTCGACGATCGTGGTTTTGTCCTCGCCCAAGATGAAATACGAGTTCAGGAACCGCAGCGGGTTGTCGGGCAGCGGCACAGGGACGCGCCAGATGCGCGGCAGAAGCTCCTCCATCCGCGGCTCTGCATCGTACGGATGCGAGAGCGCGCGCTCGGCCGCCCGTTGGTCAGCGGTTTTGGTTTCTTCCGAATCCCCCATCGATGATCCTCCTTAGCAGGGAGACACCTGTCCCCCACCGCACATTGTAGCGAGCTGCGCAGCCGCGCGAGAAACGAGTCCGTGACAGTTGGCTGCGCGCCGGGTGACGGCGCGGGCCCCTCGCCCGCCCGCGCCGACCGGCAAGGCCGCCCTGCCCGCCGCCGGCAGCCGGTTCCCCGCTCGCCGCGCTCCTCTCACTCGCCACTGTCCGCCCGACGCGCCCGCCCAGCGCGGTCCTTCTGCCCCGCTCGCCGCGCTCATCCGACGTCTCCGCGTGCTCGCCGCGCCCGCGTACGCCATGCCCCCACTCGGCGGTTCATCCCGCCCGCCCGCTTGCCACTACCCGCCCGACGGTTCACCCCACATGTCCTGCGCACGAAAACGCACCCCAAAATGGCGAGTAAGTGCGTTAGGTAAAAGATCCCAGGGCAAAACAGACCTGAGGACACCCTCTAGATGCTCGAAACATGGTCATGCGACCTTCTCGAAGGGTCTTATCCCCCCGGTTTCGGCGAAAACGCTTCGACCAATCGAACTTACTCGCCATATTCGACCCGGAAATCATGCGCGGGGGGGTCGAGAAAGCGTCCGCGGGGGCGCAGCCGAAGGAGATGCTGAGGGGCTGGGCGGTATGCGGTCGAGAGCGAGGCTGCGAGCGCAAGCGCAGGCTAAACGCAAGACAAGCGCGCGACAGAAGATCGCGCAGCCGGAGAGGGCCGAAGGACTAGACGGGATGTGATCGAGGCCGAAGATCGCGCGGGCGCGATCGCCCACCCTACGACTGGGCGCGGGCAGCGCGGCGATCGAGCACCGTGTAGATCACCACGATCGCCACGCCGGCGGCGGCGATCATCGCGAACAGGATGAGGTAGGTCACCAGGTACGTGCCGAACGCATCGGTCAAGAAGCCCGGCAAGATCGTGAACACGAAGCCGCCCAGCGAATAGGCGATCTGGAAGTTCTTGATGGTCTTGACCTCGTTGTTCTTCGGCGCCAGCTCAATCGACCAGATCGAGATGCCCACCGTGCCCAAAGACAGGCCCAACCCGTAGAGCACCACACCGATCGACGCGAGCCCCGTGCTGCCCATGTCAGACAGGCACAACAGCGCCGTGCCGGTGATGAACAGGGCGAAGAAGACCAGCGAGCCGTTGCGCGTGCCCACCTTGTCGAACACCACGCCGGTGAAGAGCTTGGACACCGCCAGGCAGGCGCCGCAGATCGACACGAAGCCTGCCGCGACCTCGGTCGCGAACCCCTCGGATGTGAACAGAACGGCAAGGTAGCTCGTGCCGCCGACCGAGATGCAGCCCACGAACACCATCGCCACGTACACGATCGGCAGCCACGCATGCGGCAAGTCGCGATTGATACGCGCCGGGCGGCGACGGGACTCGTCGCCCTCGTCGTGGACGGTGTAGGGCTCCAGCCCCATGTCGGAGGGGTCGTTGCGCAGCAACAAGAACACGATCGTGCCCAGCACGACCGCGAGCACCGCCTCGACCGCGAAGGCGACCGAAAGCGACGTGGCGTTGATCACCATGACGACGATGGGCGGAAGCGCCACCGCCGCCGCGCCGGAGCCGACCGCCGCGATGCCCGCCGCCGTGGCGGTATGCGAGCGGAACCAGCGGCCGATGAGCATCGTCGAGGCCACCATGCCGCCCAGGCCGTAAGCCAGGCCGGCGAAGACCGAGCCGACGCACAGCACCGCGTAGTTATCGCCCGCCAGCGCGTAGGTCGCGAATCCCAGACCCGCCGAAAGCGTCGCGATGAACGAGCCACGGCGGCAGTCGAGCACATGATAGTAGCGCGCGACGAAGAACATCGCGATCAGCGACACGAAGGTGCGCACCGAGATGATGACCGAACCGCCGGTGTGACCGACCGTCGGCAGGGCGACCAGATACGGCTGATAGACCGCAAACGACGTCGACGGCAGGCCGACGTTGATGAACAGGAGGAGGAAGCAGCAGGCGCACACGACTTTCTCGTAATGACGTTTGACGCTTTCTAACATGCTTGATGCCTCCATGCGGGTATATACGACTCAGTTCATTCACACCTTATGCGTTTACGCACAAACCACACAGCTTGGCACCTTTTGCACACAAAAAAGCTGCGGCCGGGAAATCCCAGCCGCAGCGTACGTGCGTGGCTTGTCGGCCCATCCCCGAGGGACGCGCCCCCCGAAAAAAGGCGCTACTCGTTCGTCGGGACGATGATCGTCGGCACCGCCAGGCGCGCGAGCGCACCGTAGGTCACCGAGCCGAAGAGCGCGCGGCTCACCATCGAGCGCGCATGCGTGCCCAAGACGAGCAGGCTCTTGCCCTGCGCATGCTCGAGCAGAACCTGCGTCGGCGCCGGGCCCTCGATCGCGTTGCCGCAGATGTCGAGCTCAGGATGCTTTTCCTTGCAGCTCGCCACGATCGCGTCGAGCTTGCGCTGGAAGTCGACGCCGACCGGTGCCAGCCCGCCGCCCATGACCTTCGCCGGGCCCGACAGCAGCGCCGGCACACCCCAGGCGCTCACGAGCTCGATCGGCTGCTTGGTGGCAAGCGCCACGCGCACGCCCAGATCGACCGCCGCCGCGCTCACGTCGTCGGGGCCGACGCCCACGACGATGCCGCGGCCTTCGTAGCCTTCGGTCCAGTCGGACGGGACGACCGCCGTCGGGACCGTCGTGGACACGGAGACGCGCAGGCCCTTGGCGCCCCAGACCTTCTCGCCGAGCGTGGTGGTGTGGTGCGAGCCCATGACCACCATGTCGTTGTTCTCAGAGGCGTTGACCAGCGCCTCGACGATGTCGCCCGTCGCGGTTGCCGTGGTGACCTCGAGATCGGGGTAGTTCCCCTCAACGTAGGCGCGCGCCGTGCCCAGCGCGGTGTCCACCGCGTCCTTGACCACGTCGTCGCTCGCCGCCACGCGCTTGACCTCGGGGCTCACGACGGCGAGAAGCGCCAGCTGAGCCTGGTTGCGCTCGGCCAAGCGGGCCGCCCATTCCAGGGCTTTCTCGCCGCGGGTGCTGCCGTCGATACCGACCAAAATGCTTGTCATGATAGCTAACCCCTCACTAGCCTTGGTGGAACACGGGGATCATGAGCCACAGGGCGAAGAGCACCACGACGACGCAGGCCGCGAAGCAGATCACCGATGCGACGCGCGTGGTCACATGGCTGGCGTTCCCCTTGCTTTCAGAAACCGTGCTCTTAGCCCACAGGCGCAGGCCGGAAGAGTACATGACGCCGATGCAGCTCGCGATGCCGACGGCAACGACGAGGACGGTGGCGAAATTCAGAAGTTCTTGCATGTTCGATTCCTTCCCTACGCTGCTGCCGCGGAAGCCGTGGTGTCAGCATTGAGCTTGACCTCGGACGACTCGTTGACGTTGCCGGAATTGACCGGGTTGCGGCGGGACAGGCGGAAGATGATGAACGCGATGATGATCGCGGCCACAGCGACGACGCCCGTGCCCCAAACGTTGATTTTCGCGACGGCGCAGGCAGCTGCACCGATGGCGCCGGCGCACGGGAAGGTGACCAGCCAGGCGATCAGCATGCGGCCGGCGACGGCCCAGTTGACGGCGTTGCCCTTCTTACCCAGGCCGGTGCCGATGATGGAGCCGGAGCAAACCTGCGTGGTGGACAGCGCGAAGCCGAGGTGGGACGACACGAGAATCGTAGTGGCCGAGGCCGCCTCAGCGGCGAAGCCCTGCGGGGTGGAGATCTCGGTCAGGCCCTTGCCCAGCGTGCGGATGACGCGCCAGCCGCCCATGTAGGTGCCGAGCGCGATGGCCAGGCCGCAGACGGCGACGACCCAGAGCTGCGGGCCGGTGCCAGATGCCTGGACGCCGGTGGCGATCAGGGCCAGCGTGATGATGCCCATCGTCTTCTGCGCGTCGTTGGTGCCGTGAGACAGAGCGACGAGGCACGCGGTGACCGTCTGACCATGCCTGAAGCCGGTCTCGACGTACTTCTCATCGAGCCCTTTCACCACGAAATATATTAATTTCACAGCCACGAACGCCGCCAGGCCGGCGACGACGGGCGAAACCAGAGCCGGGATCAGGATCTTGCCGGCCACGGCACCGAAGTTGATGCCCTCGACGCCTGCGCCCACGATGACGGCGCCGACGAGGCCGCCGAACAGCGCGTGAGACGAGCTCGAGGGAAGGCCGACCAGCCAGGTGAGCAGGTTCCAGAGGATGGCGCCGACGAGGCCAGCGAAGATGAATTCCGACCCGATGGTCACTTGCTGCTCGTTGATGATGCCGCCGGAGATGGTCTTTGCCACCTCGGTCGACAGAAAGGCACCCACCAGATTGAGCGTGCCTGCTGCGATCACCGCAGTCTTGGGCTTCAGGGCGCCGGTGGCAATGGAGGTTGCCATGGCGTTGGCCGTGTCATGGAAGCCATTCGTGAAGTCAAAGGTAAGGGCGACGACGATGACCAGCCCCACAACGACAAGAGTAGCGATATCCATGCGTTACCTTGATTCCTCCTTCAATTCCAATGAACGATGCGACGTCCGCGCGCGCCGAAGCGCAGCGACGACGTCGGCAGGTAAGAGGAGGAGGCGCAAGGCGAAACACCAGGTGGATGCCGCATGATCCGCCGCAGGCAGCAAGCGCGGAGCCGATGCATGCGACAGAGGCGATCCGGGCATTCGTCAGCCCACCTCAAATCTGCCTGCGTCAGCTTAGCAAGCTAAATGTTAAAGAAATGTAATCTGGGGTTAAGAGTTGTTAAGGATGTAACAAGCGCGATTCATCGTGGCGAAATGCCTGATCATAGGGTGATTCTGTCCGATGCATGACCCGTCTCGAAAACGGCACGATATGAAGAAACCATGTCAGATTTTGAAGCTGCCATGTTAAACGGCCCAGGAGGGCTCGCCCCGGCGCTCCACCTGGGCAAAGTGCGGTAGGCTAGCGCAGGAACAAAACGAGGTCGGCCGCCGATTCTGCGCCCCTTGCGCGCCGAGGCGACCGGGCTTCGCGCGGCGCTCGCCACCGAGCAGAGGCGACCCTCAGAAAGAAGGCGAAGCGCGTGGAAGACGTGCTGATCAAGGTCGCGGCGTTCGCGGCCATCATCGCGGCAGGCTATTTCGCCCGGCGCAGCGGGATGCTCGGCGCCCAACCCGAGACCACCATCCCCAAGATCGTCTTCAACTTCACGCTCCCCTGCGCGATCATCCACGCCTTCGGCGCCGCCGACTTCACGCCCGATCTGCTCCTGCTCGTACCGCTGGGCTTCGTCTGCGCGATCGTCCCGTTTTTCGTCACGGTGCTGCTCACCCGCAACACCGAGCAGCGCGATCGCGTGTTCTACCTGCTCAACTCCTGCGGCTTCAACATCGGCTGCTTCGCGCTGCCGTTCGTCCAGTCGCTGTTCTCCCCCCACGATGGCGGTGGCAACGTGCCTGTTCGACGCCGGCAACGCGATCATGATGACCGGCGGGTCCTACGCGCTGACCGGGCTGATCGCCGGTGGCAAGAAGATCGATCGCCCGGTGCGCTTCGTGCTGCGCCGACTGCTGTCGTCGGTGCCGTTCGACGCCTACATGATCCTGATCGTGCTGGCCGTGCTGGAGATCCACCTACCCGATGAGGTGGTGAAGTTCACCGAGCCGATCGCCAACGCCAACTCGTTTCTCGCGCTGTTCATGCTGGGGCTGATGATCCGCTTCACCGCCGATCGCAAGCAGATCCGCGAGATCGCCCAGCTGGCGAGCATCCGCATCGTGGCAGCCGCGGTGTTCACGGCGCTCGAGTTCGCGTTTCTGCCGTTCGACTTCACCTCGAAGGTCGTGATCGCGATTTTGCTGTGGGCGCCGTCGAGCGCGCTCGGCCCGGTATTCACGCTGCGCTCGGGCGGCGACTTCGGCTTAGCCGGGCTGGCGAGCGGGTTCACGATCATCCTGGGCGTGTGCGCGGCGACCACGATCTCGATCGTCAGCGGGGTCGCCGGCGTGTAGGCGCTGCTGCGGAGGGCGCGAACGCACATTCCGCGCACGGCCGCTCTGCGTGCCTAGCGGCCGAACAGCCCGCCGAGGAAGCCGCCAAGCCCCTCGCCTTCGCCACCGACTAGGTTCGACACCACGTCGCCCAAGCCGTTGCCCTCGAGCACGCCAGACAGGATGCCGCCAAGCCCATCTGCTGCGAGCGCGTCGGCTGCCACGTCGGAGACCGGTGTGCCCTCGAGCAGGCCCGCAAGATCGAGCCCGCCCTCCTGAGCTTGAGCGAACACGCCCTGCGCTACCTCGGAGACGGCCGCCGCATCAAGCCCCTGATCCCCGACGATTCCCTCGATGGCCGAAGCGGGGTCGGCTGCAAACCCCTGCAGCACCTCCGGCGATCCTTGCGCCTGCGACACCACGGCATCGACGATCTGCTGAATATCCATATAAGCTCCCTTCGAGCGCGCCCGCCGCACGCGCGGTTGGCGTCCTGTGTGCTTTTCCAGAATCGCCGAGGCGGCGCGCGCGATCCCGCAGAGACGAGATCGGTTACGTCACCGTAAGGTTCTCTCCCGCTCATCCCTGCAAGTGGGATCAAAACCCCAGGTAGTAAGCGTTATAGGCTGAGCCGAATGCCCGATATGCGAAACTCAGGGGAGCCGCGGGACGCACGAGCGGGCATACTACCAGTCATGCACAAGCTTTACTTCGCATACGGATCGAACATGGACTTCACGCAGATGGAGTTCCGCTGCCCCGGGGCTGAATACCTCGGCGTCGCGACGCTGCCCAACCACGAGCTCAAGATGGACGCGGCCGGCTTCGCCACCGTCGTCCCTGCGCCGGGCAAGCACGTCCAGGGCGCGCTGTGGGATCTGAGCGGCGCCAACGAATCCAAGATGGACGGTTTTGAGGGCGTGTCGACCCGCTGCTATGAGAAGTCGTTCGTCGAGGTGCGCTACGCTGGCAACGAGACGGCCGACACCGTGATCGTGGGCGCCTTCGGGCACGATGCCTATGAGCCTGCAGCGCAGGACGCGCACACGCTCGAGGCGCTGATCTACCTGTCGCTTCGCGGTCCGTTCGTCGACTCGTCGTTCCGCGAGGATTACGTGACCAAGGTGCGCAACGGCGCGGCCTCCATCGGCGTCGACGCCCACACCCAAAAGCAGCTCAACGACATCTCCATCGTCGCCAAGGCCAACGTCGCGTAACGCAGCGTGCGGCGCTCATCTCGCCCGCACGCCACCATCCCTTTTCAGCACCGCGCACCGCACCGCTTGCGCCCTGCGGCCGGCGTGCAGCAGATCCTCAAGCAAAACCCACCGCACGCCGACGCGATTTAAGAAACCAGGTTCTTCGTCGCTCCCGCCAGATACGAAGCCACGTTGTCGGCGACGATCTCGGCGCGCTTCTGCATCGCCTCGGTCGAGGCAAACGCCACATGCGGCGTCACGATCGTGTTCTTGCTGGTGAGCAGCGGGTGGTCGGACGGGAACGGCGGCTCCATCTCAAGCACGTCGATGCCCGCCCCGGCGATGCGGCCCCCGTTGAGCGCCGTCGCCAGCGCCTCGGAATCGACGATCGGCCCGCGCGCGCAGTTGATCAGCACGGCCGACGGC
>CAVCDZ010000120.1:0-5698 GCA_963601095.1 Oscillibacter sp. MSJ-31 | reverse complement strand
ACAGCAGCACCGGGAAGAACGCGGCCAGAAAGATGACCACGATCGCCGGCACGTCGCCGATGCCGACCCACAGCACCACGAAGGGCAGCCAAGCCATCGGCGAGATCGGGCGAAGGAACTGCACGAGCGGGTTGGCGAAGACCCACGCGGGCTTGAACGAGCCCAAGAGCAGCCCCAGCACGATGCCCGAGATCGCCGCGATGCCGTAGCCGAAGATGAAGCGGTACATGCTCGCGCCGACGTCGATCAAAAGCGTACCGGACGCCGCGCGGTCGGCCAAGGCGGAAAAGACCTTGTCGACGCCCGGGAACAGGCTTTCAGGGAAGACACCCGCCACGGCCACGACCTCCCAGATCGCGATCACGATGACGAACGGCGCGATCGTTTGCAAAAGTTTCCTCATGTCACTTGCCTTTCAAAACCGCCGCATCAGTTCTGCTGTGCGACGAAGTCATCGTAGGAGGGCGGGGTGTTGGGCAGGCCGTTGTCCACGATCTCGCGCGACAGGTCGTCGTAGGCGTCACGCGACACGTCGAGGTTGGAGAAGTTGATCCATTGAATCGACGTCTTCGCCGTCTCCTCGTCCTGCCCCAGGTAGTCAACCGCGATCCGCAGCTCGTCGTCATGGTCGGCGTCGAGCTCGGTGCCCGCCTGCTTGTACGCATCGACGAACGCGTCGACGGCAGCTTGCTTGTCGGCGGTCGCATCGGCGTTCACCACGATGCCGCAGCAGACCGAATCGGGCCACAAAGAGCCTGACTCGGACAGGACGTGCCCCGTGCCGAGCGTGATGGCCTTGGCGCCGAACGGCTCGGCAACGCAGTAGCCGGCGATCTGACCCGACTGGAGCGCAGACGGCATCTCGGTCGGCGTCATCTCGACGAAGTTGACCTCCGAGGGGTCGACGCCGCCGGCGACCAGGTACTGACGCATGAGGATGTTGTGGCTCGAGAGCTTGCTCGGGATCGCCACGGTCTTGCCGCGCAGGTCAGCGGCCGACTGGATGTCGGCCGCACCCACGACGACGTTGCCGTCGCGATGGCCAAGCGCTTCCATCTTGAGGTCGATCCCCTGCTCGCGCGCCTTCATCGCCAGCTCGATGAGCATCGAAGCGCCGTCGACGCGCCCGGCGTTGATCGCATCGGACAGCTCGTTCCAGCTGCCGTACTTCACCAGCTCCACGCGAACGTTCGAGTTCGACGCCTCAAGATCCTCCTTCGCCTTGAACAGCGGAAGCGCATGCGTGATGGGAAGGTAGGCGATTTTGAGCGTGACCACTTCCCCGTTCTGGTCCGACGAGGCGCGCGAGCTGTCGTAGGAGTAATAGATCGCCGAGGCCACCAACAGCGCGAGGACGATAACGGCAGCTACCGTCTGCGCGGTGCGTTTGAGGGCGTTGCGGGTCATGCGATGCGGTCCTTTCGTAGGGGGTCTCCGGTCGTCCATCCGAGGGCGGCGCGGCGTTCGTCAAGGTCGTCGACGATGCGGCGAGCCAGGACGTTGTGGTCGACGTCGACGATCATCTCCGAGCCGAGGATGTCCTTCGTGCCGTGCTCCATGAACTCGGTCACCGCGGCCGAGCCTTGCGTCGGCGCGTACACGCAGTGATACGAGTTGAGGCCCAGCAGGCGGAACGACAGCGCGGCGCACAGGCCCTTCTCGTTCGACCACTCCGGGCTGGAGAAGGCGAACGGCAGCTCCTTCATCGGGATGCCGAGCTTCGCGGACAGGCCATGGAAAAGCGCTGAGGCGCGGGCGTTGTCCAGGCACTCGCCCATCTGCCAAACCGGCGGGACGTCGCCGAGGAAGCTGCGCAGGCCGGCGCCGGCGCGCTCGAGGCCCTTGCTCGAGCAATAGCCGAGCTTCATCAACGGGAACGAGGCGCAGCCGTTGGTCATCAGCAGCACGTCGTGCCTGATCAGGTAGTCAGCGATCTCGGCCGTGGCCTTCTCGTAGACGACGCGCGGGTTGGAGCAGCCCACCAGGTTGACGATGCCCTTGATGCGGCCGTCCTTGAGGGCGGCGGCGAGCGCATCCATGCCGAAATGCTTCTGGGCGAACTCGACCGAGAAGCCGACCTCGGCCTCGACCTGGTACTGCGGGATCATGACCGGCACGTCGCGACGCTCAGCGAAGCTCTCGATGCCGCGGCGCACGATCGTGCGGGCCAGCTCCGTCGCCTCGCCGAGGTTGGAGTGCTCATGATCGAAGGCGTAGTGCTCGGCGCCGGGCAGGCGAGCCGAATCGCTCGTGGTGACGACCGTCGTCTTGAAGCAGCGCGCCACCTCCATGATCGTGGGAAACACGTCCTGGACATCGGCCACCCACAGATCGAGCGCGCCCGTGCCCAAGACGAGCTCGGCGCCCACAGCGTTCGACAGCGGGATCACGCCGCCGTAGCGGTACATCGCCGACAGGCCCGAGCAGCAGATGCCGTAGAACTGGATACCCTTGGCGCCCGCTTCCTTGGCGGCCTGCTGGAACTCCTCCGACTGACCGACCTTGACGATCTGGCTGACGAGCACCGGCGAATGGCCGTGCACGGCGATGTTGACCCAGCCCTTCTTGAGCGCCCCGAGGTTCATCATCGAGCGGCTGCGGCGCGGCAGGCCGAAGAGGCTGTCCATCGCGATCGAAGAGCCAAGGCAGCTCGACCACGCGAACGCGACGCCGATGCGCAGGAACTGCTGCATGATGTTGCGCCAGTCGCCATCGGTGCCGGTCGAGGTGCGATGCAGGGACTCGAAGACCTCGTGATAGGTGCTGATTGGCAGAATGCCTAGGTCCTCCCACACCTTGATGCGCTCGGGAGAACCGAAGGCGTTGATCGCGCGATGGGGCGCCGGCACCGTGCGCGACAGATCGTCGAGCAGGATGTCGGCGACTTCGACGGCAAGCTCGTTGAGCGTCTTGCCCTCCGTGTCGATGCCGAAGTTCTTGCAGACGGCGCGGATCTTCTTCTCGCCTTCGATCGGCAGATCGATGCGGCCCTCGCCCGCTGCCTTGAGCGCAAGCATGCTCTCGCGGCCGCGTGCGCCGTGAGCAGCGGCGCCGGCAGCCAAGTGGCGCAGCATGTTGCGCGCGACGATGACGTCGGCATCAGCGCCGCACACGCCGCGGTGGCATTTCTTGGTGATCTTGCAGGGGCCCATGAAGCAGTTGCGGCAACAGATGCCCGCGATGCCGAACGTGCACTGCGGCTTCTGGTCGTCGAAACGGTCGAACGTGGTCTCGAGGCCGAGCTCCTGCATACGCAGCAGCATGTCGCGCACTGCCGGGTCAGGCGTCTGCTCGATCACGTCCTGCTTCGAAGCGAACGTCTTCTTGTAAGCGGAGACGGCCGCCACGTAGTCATGGTAGTTGTCCATGCCGCCGTGCTCGTGGTGATGGTGATGTCCGTGAGCGTGCGTGTGCGTGCTGCCATCGTGGGTATGGGTATGGGTGGTTCCGTCGTGGGTGTGAGTATGAGTGCCGGCTGCGTCGTGGGCGCGAGCGGGCTTATCGCTGTGGTCGTGCGCTGAAGCTGCCGTTGAAGTGCTTTCAGGGGCTACCGCATCGTTGGTTTCGTGATCATGAGGGGCTTTGTCCGCCATCTTCTACTCCCTCTTCCTAAATCCTATATTCCTATGGGCTTGTAGTTGTATAGGTATATCCACCTGGGAAAAGAGAGTCAAGAGATATGAACGCGTTATCGGATGTGACGAATTGAAGGAATAGGCACACGCGCCTGACCTGGTGTTTTACGGTGATTGGGCGTTTTAGCTCGCGTAAGGACTTTTCAATAACCAGTTATGCAAAAAGCTGGGCAGCGCCTTGCCCATCGTTGGCGCGACGTAGCGGGTAGAGCGGTCTCACCGAGCATTCGCAGCGAGCCAGTGCACTGTTTTGAGGTGATTTTGCAGAATAGAGTCGATCGGCAACGATTAGTCGTGCGACAACGCCCCCAAAGCGCCCCGCGCCACCCATTTCACAGCGTGGATGCACCCTCATGGGCCCCCTCACGCGTCAAAACGCCGCGCGTACCGTTGCGGATCGAACGGATTCTGCAGCGAGGGCCTAAGATGTCGCACTGAAGCCATAAACGCGTTGAGGGATGCGCGGCGCGCACCCCCTCAACTCAACAAAGCAGCGTATCAAACTCACGCTACGGAAGCTCATCCAACCACGAGCGCGCCTCTTTGAACTGACGCGTCAGCTCTTTGGCCGGGTCGACGAGCTCGACCGCATCGCGACGCGCCTCGGGCGTCAGCGCGAGCGCGCACGCCACCGCATCGGTATGCGTGTACGACAGCGACAGCGGAATCTCCTCGACGCCGAGCTCGCGCGCCACCTCGGCGGCGCGCCCGTGGAGCTTCACCATCGGCTTGCCCTTGGCGTTCAGCACCACCTCGACATCGCGCATCCCCACACCGGAAAACCCGGTACCCAGGGCTTTGAGCACGGCTTCCTTTGCGGCAAACCGCGTCGCATAATGCGCCTCGGGGATCGTCGTGGCATTGCAGTATGCCTGCTCGTCGGCAGAAAACGCACGCCGCGCGAAGGCAGGTGAGCGCTTCAAGATCGCGCGCATCCGGGCGATCTCAACGACGTCGATGCCCATGGACACCGAGTCGGGAAGCCCTTCTTGCCCGAACGCGGCGGCAGCAGTCGAATCGGCCATAAAACGCTACTCGACCGTGACGGACTTGGCGAGGTTGCGCGGCTGGTCAACGTCGCAACCGCGATGCACAGCAACGGCGCGCGCAAGCAGCTGCAGCGGCACGCTCGCCGTGATCGGCATGAACGTATCACGCACCTTGGGGATGTAAATCACGTGGTCGGCGACCTTCTGCACGTTCGTGTCGCCCTCGGTTGCGATCGCGATGATCTTGGCGCCGCGGGACTTGGACTCCTCCAGGTTGGAGATGGTCTTGTCGTACGTCGGGCTCTGGGTGGCGACGGCGACGATCGGGAACCCGTCGTCGAGCAGGGCGATCGGCCCATGCTTCATCTCGCCGGCGGCGTAGGCCTCGGCGTGGATGTAGCTGATCTCCTTGAGCTTGAGCGCGCCTTCGAAGCATGTCGCCTCGCCCAGGCCACGGCCGATGTAGAGCGACGAGGTGCGGTCCTCGAAGAACGGCACGGCCGCATCGATGGCAGACGTGTCCTGCAAGATGGACTCGACCTGCTCTGCGGTGTCAGCGAGCTCGCCGAAGAGCATGCGCGTGGTGTTCAGCGTGAGCTTGCCCTTCACGCGGCCCAACAGCATCGCGAGCAGCGTCAGGCTGACCACCTGGCCGATGAACGACTTGGTGGAGGCGACCGCGATCTCCTTGTTGGCCTTGGTGTAGATCACGCCGTCGGACTCGCGCGCCACCGGCGAGCCGATGACGTTGGTGATGCCGAAGACCTTGGCGCCCTTGATGCGCGCGTCGCGGATCGCGGCCAGGGTGTCGGCCGTCTCGCCCGACTGGGACACGGCGACGACGAGCGTAGTCGGCGTGATGATGGGGTTGCGGTAGCGGAACTCGCTTGCGACCTCGACCTCGGTGGGGATACGTGCCCAGCCTTCGATCAGGTTCTTTGCGATCAAGCCAGCGTGGTAGCTGGTGCCGCAGCCGATGATGTAGAGGCGATCAACGAAGTTGAGCTCCTGGCGCGTGAGCGTGAGCTCGTCGATGACGATCTCACGACCAGACATGCGGCCGGCGAGCGTATC
>CAVCDZ010000119.1:0-65060 GCA_963601095.1 Oscillibacter sp. MSJ-31 | reverse complement strand
GGCATCGACCTGCGTCGATGCCCCTAAATGAGACACACTTTTTGTCCTATAAGCCTTCGATCCCCCGTCATCCTGAAAATAAAAAAAATGCAGGACCATTTCTGGACCTGCATGCTTTCCATGGTGGAGCATAGGGGGATCGAACCCCTGACCTCAGGCTTGCAAAGCCCGCGCTCTCCCAGCTGAGCTAATGCCCCTTTAGGGTGTCTTGCGACGTGCGGCGATTCGGGAAAAGTATCAATAAACGCTCCACCGGCAAACTCGGCTCACGGTGGAGCGTTTATTAGTAAAAAAATGGTGGGCCCAAGCAGATTTGAACTGCTGACCTCACGCTTATCAGGCGTGCGCTCTAACCAACTGAGCTATGGGCCCGAAAATCGCGCCTGATTAAATTACAACGACCCGACCTGTGGGTCAAGGGGCAGAGCCAAACTTTTTCGCCGGCTCCAACGCACGATCCTCGAACACGTCGCGCACAGCGGCGCGGCGCTCACCCCACAGGCGTAATCCACCTTTTACGCAGAGCTGCCCCGTCGGTGCGCTATGCTGGGAATTGAGGGAAAGGAGGGCGTCTATGAACGGCATGACCCCTGTTCGCGTGCAGAACCTCATCATGCCCCGCGATGCGGGTCCGTCGATTCTGGTGCTCTGCCCCTTTGCCGCCGACGGCCAGCCGGCGACCAACTTCGTCCCCATCTGGATCGGCACGCCGGAAGCCGCGCAGATCGGCCTGGCGCTCGAGGACGTCAAGTTCCCGCGCCCGCTCACCCACGATCTGCTGATCGACGCGCTCACCAACCTCGATGCCTACGTCGACCACGTGCTGATCACCGACGTCAAGGACTCCACGTTTTTCGCCAAGGTCACGCTGCGCCATCACGGGCGGCTGATCGAGCTCGACGCGCGGCCGAGCGACGCGGTGGCGCTCGCCCTCAAGCAAAACGCCGGCATCTACCTGTTGGATTCGCTGCTGGACAAGGCATCCTATCCGTTCATGATCCCCGATCAGAACTCCGACGAAGCCGACATCGAGGCGTTCCACCGCTTCGTGACCGAGCTCACGCCCGACGACTTCGCATCGTAGCGCTGCGGCGCCCCCACCAACCCACGCAACAAGAGAGGCCCGCCTCCCCAAGGGGAAGCGGTCCTCTCTTAGTGCGCATAGCGCGAATGACTAGTCGAGCAAGCTCGCTTGGTCGCTTGAGCGATGGGTCGTCTTGTTCTCAGGAGAGGTCGACGAGATGGCCACCGCCGTCACACGGTCCTTCGGCGCGACGTTCATCACGTGCACGCCCTGGGTGGAGCGGCCCAGCTGGGACACGCCCGAGACCGGGGTACGCACCACGACGCCGTCGTTCGTGATGATCATGATCTCGTCTTCGGGGTCGACGATCTTCATGGCGGCGAGCAGGCCCTTCTTCGGCGTCATCGTGATCGTGTAGACGCCCTGGCCTCCGCGGTGATGCGAGGGGTACTCGCCCACCGGCGTGCGCTTGCCGTAGCCGAGCTCGGTGATGACGAGCAGCTCGGTGCCGGGGCGCGCGATCTCCATGCCCAGCACGCGGGCATCGGCGTTGACCGTCATGCCGCGCACGCCCATGGTGTCGCGGCCCATGGAGCGGACCTCGTCCTCGTCCCACATGATGGCCTTGCCGGCGCTCGACACCATGATCACCTTTTCGCCGGCCGCGACGCGATGCACCGAGACGAGCGTGTCGTCGTCCTTGAGGTTGATCGCGATCAGGCCGTCGCGGCGCGAGCGGTCGTAGAGCTTCATCGAGGTCTTCTTCACCATGCCCGACGCCGTCGCGAACATCAGGTTCTCGTCCTCGGGGAAGTCCTTCGTGGCGATGACGGCGGCGATGGTCTCACCCTTCTCGAGCGGCAGCAGGTTCACGATGGCCGTGCCGCGCGCATGGCGCGACGCCTCGGGAACCTCGTAGGCCTTCAGGCGGTAGACCTTGCCCTTCGACGAGAAGAACAGCATGAAGGCGTGGGTCGAGCAGATGAACAGGTGCTCGACGAAGTCGGCCTCTTTCAGGTTCACGCCTTGCATGCCCTTGCCGCCGCGCTTCTGCTGACGGTAGGTGGCAACGGGCAGGCGCTTGACGTAGCCGGCCTTGGTGACCGTGATGGCCACCTCCTCCTCGGCGATGAGGTCCTCGATGTCGATGTCCTTCGCCGCCTCGGACAGGCGAGTGCGGCGCGGGGTGCCATACTTCTTCTTGATCTCCTCGAGCTCTTCTTTGATGATCTCGCGCACAAGCGCCGGGTCTTCGAGGACGCGCTTGTAGTAGGCGATTTTCTCACGCAGCTCGGCCAATTCCTGCTCGATCTTCTCTCGTTCCAAGCCGGTCAGGCGGCGCAGGCGCATTTCCAAGATAGCGTCGGTCTGCTTCTTCGTCAGCCCGAAGCGCTCGGTCAAGCGGTCGCCCGCTTCCTTGTCGGTCTGGGACGAGCGGATGATGTGGATGACCTCGTCGATGTTGTCGAGCGCGATCACGTAGCCTTCGAGGATGTGGGCGCGGGCCTCAGCCTTGTCCAGCTCGTAGCGCGTGCGGCGGACGATGACATCTTCCTGATGGGCGATGTAGTAGTGCAGCGTCTCCTTGAGCGACAGCACGCGCGGCACGCCGTCGACGAGCGCGAGCATGATCACGCCGAAGCCGGTCTGCAGCTGCGTGTGCTTGTACAGCTTATTGAGGACGACCTGCGGGATCGCGTCCTTCTTGAGGTCGATGATGATGTCGACCGGCGACTTGCGGTCGGCCGCATCGTGGATGTTGGAGATCTCGGGCAGCTTCTTGTCGCGCACGAGCTCGCCGAGCTTCTCAAGCAAGCGCTGACGGTTGACCTGGTACGGGATCTCTTTGACGACGATCGAGCTCTTGCCGTTCTTGCCCTCGACGATCTCGCACTTGGCGCGCACCGTGAGCGAGCCGCGACCCGTCTCATACGCGTCGCGGATGCCCTTCTTGCCCATGATGATCGCGCCGGTAGGGAAGTCGGGGCCCGGCAGGGCCTCCATCAGCTCCTCGGTGGTGACGTCGGGGTTGTCGAGCATCAGGCAGGTCGCGTCGATCGTCTCGCCCAGGTTGTGGGGCGGGATGTTCGTCGCCATGCCGACCGCGATGCCGTTCGAGCCGTTGACGAGCAAGCTGGGGAAGCGCGCGGGGAGCACCGTGGGCTCCTGCAGGCTCTCGTCGTAGTTGGGTTGGAAGTCGACCGTCTCCTTGTCGAGGTCGCGCAGCAGCTCCATCGCGGGCTTGGCCAGGCGCGCCTCGGTATAACGCATGGCCGCCGCGGAGTCGCCGTCGATCGAGCCGAAGTTGCCGTGGCCGTCGACCAGGGGCACCCTCATGCTGAAGTCCTGCGCCAGACGAACCATCGCGTCGTAGACCGCGTAGTCGCCGTGAGGGTGGTACTTGCCGATGACGTCGCCGACGGTACGGGCCGACTTCATGTGGGGGCGGTTGGGCGTGTAGCCCGACTCGTTCATGCCGTAGAGGATGCGGCGATGCACCGGCTTCAGGCCGTCGCGCACGTCAGGCAAAGCGCGCGAGACGATGACGCTCATGGAATACTCCAAGAACGAGGTCTGCATCTCCTTGCCCAGGTAGGCTGTGCGCACGGTGGTGCCCTCGCCGCCGTTGGCGCCTTCGATGATGCCGCCGTGGGCGCTGGGCATGTCGGCCATCATGGCCTGGGCGCGCTGCTCTTCGGAAATGCCGGAGCCGACCGCCGGGGTCTGCGCCTCGTCGGAGGCGTCCTCTCCGTCGTGGTTAAAGGTATCGTTATCTGCCACGTTGTCTCCTAAATGTCGAGGAAGCGCACGTCACGGGCATGCTTCTGAATGAATTCCTTGCGGGGCTCGACCAGATCGCCCATGAGCTCGCTCACCGTGCGCTCAGCTTCAGCGGCGTCGTCGATGTTGACCTGCAGCAGCGTGCGGGTCGCCGGCTCCATCGTCGTCTCCCACAGCTGCTCGGGGTCCATCTCGCCCAAGCCCTTGTAGCGCTGGACGTCGTACTTGTCGGCGCCGCCCATCTCGGAAAGCGTCTCGGACAGGGCATTCTCGTCGTAGATGTAGCGCTCGATCTTCGTGGAGCGGGTGTTCTTCTTCTTCACGCCGAAGATCGGAGGGCAAGCGATGTAGATGTAGCCGCGGTTGATCAGCTCGGGCATGTAGCGGTAGAAGAACGTCAGAAGGAGGATGCGGATGTGCGCACCGTCGACGTCGGCATCGGTCATGATCACGATGCGGTGATAGCGTGCCTGGTCGGCGTCGAAGTCCTCACCGATGTTCGTGCCGATGGCCGTGATCAGCGAGCTGATCGTGTCGCTCGACAGCGAGCGGTGCAGACCGGCGCGCTCGACGTTCAAGATCTTGCCGCGCAGGGGCAGGATCGCCTGGGTGCGACGGTCGCGGGCCTGCTTGGCCGAGCCGCCTGCCGAGTCGCCCTCGACGATGAAGATCTCGGAGTCGGCCGGGTTCTTGCTCGAGCAGTCGGCCAGCTTGCCCGGCAGCGACAGCGAGTCGAGCACGCCCTTGCGGCGCGTCATCTCGCGGGCCTTGCGGGCGGCCTCGCGCGCCTTGAGCGCCTGGGACGCCTTGTTGAGGATGCGCTTGGCCGGCGTCGGGTTCTCTTCCAGGTATTCGGCGAGGCCCTTGGTCACCGCCGCCTGCACGAGCGGGCGGATCTCGGTGTTGCCAAGCTTGCCCTTCGTCTGTCCCTCGAACTGAGGATCATGCAGCTTGACCGAGATGATCGCGGCAAGGCCCTCGCGGGTGTCTTCACCCGACAGGTTGGAGTCCTTGTCCTTCAGGATGCCCTTGCTGCGGGCGTAGTCGTTCATCGTGCGGGTGACGCCCTGCTTGAAGCCGTCGAGGTGGGTGCCGCCGTCGATCGTGTGGATATTGTTGGCAAACGCCATCACCGAATTGGACGAGTACGAGGTCGACCACTGCATGGCCACCTCCACCATGCCATCAGCGTTTTCCGCCTCGAAGTAGATGGGCTTGTTGAGCGTCTCCTTGTCGCGGTTCAGGTACTTGGCGAAGTCCTGGAGGCCGCCCATCGCCTGGAACACCTCGCGGCGCGGTTTGCCGTCGGCATCGGGGGTGCGCTCGTCGGACAGCGTGATCTTGAGGCCCTTGTTCAGAAACGACATCTCGCGGAAGCGGTCGGCCAGCGTGTCAAAGTCGTAGATCGTGGTCTCGCGGAAGATCTCGGGGTCGGGCCAGAAGCTCACCGTGGTGCCGGAGTGCTTGGCGGTGCCGATCTCGTGGAGCTTCTCCTTGGTCTTGCCGTGGTCGAACGAGATCTCATACTTCTTGCCGTCGCGGCACACCTGGACGACCACGCGGGTCGACAGGGCGTTGACGACCGAGACGCCGACGCCGTGCAGGCCGCCGGAGACCTTGTAGCCCTCGCCGCCGAACTTGCCGCCGGCATGCAGGATGGTGAGGACGACCTCGACCGTCGGGATCT
Organism: Oscillibacter sp. MSJ-31; assembly: GCA_963601095.1. Lineage (GTDB taxonomy): Bacteria > Actinomycetota > Coriobacteriia > Coriobacteriales > Eggerthellaceae > Anaerotardibacter. The sequence goes on along the minus strand of CAVCDZ010000119.1, from coordinate 59,568 downwards.
TTTCCTTCGGGTGCTTGTCGACCGGGATGCCGCGGCCGTTGTCGACGACGGTGATGGAATTGTCCTGGTGGATCGTGACGTCGATCGTGTCGCAGTAGCCGGCCAAGGCCTCGTCGACCGCGTTGTCGACGACCTCGTACACCAGATGATGCAGGCCGCGAGGGCCGGTCGATCCGATGTACATGCCGGGACGCTTGCGGACGGCTTCGAGGCCTTCAAGGACCTGGATGTCTTGACCGCTGTAATGAGAGCTGTTTTGGGACACGCGTTTCTCCCCTTCTGAAAACTCGCGCATCCTAAAAAAGGACTGCGCCAAGAGGTGATTAAGTAAAAGGTTAGTATACCAGAGAAGTGCCGTCATACCTACCCTTTGGGTAGGCCTGTGAGGCCCTCAGAGCGTTTCTCAGGCTCAAACGGGCGTTGATGTGAGTTTATTTCATTTTTCTTTCTTTGAATGCTTTTTCTGTGCAGTCATGGCGTTGACGAACGAGTCTCTCATGCGACCCGGCGGCAGGGGCGCCACCGTGGCGTCGATCTTTTCGACCTCTTCGGGCGTCAGCTCGCGCTCCGGGACGGGATCGGCGCCGTGTGCTGCGTCGCCGGCGGCGAACGGATGCTGTTCCTTGTAGTGGCCGCGCGAGATGCGGATCTCGAACACGTCGACGACGATCGAGAACCGCTCCTGGTACTTGAGCCTGATCAGCTCGCGGCGCGCGTTGAGCTCGGCGGCGCAGGTCGAGTTGTCCAGGTACACGATCAGATCGTAGGCGCCCTCGACGACCTTGCTGCGCATGAGGTAGACGGAGTTCACGTGCTCGAGGATGAAGGCGTCCACCACCGCGGCGAACTGCTCGTGCACCTGCTTGATTCGGCGATCCACCATCACGCGACGACACACCTCGTCGGGCATGCCCTCGGCGAAGAACGCCTCGAGAGAGCGCGCAGCGGGGCGAAACTCGTTGTTTCGCTGCTCAGCAGCCCAGACCGCGCGGCGGGGATCGGCGGTGGATCCCCATTCGACGAACTCGCGCTCGCTCATGCCCCTCGCTCCCTCAACTCGACGATCCGCGCCTGGGAGATCAGGGCGGGATCGAAGTACTCGGCGTTGGTCGCCGTCACGAACGTCTGGGACGAGCGCACGATCTGCTCAAGCAGCGCGCGGCGGCGCGCATCGTCGAGCTCGCTCATGACGTCATCGAGCAGAAGCACGGGAGCCTGGTCAAGACGATCGCGGATCAGCTCGACCTCGGCCATCTTGTAGCTTAAGACGAGCGAGCGCTGCTGGCCCTGCGACGCAAAGGTCTGGGCGTTGCGCCCGTCAAGGTAGAACTCGATGCGGTCGACGTGCGGCCCGAACAGCGCGCGGCGGCGGGCGCGTTCCTCAGGCAAGGCTCGCTCCATCGCGGCGGCGAGCGCCTCGCGCGCCTCCTCGCGGCTCGCCGGCGCGAGGTGCGGCTCGGCCTCGAGGTCGAGCTCGGAGCGCAGCCACGACGGCACGTAGGCAAGCGTCGCCTCCTCGCGCCCGCCCGCGATGCGGCGGTAGAAGTCGCTCAAGTAGGGAGCGAGACCGGCGAGCATCTGGGCGCGCAGGCGATAGAACTGCGCGCCGACCGTCGCCTGCACCTCGTTGAGGCTGCGCAGGTAATCGACGGGTGCCTCGTCCTTGAGGCTGCGGTTCTTCTGGCGCACGATGCGCTCGTAGTCGAGGCGCACCGCGCGGTAGTTTGATGAGAGCTGGGAGCCGAGGGTGTCGGCCTGCGCGCGTCGCGGGGCCTGAGGGCCTTTGACCAAGCCCAGGTCATCGGGGCAAAACAGCACCGACGGCAGCATGCCCGCCAGAGACGAGGCGCGGCGCTTCTTGCCGTTGAGCCGATAGGTGCGCGCACCTTCGCCGCAGATCAGCTCGACCTCGAGCCGACGATCATCGCCGCAGATCAGCGTTTTGACGCTTCCTCGCTCGGCGCCTGTGCGCACCAGGTGCTCGGGGCGCGGGGACCGAAACGAGGTCATGGCCGTGGTCAGCTGGATGCCCTCGATCAGGTTGGTCTTGCCCACCGCGTTGGGGCCCACGATGACTGTGAGCGGCCCCAGCTCTTCGAGCGCAAACGACTCGTAGCTGCGGAAATCGCGGTATTCGATGCGCTCGACGGCAAGACCCATGGTCGCACTCGCCCCGCGCTACACGCGCACCGGCATGATGAGGTAGAGGAAGTCGGCGCCTTCGGCAGCGCGCAGAATGCCCGGCTTCATCGGCCCGAACAGCTCCAGGTACACCACATCGGTCGGGATGGAGTTCAGCCCGTCGAGCATGAAGGCGTAGTTGAAGGCGATGTCCACCGTGTCTCCCTCGACCTCGCAGATCAGATTCTCCTGGGCGTTGCCCACGTCCTGGGAGGTGGTGACCAGCGTCACCGTGCCCGACTCGGCGTCGACCTTGATCTGCACCGGCGAGATCTTGTTGCTCATGAGCGAGACGCGGCGCACGGCGTCGGTGAGCGCGGCGGTCGACAGCGTCGCGCGCGTGGAATACGAGTCCGAGATCAGCTGGCGATAGTTGGGGAAGGTTCCCTCGATGCGGCGGTTGATGAACGTCATCCCGCGGTAGGACACGATGATCTGATTCTCGTTGAGGACAAGCGTGATCGCGTCGTCTGACGAGGGCAAGGAGGCGATGTCCTGCAGAAACGATCCGGAGATGACCGCCTCGAAGGCCTCGGGCGAGTCGTAGTCGAGCGTGGCCTGGGCAACCGCCAGGCGGTACGAGTCGGTGGCGACCATGCGCAGCTCGGTGCCGGTGTGCGACACGAGCACGCCGGTCAGGATCGCGCGGGTCTCGTCATGAGAGACGACCTTGGCGGTGTGCTTGACCATCGACGAGAACGTGCTGAAGGGAAACTGCGCCTCCTGGTCGGTCTCGATCTCGGGGAACGCAGGGAAGTCGAGCGGGTTGAGGGCCTTGAGCGAGAACGTCGCCGTGCCGCAGAACACCTGCGCCGAGGAATCGTCGCCCTCGATGCGGACGGCCATGTCCGGCAGGTTCTTCACGATGTCGCCGAACAGCTTGGCTGGAACGACAGTCTCGCCCGGCTCTTCGACGAGGGCGGGGCAGCTCACCTTGATCGACAGCTCCAGGTTGGTCGTCTGCAGGGTGATGGCGCCGTCTTCTGCTTTGATATAGACACCTGCAAGGATGGAAAGCGTCGAGCGAGTCGAAGACCCCTTGACGACGACCGAAAGCGCGCTTTGGAGTTCTGACTGGTTGATGCTAAATTTCATGGGGCGCCTCCCTGCCCTGGTTCGTTCTCCGCTATGATACCCGTTCTACCGCGCCCGCCGCATCCGCACGCGCCCATCCTTCGCAAGGAGAGCGCAGGATGCGGTTATCCCCTCCCTTTCTTATCTCTTCTTCCCTTAAATAATAAGTAATCGTAGTAATAATAAGGGCAGAGGAAATGTTGATAACCTGAATCACGCCTGATCACCTGCGAAAAACAACCTCATTTTCCCTGTGGAAAACATCTCAGGTTATCCACAGGGAAAAGGTGGGGATAACGTTGTCCACAGCCAGGCGTGGGTCTTGCACGCGCCCGTCCCCCTGTTTTCCACAGGGTTTTGGGGCGTGTAGGACCGTGCGACGGGGGTGCACGAGCGCCGATCGCACGGCAAAGCAGCTTTCGTGGTCATTTTTGACGGCTTTATACGTCTAGCAGTTGCGAGGACGGTCGGCTTGAATGCTCGAGGGCTTCCAACTGGACTTCTCGTCTGCAAATGAGAAGGTCATGCATGAGAGAGGCGTATAAAGCCGTCATGTTTGACCATGGAGCGCCGTAAAACGTGCAGACGCATCGCGGCGCTGCTCTGCTCTGCACCTGTTAATACTGCTGAATGCGGATCTTCTCGCGGATCGACTCGAGCTCTTCGCGCAGATTGCGATCCTCTTGCATCTGGTTGGTGATCAGGTCGCACGAGTGCATGACGGTGGTGTGGTCGCGGTTGAACGCGTTGCCGATGGTCTTGAGGGGACTTTCGGACAGCTCGCGGCACAGGTAGATCGCGACCTGGCGGGGGTGCACGATGCGCCGTTCTCTCTTCTTGCCGACGATCTCCTTGTGGGCCACGCCGTAGAAGTCCTCGACGGCGCCCTGCACCATCTCGATCGTGATGCGCTTCTTGCCGCCGCCCTGGAAGTGGTTGCCTAAAAGCTCTTCGAGGCGGCGCTCGGAAAGGCCGTCCTCTCCTTCCATCTTCAGCGCGAAGATAACCTTGGTGATGGCGCTTTTGAGCTCGCGCACGTTGGAGCTGGAATTGTCGACGATATAATCGAGCACCTTGTCGGGAACCGACAGCTCGATGCCCTCGTCGTTTTGGTAGGTCTTGATGAAGCTCTTTATGATGTTGCGCTTCGTCTCGTCGTCGGGTGGCTGGATGTCGATCGTCGCGCCGGAATTGAAGCGCGAGACGTACCGCTCGTCGAGGTCGATGTTGGCTGGCGCGCGGTCGGCGGCGAAGACGACCTGCTTGCCCTTGTCGATCATGTTGTTGAAGATGCGAAACAGCGCGGTGAGCGTGCCGGGTTTGTCCTGCAACCCCTGGATCTCGTCGACGAGGAGCACGTCGGCCTCTTGGAAGTAGCTCTCGAAGTTTCGGAAGCTCTGCTTGTCGACGCTCTTCTCGATCGCGGCATCGGAGTAACGGTTCACGAGCTCCATCGACTCGATGTAGCACACGTTGAAGTCGGTGTACTGCTCGTTGACGTAGTTTTGGATCGCGCGCAGAAGGTGGGTTTTGCCCACGCCGCTTCGCCCGTAGATGAACAGCGGGTTGAGGTCGGTCATGCCCGGCCGGTCGGCGACTTCGATCGCCATGGAGCGTGCCATGCGATTCGATTCGCCGATGACGAAGGTGTCGAAGGTCATCAGGCTATTCGCGCCCGACGGGTCCTGATGGGCGCGGTTCGGCGCGGCCTCAGCTGGGGTTTCCTCGGGCGCGCGACGACGCTCCGGCGCGGCAGGCGCAGGTGCTGCGGGGGCCGCTGCTGCCGGTGCGGGGCTTGGGGCCGCCGTGACGGGCGGGCGGAATGCCGCTTCAGGCGCTGCGGGGGCGGGAGCCTGCGGTGCAGGGGCCGCTGCGGGCGCGGCTTGCGGCGCAGGCGCGGGCACGAATGAGGGATCGACCTCCACCTGCACCATGAAGTCGACGCCGTAGAGGCCGCGCAATGCCTGCTGCAGGTCTTTGAGGTAATGCTTTTCGATCCAGTCTTTGATGAACACGTTGTCGGACGTCAACATGATGAACCCCATGCTGACGGCCTGGATTTGGACGCGCGAAAAGAACGCATCGATCTGGGATGCGTTCACGTTGGGATACGACTTGAGCTGTCGCATCAGGTCTGTCCATACTTTTTCGAGGTCCATCAAAGCCTTTGTGCGAGGTGAGTAGCTATCGCTATCTTAACAAGACTCGCGTCTGTCGGCTCACAAGGATAAGGCAACCCGCCTGCCTTCGGGAGTCAGAGAGCGCTTCTTGTTGACCTTCTTCACGAGACCTGCCTCTTCCATTTTGGAGAAGGCGGTGTAGATCGAGGCGTTGGCCATTCCCGTTATGCGGTTCATGTCGGTGACGCCGAGCACCTTGTCGGGGCTGAGCGCGCGCAGGACGGCGACTTCGTTGTCGGTGAGCTCCGGTGCGTCGACAGGGCCGTTTTCTTGCGCTTCGTGCGGCGGCACCAGGCTGATGGTGACGACCGAGCCTTGGTTGATGTTGTCCTCGATCTGGATGTAGCCATGCGAGGTGTCGAGGTAATCCTTGACGATCGGCAGGCCCGACCCAACGCCGCGGATGTAGCGCTTCATGGGCTCGATCGCCGATGAGAAGCCGGGCTCCTGGGCGAGTTCCTTGTGCTTGATGCCCGGTCCCTGATCGGCGAAGCGGATCGTGTTGCCCGAATCGAGGATCGAGACGATGACCTCCTGGAACTGCGCGTGGATGAAGTTTTCCGACACCTCGCGGATGACGGTGTAGGGGATGGTGCCGCCGGCTTCTTTGGCGTGGCGAAACGTCAGAGAGGCGATGTGCTCGATGTACTCATGCGTCGGCCCGCCCTGGATCTGGATCACGCGTGGCGCGGTTTTGAGCGTGTCGTAGATGGCTATGCGCGCGGGCGAGCTTATATAGGTGTAGTCGAACGATGGCTGCGCCGGTGTCTCGTACAGGCCGGTGCCGTTGACGTCGTGGGCGTAGGGCGCGGGGTCGTAAGCAGGTGCCTCGACGAAGGACGGCATCGTCTCCGGTCGGGGCGCGCCGCCATACGGCGGCAAGGGGGTGACCGGCTGAGCAGACGGCGCTGCGGGGTAGGCGCCTGGAAGAGGGCCTGCGGCCTGTGCCTGGCTCATGGCCGGCGCATAGCCTGCTACCTGGGGTTGTGCGGGGGCTTGTGCGTAGCCTGCCGCCTGCGGCGGTGTGGGGGCTTGTGCGTAGCCTGCTACCTGAGGCTGTGCGGAGGACGGGATGTAACCCGTTGCCTGGGGTTGCGCAAGCGCCTGCCCGGCGGTGGGCATGAAGGTCGCGTTCCCCTGCACCTCTTCTTCAAGCGGGCGTCCGCCTTCAAGGTGCGGCGACGGCGAAGAGTCCGGCTGGAGGTATGGCTGGTGCGTATGTGGTTCGTTTTCCTGAGCCATAGTTCTTTCCGTTTTCCCATGGGAGAAAAAAAGCCTGTCCATTCCGCTCTTATTCGAATGAATCAGGCTCGTTTTTCATCCATTCTAATCAGCGTTTCCACGTTTTTCAATTATTAGCCGTTCTATCCCTCGTGTTTTCAGAGTTTTCAACACCTTTTCCAACAAATGTGGAAAACCTGAAAACGGGGGAAGAAAAGAATGAAAGAGGAGAAGGGCGAGTCTGGATAACTTCCTCAATTCTTGGGGATGAGAGGGGTTTTGAGAGCTGCCTTTTGGCTTTTCAACGCCTTTGAAAAGCAAGGAGTCAATGAAGTGATATTGAGGTATTGATTTCAAACGTTACCTGTGTTTAACAATAAAACCGCAGGTCAAAAGCTTGTCAAGGGAAATTGAAGAGGAGAGTTAATGAATTTGTCACAAGAGCGATCTTCGCAGGTCGCAGCGTTGCGTGGTGCTGCGAAGAGGGGTCTGTTTCGGGTTGTTAGTAATTGAGAAGTTATCAACATTATCCACATTGATATAGCTCATGGGTGTGGATAACCATGGGGCGCAAGGGGAAAACGAGCAATCGGGGATCGTTCTGAGCGGATCGCTGGGGTCTGTTTCCTCGCCGATTGTCTCCCGTCGCTCGCGCGAGCTTTAAACGTGTGTTTATGGTGTCCTCGTTGACGATGATCTTTTTCTTGGCAGAGTCGTGTTCGAGCGCCTCGACGCATGTTCTCCCGGCCTCGCAGCGATGGAGTGACCAACGTTTCCGTTTTTATTCCCACCCGAGCCGCCCGACGGGAGCTTGCGGGCCCCCTGCCCTCGGGAGCGCTGATGCTCGTCGTTTTGCCTCAGTGGTCTCTCATGGTCTCTTTCGTTTGACGAGAACAGCGTGTGGGTTCTGTGATGAGGGGTAATGGGGCTGGCAAAGGGCTGAATCCACCTTGACGCGCGCGTTTGCTCGCATATACTTTTGAATTTACTGACACCTGAAAGGATCGAGCAATGAAGCGCACCTATCAACCGAACACTCGCAAGCGCGCAAAGACCCACGGCTTTCGTGCCCGTATGGCCACCAAGGGCGGTCGTGCCGTTCTCTCGGCACGTCGTGCTAAGGGCCGCAAGCGTCTCTGCGTCTAGTCTTGAATATGTGAGAACCCGTGCGAGGCACCATTAAGTCAAGTGATGAGATCTCTTACTTGTTCTCACATGGAAAAAGACATGCAACTCCCTTTGTGACGCTCATCGTATCGCAAGGGGATACTCAGCACGGCCCCTGCGGCCGTGCTGCTTTTATAGCAGGAAAGCGGAATGGAAATGCGGTCTGGCGCAATAGCGCCAAGCGACGTATGAGGGCTCTCTATCGCGATCTGGGCGGGCCCTGGTCGGATTTAAATGTACTTTTCGTCGCAAACCGTAAAACAACGAGAACCACTTATAGTAAAGTTCTTGCTGCATGTAAGAAGGTCATTGATTCGTATCAAGGTGAATCGCGCTGTTCGTGAGATCTTTGTTGTCGAAGATAGTGTTATTGCCGCGTCAGGTCCTGATCCTTCTGATCAAGTTCTACCGGCTGGCGATATCCCCTTTATTGCCTGCAACGTGTCGTTTCATTCCGACGTGCTCTGAATATGGACTAACAGCTGTGCGCCGGTTCGGCTTTCTTAAAGGCCTCTATCTCACCTGCCGAAGGATTTTGAGATGTCGGCCTGGAGGAGGGCGGGGATACGATCCCGTTCCGGATGAGTTCCACTTCTAGCGTGGGACAAACGAATCGAGAGGACTATTACTTCAATGTGGGAAGCGTTTAAGAACGCCATCTTCTACTGCATCGAGTTTTTCTACAACTTCTTGCAGGACTGGGGTTTGGCAATCGTCATCGTTACGCTGATTCTTCGTTTGATCCTCTTCCCCCTCATGCAGAAGCAGATCAAGTCGTCCTATCGCATGCAACAGTTCAGCCCTCGCCTGAGGGAAATCCAGGAGAAGTATGCTGACGACCAGCAGCGCCAGGCTGAAGAAATGCAGAAGGTGTATGCCGAGATCGGATTCAATCCCATTACGGGCTGCCTGCCGCTGTTCCTGCAGATGCCTATCTTTATTGCCCTGTATCAGGTTCTCCAAGAAATGGGTTCGCGTACCGAGGGCATGACCTACTCGTTCTACAACATCCTTCCTAACCTGGTCACGTCGCCTTCCACAGCATTCAGCGAAGGCTTCATGGTGTTCCTGCCGTACGGCATCCTTTTGCTGCTGTTCGCATTCTGCACCTTCCTCCCGTCGATTCTTCAGCAGAGGGGAACCAACAACCCCCAGAAGAATCAGACCATGATTATGATGGGCGTCATGTCGCTCTTCATGCTCTGGCTTGGTTGGGGTTCTCCGACGGGCGTTATCCTGTTCTGGGCGACGTCGTCGGTGTTCGGCGTTGGTCAGCAGATCATCTCTACGGCGATCTTCAAGCGTCAGGATGAAGCTGTTGAAGCTGAGAAGGTTGAAGTTGCTCCGGTTGAGGTTGACGTGGTGCGCAAGGAGAAGAAGAAGCGCCCGACTAAGAAGCACTAACTTCTTCCCTTTTTAAATTGCATAGTGGTACCGACTCCTCCCCTTCAGATTATTCTGGAGGGGAGATTTGAATGTAAGGAGTTTTTCATGGCTGAGGAAGAAATCGAAGTGATCGAAGTCGTCGAAGATGACGTTGACGAAGACGTTGACGACGATCGCGGTTATACCGATGAGGAAGTTGACGAAGTTGCCGACACGGCAACGGCGGTACTGAAGGACGTTCTGAAGTATTTCAACGTGGGTGAGTACGCCATCGACGAATATGAAGGGGACGAGGGCGAGCTCATTCTCGACATCACCGGTGACGACCTTGCGGTTCTGATCGGCCGCCATGGCCGTACGCTCGAAGCGTTGCAGTTCTTGATCTCGTCGATCACGTCGCGCAAGGTGGGCCATCGTTATCCCGTCGTTATCGACGTCGAGGGCTATAAGGGACGTCAGCGTGAGAAGATTGAGGGCATCGCTCGCGGCGCGGCCAATAAAGCGGCCAGCCAGGATCGCCCCATCAAGCTCCGCCCTATGACTCCCTACGAGCGTCGTTTGGTTCATTTGGCGCTGCGTGATGACGAGCGTGTCGACACTGAGTCCGAAGGCGAAGGTCGTGCCCGCCGCGTGGTGATCATTCCCCGTTAGTGTTTCACGTGAAACATCAGGCAAGGTTTTCAAGAATATGGTTACTCATTTGAAGCCGTCGATCGAGCAGCAGAAGCTGCTCGATCTTCATTTAAAGCTGGTAATTGAAGAGAACAAGAAGACGAATCTCACGCGTATCGATACCTGGGAGTCGGGGCAGATTCTCCATGTCGAAGACTCTCTCGTCGGCCTTCCTGAGGCTCAGGGCGCACCCTCAGGTTCGTATCTTGATATGGGGACGGGTGCAGGATTCCCCGGCATCCCCCTTGCTATCATGACGGGCCGCACAACGGTGCTAGCCGATTCCGTTGGCAAGAAGACGAAGGCTCTTGATTATTTTATTGAGCAGCTCGGCCTGGAGGATAAGGTGTCAACGTACAACGGCCGCGTGGAAGAGCTGGCTTTGGATCATCCGGAAGGCTTCGCTCTCGTGACGGCGCGCGCGCTATCGAATCTAGCATCGTTGATGGAGCTTGCTTCTCCTCTCCTATGTCTTGACGGATTGCTGGTGTGCTATAAGGCGCAAGAGGGCCATCACGAACTCGAACATGCCTTTGCTATCCAAGACAAATTGGGACTGGAGTTCGTGTCGGCGAGAGATGTTCATCTTTCAGATGGAAAGACCAATCGCGTGCTCATTGTCTTCAAGAAGATTCACGAGCCCATGGTTCCTCTCCCCCGTCGAGTAGGCATAGCTCAGAAGAAGCCCTATTAAAGAGTAGGGACTCGCGTCTTCTTGACGGAGCGTCGGGGATCGACTCATCTCAGCGCGTCTTCGTTCGTCTGCCGTACGCAGGGATGATGTTGGGCGGGCTCAAATGAAGGCTTCATCACTCTCTTAGTTCGTTGGCTCAAGAGGGCTCAGCATTATGCTGAGCCCTCTTTTTGTCGTTGCGAAAACTTTTGTCTTAGGGCGCGAGCGAACAATTATCACGCTCAGCGATTGAGACATCGTGATGAAGTGAGTACAATCAGGAAGCAAGTTTTTAGTGCTTGGCAGTCGTCATATCGAACCTCCTGGTAATGCAAGGCGTAACAAACGCCTTTTCTTATGTATATAAAGGCTTGTGAACTCGCGCAACAGGCCTTTGGAAATCAATCTCATAAAGGGTCGAACTGATCCGCGTGGTGAAGTTTCACGTGAAACATATCCGCTATAATCAGTTCGACCATTCAGGAAAGGAGCGTTCGTGGGACTTTTCGACGGTTTCATAAAGCACAAAAACGAACCAAAGATTCCCTCGGCAGACGAGGAGAAGACATCTCCGGTCGAATACCATGACGAAGAATCGCAAAGCTTCGATGAGCGGAATGAACACGCTGCGGTTATCGAGCGCGATGTTGCTCCTGAAGCGGCGAGCCCGGTCCCCCCTCAAGATGAGGATCAGTCTGTTGAAGAGCCAGACGAGAGTGGGGACGGGGAAGAAGAGGACGACTCGGGAGAGCGGAGGTATGTCCTGTTCAAAGAGAAGCCTCCTGTGACCCATAGCATCGGCCAAACGAAGATCCTTGCCATCATCAATCAAAAAGGTGGCGTTGGAAAATCAACGACGGCAGTGAATCTTGCTGCCGCTCTTGGCAATAAAGGTAAAGAGGTACTTCTTGTCGACCTTGACCCTCAGGGTAATGCGACAAGTGGCTATGGTATTGACAAGCGGGGTCTCGACACCTGCGTGTACAACGTGCTCCTGGGGGAGACTCCGGTAGAGGACGTCATCCTCTCCTGTGTTTGCAAAGGAGTTGATGTTCTCCCTTCGACCATTAGCCTTGCAGGCGCTGAGGTTGAGCTAGTTAACGAGATGGCACGTGAAAACCGACTGAAGAGTGCCTTAGGGAGCCTGCGCGGTCGTTACGACTACATTCTGATTGATTGTCCTCCGTCGCTCGGATTGCTAACCATCAATGCCCTTGTGGCTGCGGATAAGCTGCTCATTCCGATTCAGTGTGAGTTCTACGCCCTTGAAGGTGTGACAAAACTCCTTGATTCAATGAAACGTGTCAAAGGAATGCTCAATCCGAGTCTCGATATCTTTGGAATCGTCATGACTATGTACGACTCGCGTACCAATCTTGCGAGGCAGGTGGTTGATGAGGTTCGGGGATACTTTGGCGATCAGGTATTCGAAACGCAGATCCCTCGTACCGTAAAGCTCTCTGAAGCGCCGAGTTATGGTCAATCTATTTTGGAGTATGCGCCTGACAACAGAGGTGCTCAGGCATATAACGATCTTGCCGATGAGGTGATTGCACGTGGCTAAACAGAAAAGCGGACTGGGGCGTGGCCTAAACGCGCTCTTTGACGATAGCAACGCTCCTACCCATGCTGCTCCTAAAAAGGAAGAGCACAAGAACGTGGACAAGCCCGTTGATAAGAACGGTTCTGTTTCACGTGAAACAGAACCTGAGAAAGTTTCACGTGAAACCACGGTTGCAGAAACGGCGCCTGTTTCACGTGAAACAACGAAGAAGCCGTCTTCCTCGGAGGTTTACATCTCCGAGGATGCTCTTGAGCATGCCAAGGTGGTATCGCGCGAGGCGCGAGTGAAGCCGACCATGCGCACCTCTTCGGCGGCCGCTCCAAGCACGGCCCAGGTGTTCGAGCAACGCAAGGCCGCTGTTGAGCAGAAACGCCAGTCGACTCCTCCAGCACAACCTGTGGCTCCAAAGCCTGCTCCCGTTCTCCATACGCAGGTGAAGGCACCTGCTAAGCCAAAGGAGGAGAAGGGCTCTACGGGCGTCGTCCCGCTCGATAAGGTTCAGCCCAACCCCGATCAGCCGCGTACCAACTTCAAGCCGGAGGAGATCGAGGAGCTTGCGGGCTCCATCAAGAAAGAGGGCCTGCTCCAGCCGATTCTTGTTCGCAAGGTGGGAGATTCCTATCAGATCATTGCGGGCGAGCGACGTTGGCAGGCGTGCAAGACCCTCGATATGAAGGAAATCCCGGTAAGGTTCTGGAAAGCGGACAGCGACAAGGCCCTTGAGCTCGCCCTTATCGAGAACATTCAGCGCTCTGACCTCAATCCGATTGAAGAGGCTTACGGCTACAAGCGCTTGATGGAGCGTCGCGGCATGACGCAGTCCGAAGTCGCCCAAACGGTTTCGAAAGGCCGTTCCACCATTGCGAACGCGCTTCGCCTGCTTGATCTTCCTGAAGAGGCTCAGCATCTTCTGTTCGAAGACAAGATCACTGCGGGCCATGCGCGTGCGATCCTGTCGATTCCCGACGCCGCAGGTCGTAAAACGCTGACGACGAAGCTCGTCAACGAGAAACTCAGCGTTCGCGAGACCGAGTCGATCGCTCGCCTCCTGTCGGGACGTGCGCAGGCAAGCAAAGAAGGCACCACGAAGCGCATTCCTGCTCCTGCGAGCTTCAAGAAGGCTGCGCGCGGTTTGACGCGGTACTTCTCCGTTCCGGTACGTGTTAAATCAGTTCAGGGTAAGAACAAGATCGAGATCCAGTTCAAAGATGAAGAGGATCTCGAGCGCATCATCAAGCTTATTGAGAATGCTGAAGGGAAGAAAGAAGAAGACGCCTCCTAGCGGGCGAGTTTATTCTTCAGCTGCCCGCAGGCACCGTCGATGTCGGAGCCGCGGGAATTGCGGATCGTGCATTCCGTACCAGATGACTTCAACGATTGAACCCAGTGTTGCTGCCATGCAGGAGCGCTGGGTTCGTAGTTTGAACCCTCGATCGCGTTGAGGGGAATGAGATTGACGTGGCACAGAAGACCGTGCGTGAAGGACTGCAACGCCTTGAGGTCTTCCTCGGTGTCGTTGACATCTTTGATCATCAGATATTCAAGGCTGACGCGGCGCTTGGTGAGATGGGTATACGACACCAACGCCTCACGAAGGTGGTCAAGCGTGAGTGAGGAGCAGCGCGGCATAAGCTCATCGCGGACCGTTTGGCGCGCGGCGTGAAGAGACACCGCAAGGGTGAACTGCTCAGGCTCATGAGACAGCTGCTCGATTCCCTTGATGAGGCCACACGTTGAAATCGTGATATGGCGCGCGCCGATCCCCAAACCGTCCTTGCTGTTCATGAAGCGGAGCGCATCGAGGCAGGAGCGATAGTTCTGGAACGGCTCGCCTTGCCCCATGGACACCACGTTGGTGACGCGCACCCCGAAGTCTTGCTGGACCATAAGGACCTGCATCACCATTTCACCCGACGAGAGATTGCGGCTGAGGCCTTCGGTTCCTGTCGCGCAGAACGAGCACGCCATGGTGCATCCCGCCTGGGTGGAGAAGCACACCGTGAGATGCTTGGGCTCGTTGCGGGTTTCCTTTGCATCGAGGGAGGGAATTCCTACCGCCTCAACGCGCACGCCATCAGCGTATTGGAAGACGTATTTTCTCGTTCCATCGTTCGAGTGCTGTCGGTCGACTATCTCAGGGAGGATAAGCGGCGCGCGTTCGGCGAGTTGCGCGCGGAGAGACTTCGGAACATTGGTCATGTCGTCATAGGAGCGAGCGCCGTCAACGTAAAGCCACTTCTTGAGCTGCTTAGCACGAAAGCGCGGCTGGCTCGGCTCGGACAGCACGTCGTCGAGCTGCGAAATATCATATGAAAGGACGTCAGTATTCATGGGCTCATTATAGCGAGAATGCCGCTGGGTGGCTTTGAACCGGGGTGCGCGCGCCGGGTAGGTAAAGTGAACCTGGCAGAGGTAGTTAAAAACCCGTGTCGTCGCAAGCGGCAAGAGGTAAGAAGCCCTCGAGCCTTTGCTATACTTTTGATCGCGCCCTTGGGCGCCACATCAATCTCACTACATGAGTTAAGGGAAGCAGGTCTCATGCTGGACGCGCTGAAACCAGAAGATATCAACGTCGCTTTGTTGGCGGGTGGCAAGAGTGGCGAGCGGACGATCTCTCTCGCTTCAGGAAAAGGCGTCGAGCAAGGGTTGAAGGCCGCGGGATTCCCGGTCACCTTTCTTGATCCGGCAAACAAACAGGATCTCGTGGCGCTGATCGAGGGTGATTTCGATGTGGCCTTTCTCGCGCTCCATGGCAAGTACGGCGAGGACGGCACGATCCAAGGCCTCCTCGAGATGATCGATCTTCCCTATACCGGACCGGGTGTGTGGTCGAGCGCTACCGCGATCGACAAGCCCAAGGCAAAGCTGTACTACGAGCGTGCCGGTATCCCGACCCCTCGCTCTCTTATCCTGGAGTCCTCGGATGCGCGCGCCGCTGATGTCATCGATGCGGTGGGTGCGCCCTGCGTGGTGAAGGCTGCCACTGAGGGAAGCGCCCTGGGCGTATACATCTGCGAGGATGAAGAGCAGGTTGCGCAGGCTATCAAGAAGGTTTTCGAAATCGACACCCATGCTTTTGTGGAGACCTACGTATCGGGCGACGAGTATACGGTCGCAGTGTTGGGAAATGAAGGCGCCCATGCCTTGCCGGTTATCAAGATCATTCCCTCGCATGAGTTTTACGACTATGAATCGAAGTACGCGGTAGGCGGGTCGCAGCATCTGTGCCCTGCGCCCCTGTCGGATGAGGATCGCGAACGCGCCCAAGAGTTGGCCGTTGCTGCGCATAAGGTTCTGGAATGCACCGGCGCGTCGCGCACCGACCTGATTCAAGACGCTAACGGGACGTTCTGGGCGCTCGAGACCAACACGATTCCCGGCATGACGGAGACCTCGCTCCTGCCCGATGCGGCTCGAGCGGCGGGCATGAGCTTTCCTGAGCTCTGCACCACCATGGTGTTTGACGCCCTTGCCAAGAAAGAGCGTTAGAACAAGCCGCAGGAATGAAGGCCGAACACTATCAGGGCAACGAGGGCCAGCAGGAACGCCCAGCTGACGATAGTGCAGCCGATCTTGCCCTTGCGCGCTTGACCGACGAGGCGCTCGGTACCGGTGCGCTGCGTTTTAACCCACGCGGTGCCCTTCTTCTTCTCGGGAAGCGCGACGCGATCTGACGGCATCCAGGCGCCCTTGGAATCAACGACCTTTTGGACTGAAGTACGACCGAGGTTCACATCGGGTCGTATGCCATCGCCAAGCATCTTGCCGATGCCGGATACAAAGGGGGCAAAGGCCTCCTCATAGGCGGGATCGTAAGCGATGATGGCAACCTCGCCCCAATAGTGACCCGGCGCTGGTTCTTCGGAAAAGGCGACGAGCGCCAATAAGGCGACAACGGTCCATCCGCGTGCCGTGCATAGGTCGACCTTCTCGGCGGTTGTCTCATCGATGTACCCCATGCGCTTGCCAAAGGGATTGACGATCCACGCACGTCGCCGCTCGGGCGTCACCTCGTGGTCGATCGTGAACGGATCGCCCACGATGTTGTCCGCTCCAAGGAAGGCCGCAGCCGCTTCCCTATCCACCGTCTGGAATCGAGCGTAGGTAGCGAAGTAGCCGATGTCTGCCATGTTTTCTCCTCAGAGTCGTATACGGGCGGTGGCAATGAATTGCATAAATGATAGTCTTACAGACATGGAAAAACAAAGCAGCCAGAGGCATGCCCGCCTCGACACCTTCATCATGGAAAATACCCCCGAGAGAACGCGTGAGCGGTATCAGTCGCTGTACGACTATGCCCAGACACACACGTTTGGGGCGCTTGATGAAGACGTTGTCGTTATCGACACGGAGACCACGGGCGTCTCGTTCAATCACGACGAGCTCATTCAGATAGCTGCTGCCCGCATGGTGCGCGGTGAGATCACGGAATGGTACGTGACCTTCGTCGATCCGGGCAAGCCCATCCCCGAAGTCGTTGCCCATCTCACCAACATCCATGACGAGGACGTTAAAGGTGCCCCTACTCCCGATGTGGCGCTGGCGGGTCTCGTCGAATTCGTCGGGGATTCCGATCTGGTTGCCCATAACGCCAACTTCGATCGCACCTTCTGCACGAAGCGCGCGGCGGGTACTGCCCTCAAATCCAACGTATGGATCGACTCGCTTGACCTGGCGCGCATCGCGCTGCCGCGTTTGACCTCGCATCGCCTGCTCGACCTGGCCCGCGCGTTCGACGTTCCCGAATCAACCCATCGTGCTGACGAGGACGTCGCGGCAACCTGCCTGGTGTACCGCGTCCTCCTTGCTGCAGTGGCGGCAATGCCGGCCGAGCTGGTGCGTGCGATCGCCCATATGGCGACGATCGAGGAGTGGAACACGGTTGCCGTGTTCCAGAGCCTCGCCCCCGCATCTGACGATGACGAAGAGCAGCGCTACAACCTGCGTGCGTCTCGCAAGGCCGTCGTCGCGCAGAACATGGCACCTATCAGGCCCGATGCCAAACCTCACGCTACCGATACGGCTGCGCCTTCTCTTCAAGAATCCAACGGCTCCGAGACCGCCCCTGCTGTCGAACCGAAGCCTCTGGTTTTCCCGTCTGACAATGAGATCGTTCACGCTTTCTCTCAGGACGGCCTTTTGGGACAGCTGTACGAGAACTACGAGCCGCGCGATGAGCAGCGAGAGATGGCACGTGCGGTCAACCGCGCCTTCACCCAGTCGACCAACCTTTCGGTCGAGGCGGGAACGGGCGTAGGAAAGTCGATGGCATACCTTGTTCCTCTTGTCATGGCGGCTCGCGAGAACGGCATCACCGTGGGCGTCGCCACGAAGACGAACACGCTGCTCGACCAGCTCATCAACAAGGAGTTGCCACTTTTGGCGGGGGAGCTCGGCATCACGTATGCGCCCCTTAAAGGGTTCAACCACTATCCCTGTTTGCGCAAGATTAACAGCGTGCTCTCTCAGGGCCCTCAGATGATCACCTACAAAAAGCAGGACATCCATCAGGCGCCGGCGCTTGCAGGCTTGCTGTCGTATATCGATCAGACCGACTACGACGACATCGATGCGCTCAAGATCGACTACCGCGCTCTTCCGCGTTGGCGCATCACGACGTCGAGCGCGGAATGCTTGCGTCGCAAGTGTCCCTTCTTCGGTCGGTCGTGCTTCGTCCATGGCGCGCGCGAGCAGGCGCAGCGCTGCGACGTCGTCGTGACGAACCATAGCTTGCTGTATTGGGATGTGCGTTTCGATGGCGGTCTCCTGCCGCCGATCCGCTACTGGGTCGTCGATGAGGCCCATGGTGCCGAATCCGAAGCCCGTCGCGCGTTTTCCCTCGAGGTGTCGTCGGCAACGTTGCAGGCGCTCGCGCGCCGCCTTACCGGAGACTCATCTGCGACCAACGTGCTGACGCGCGTCCAGCGCAGCGCTCAGGCGCCCGAGGAGGGTCAAGCCCTGTATGACGCCCTGATCAACACCGCGCGCACCAGTGCCGGCGCTTTCGCGATCGCGGCAGAGGAGTTCTGCCTGGGCGCTAAAGACCTGCTTTCGTTGGCGCCCCATTCCCGCTCGAAGGGGTATGAGCGCTTTGATCTGTGGATCAGCGCCGACATCCGCGCCGGCGCGCTCTACCGTGCGGTCAAGAATCGTGCGAGTGCGGTATATGACACGTTGGAGAAGCTGATCAAGGCGGTGCGCGACATCGTGGCTTACGCCGAGGAGATGGACGACACGTCTGCCGCTCAGCGCGAGCTTGCCCTCTGCGCCCTCGAGCTGAAAGAGGTGTATGACGCCCTCGAGCAGATCTTCTTCCACGAGAGCGACAACCACGTGTATTCCGTTCGCCTGAATCGTGCCAAGGGGATCTTGGACGAGGTCTTCATGGTGCAACCGCTCGACGTGGGGGCAGCGCTCAACAAGACGCTGTACGAGGACACGAACAGCGTCGTCTACGCGTCGGCGACGCTGTCGATCGACGGCAGCTTCGAATCGTTCGAGCGCTCGATGGGTCTCAACGGCGGCGAGGCCTCTCGCGCTGAGGCCCTCCACGTGGACTCGAGCTTCGACTTCGACAACCATATGAAGGTGTTCGTCGCCAACGACATTCCCGATCCACGCGATCCGGGGTATCTGCCCGCGCTCCAGCGCCTGCTCGCCGCGCTCCACGTGGCTCAGCACGGCTCTCTCCTGACGTTGTTCACGAACCGCCGCGACATGGAACATGCGTTCGATGACGTGAACCCTATCTTGCAAGAGCATGACCTGCGCCTGGTGTGCCAAAAGTGGGGCGTGTCGGTCAAAGGGCTGCGTGATGACTTCCTCAAAGACGAGCACCTGAGCCTGTTTGCCCTGCGCAGCTTCTGGGAGGGCTTCGACGCGCCGGGTTCGACGCTCAAGGGCGTCGTGATCCCTAAGCTGCCGTTCGGCCTGCCCACCGACCCCCTCTCGTGTGAGCGCCAGCAGCGCGACGATCGCGCCTGGGCGCATTACGTGCTGCCCGCAGCCGTCATCGACGTGAAGCAGGCGGTGGGCCGCCTGATCCGCACCTCCCGGGACACGGGCATCGTCGTGCTCTGCGATCAGCGCCTGCTGTCCAAGGGGTATGGCAAGAAGTTCCTGCGCTCGCTTCCCAGCAAAAACGTGCAAAGCCTCTCAACCGCAGAGATCGTGGCCGAGGTCGAGCGCCTGTATGCGCAGGGGTTCTACGGTCCCGCGACGCTGATCGAGAAGGGATAGCATCCCGCCATGGCGTTCCCTTTCGGAAAGAAGAAGGGGCCCACCACCAAGGGCCTCGGTCATAAAGAGAAGCAATTCCTCCATCTCAAGGAGTTCTCGCAAGGAAAGCCCAACGAGCTGTCGCTCAACGTGCTGGAGCAAAAGGCGGCAGCGCAGGACGAGGAGCAGCAGGGATGGCGCCCCCATCTCCCGGCGCTGCCCGCCCGCAGCAAGGAACGCAAAGAGCGCACCGGGCGCGCCGAGAAGAAAAGCACCGCGCGCCCCTCCTCTGCTCCCGTCACGGCACCGGCGGAAAAGAAGCCTGCAAGCCGCCCCTCGTTCATGGGTGCCGACTCCCAGGCGGAGATCGCCGCGCGCCAACGCCGCCGTCGCGCCTATCGCCGCATGAGCCTCGTGGTCGTCATCGCCCTCTGCGCCGGCCTCATCGGCGTGGGCGGATACATGGCGTACCAGCACTTCGAGCGGTTGAGCACGAGCGTCGGCGTTCTGAAAGAAGCCTGTTCGATCGTCGCGCAGAGCGACGAGACGACCGTCGCGATCGACGCGTTTTTCCAGCAGCCCTTCGACGACAACACGGTGGACACCGCCAACACCCTGGTGACCGAGATCCCCGATGCGCGTGAGCAGCTCTCCTCGGCGCGCGTGTACGCGCAGCAGGCTCAAGGTGAGCTCGAGGGATCTCAGCGCGACAAGGAAGCGGCCGACCGCGCCCTCAATTCCATCGCGGCGCGCGAGACCCTGCTTGACGTCTCTGAGCAGCGCTTGAAGGACGACGCCGCCGCGAAGCAGGCCATCGACGCTCTGGACGAAGCCTGGGACGACATCCAGCAGGGCAATTCGCTGCTCTCCCAGGCAGCGCAGGTGGTCGCCGATACGACGGAAGACAACGTCGGGAAGTCGACCGAGTACACGACGCAGGCAAACGGGAAATTCGCCGACGCGCGCTCCGCGATCGAGAAGGCGCAGGGACTGTACCCCTCCGCCGACATGACCACGGCGCTTTCCTACCTCGCCAAGCGTCAGGAGGCCGCGGCCGAGGCCCTGCAATCGAATGCCGCGATCCTGATCCAGGACAAGGCGACGGCTGAGGCCCATAACGATGTCTACAACGCGGCCGACAACGAAGCGGTCGAGCTGGCGAAGCAGCTGCCGAGCAACTTCAGTCAACCGGTGGTTGACGCGTATGCGGCCAACACCGCCGATCTCGAGCAGAAGTACAACGCCGCCCGCGACGACGCGGCGACCAACGACGCGTTCTTGCGCGCGTACCTGGGATCTTCGTAATCCCGCGCTGCCAGAAAGGCGAAAGACCACCGCCTCGGCGCGGCGCCGCATGCGGGTTTGTGAAGATCCGGCGAAAGATGCGCCTGTCAGGGTGGGCGGCGCGTGCCGGATGGCGGGCGCTCCGTGCAAATGACGTATACTTTAAGCGTCTGTATACAAACGTAAACGCTCGCTTACCAAGGCGGGGGAACCGAAGGGGTTTTCCATGGCCGAAATAATCGATGACATCGTTCATCTAACGCAGGAAATCGGGCCTCATCCGGCGGGGACGGAAGAGGAGCAGCAGGCGGCACTGTACGTGGCCGAAGAGCTGCAAAAAGGTGCCGGTTTCTCGACGGCTATCGAGGACTTCCAATGCGTGACCAACAGCCAGCTTCCGCGCCTCATCTGCTTCGGCGCGGCGTTTTTGGCGGCGTTGATCTCCCTCATCCTCCCCATCGCGGGGATTCCCTGCCTGGTGGTCGCGGTCATTGCAGCCGTCATCTTCGCCCTTGAGGTGTTCGGCCGCCCGGTGCTGTCCCGCCTATTCCGCACGGGCGCGAGCCAAAACGTGGTAGCTAAATACGAGCCTGCCCCTCAGGCGGGCGTGAAACGCCGTCGCAAGGTCATCTTGGTGGCCAACTACGACGGCGGTCGTGTGTTGCAGGAGGAAAAGCCGCCCATTGCCAAGCTGCTTCCCCTGCTGCAGAAAATCTGCTTCGGCGCGCTGATCGCCGTTCCCGTTATCGTGCTGTTCCGTTCGGTCATCTTCGCAGACGACACCGGAGCAGCCTCGTCGGTATTGAGCTTCCTTCTGGTCGTGAGCCTCATTCTGGTCGTGCTGCCGCTGGTGCGCTCGATCCTCCATATCGTGGCGCCGTACAGCCAGGCGGCCAACAACAACGCGGCGGGCGTGGGCGTGCTGCTCGACGTTGCCCGCCAGGTGGGCAACGGCCTGGTGAGCAATGAGGAGCTGGAAGAGCGCGCCGCGCGCGAGGGCGGCGACGTTCACGGTGAGGAAGCGGCGCGTGCGGCAGGCGTGGTGCCCGAGGGCGCGACGCTCGAGTACGATACCGGCATGTCGTCCCAGGAATCCCTCGCAGCCGCCAAGGCCGCGATCGCCGCTTTGACGGGCAAGCCGGTGGCCGACAAGGTGCCGGTCACGGATATCTCATCGCGCCTGGTGAAGGGTGGCGGACTCGATCCCGCCGACGAGGAGACTGCCTCGACGGTGCGTTTCGAGGTCGGCGAGACCCCTCACGTGCGCACTCCTGCCCAGACCGACACGTATCGCCGTGCGCCCGAATCCGCCAGCGCTCCCCTTCCTGAAGAGCAGGCGGCGACGCCCGCGGCAGAGGCTCCGGCTGCACCGGCTGCTGCGCCTGCGCCCTCTGCGGCACCTGCTGCTGCGCCCGCACCTTCCGTGCCTATCGAGCGTGAGACTCCGGTTGCCCTGCAGGGCGCCGGCTACACCGGCGCCACGTCATCGGTCGACAAGGTTCCTGCCTGGGCGCGCATCGCCCAGGAAAAGGCACGCGCCAACAAACCCGAGGCGTCTCAGCCTCAGCGCGCGCAGCGTTCTCGCTACGCCGATGCTCCTGCCGCTCACATGAGCGAGCCGCAGGCGACTCCTGCGCGTCCGACCGCCGCACCGGCGGCTGCCGACGCGCAGCCTGAGGAGCCGCAGACCGAGCTCGGCGCGCGCTTGGCCGCCCTGCGCAGCGAGATCGAATCGGCTGAAGCGCCGCAGATCTCTGCCAAAGCCCAAGCGGTGCTCGACACCATGAGCGAAGACGACGTTCCCGAGGCTGCTCCTGCGGCAGAGGGTGCGGCTCCGCGTGCGGCTGCCGCGCCCGCCCGTGATGGCGCTCCTGCGCGCCCCGCCACGCCTGCCCGCGACGTTGCCCCTCAGCGTCAGACGACGTCTGCGACGCTGCGCGCCCCGATGTCGGGTGCCGCCGCACGCCAGCAGGAGAGCTTCTCCGAGGAGTCTGTCGACCACACCCAGCCTATCCCGGCAGATGAGGTGCGCACCGCTGTTCCTGCTCGCACCGCCGAGCCGGTGAGTGAGTACGCGGGCGAGCGGGTTGACGGAGACATCGTGGTCGAAGACGAGGAGCTGGCGCACCGCGCCCGTCCTTCGGCTGAATCCCATACCCATCATCGCTCGGTCGGAACGCTGCTCCGTTCCGGGTCGCGCGCCGTGGCCAACGTCATGCACAAGCCGCAGAAGAAGGCTCCCGTCACTGAGGCGACCGTCGAAGAAGTGGATGAGTTCGAGGTCGTCGAGCGAGAGGTGCCGGCTGCCGAGGCGACGTATGACGAGCGCCGCGCCGACGAGCCGATCGAGGATTACGAGAACCCGGGCGACTTCGACGAGGCTGTTGAGCCGGAGCTGCCTGCTGCGCCCATAACCTCATCACCGTCTCCTTCTGCGACGGCGGCCATCTCGCCGATCGACGTGTCTGCGTACCTCGACAAGGAGGAGACGCCCACGCCTGCTGCGCGCCTGCGCCGCACGCCGCGCGAGGATCGTGCTGCGGTGCCGGAGCCTGACGATCTCGCTTCTGAGGAGACGCAGCGCGTGTCGTCCGAACAGATCCAGGTGGCGATCAAGGAGGCCAGCGCGGCTGACCCGGTCGTCCCGCCGCGCGAGTCCGTTCCCTTCGAGGATGAGGAGGCCGCCCAGGCGCCGGCTTCGCCGATCATTGGCATGGACTCGCTGCTGCCCACCGTGCCGCAGCCTGGCGAGGCGGGCTCTGCCCCCGAAAAGAAGCACCAGGTCATCGTCTTACCTGACGTCGTTTCCATCCATTCATCGTCCGATGACCAGAAGCAGCGCGCTCCGATGGCCGTCGTGAACGAGAGCACCCAAGCGGGCAACAAGTCGCTGTTGTCGTCGATGCTGCCCCGCATCGGCGATTCGGGCACGCTGGCTCCGGTGACGCCTTCCGACGTCAAGCGCCCCGACACCTTCGGCGCCGACCTGCCGCCGCTGGGCGCCTCTGACTCAGGCCCTTCCGCCGTGTCTGCAACGAGCTCGTTCTCGACGGTGGGCGGCACGGGCTCGTTTGCCCCGGTCGGCGATGAGCTCGTCGCCGACATCGATCCTGAGGAGCGCTACGTCGACGACGCTGACGACTCCGCCTACGACGAGGAGTTTACGGAAACCGGCGCATTTGCCGGTCCGGGATACGTCGACATGCCCAAATCGCGCGCCGGGCGCCTGTTCGGCCGCTTCCGCTCCAAGAAAAAGAAGCAGAAGCACGCAGAGGACACGTCGGTTCGCGAATGGGTCGACGTCGACGAGGATTACAACGCCCGCAGCGTCGGCAAGGCGCGCGGCGACTGGTCGAGCTTCCGCGAGGAAAACGATCCGGTCCTCTCCGACGACCAGGATGGATTCGTCGACGTGGATTACCATGACTCGTCGTTCAAGAACGACCGCGGGTGGAACGGCGGCGCGTTCTCGCTGAGCCGCCTGCGCAAGGGCGCCAAGGCCGATCCGGTCGACGACGCCCCCTACGATGAGGCCTATGACCAGGAGCCCCTCGACGTGGCCGATGCGCCGGTCAGGGAGCGCAGCGTCGCGATGGACGAGTCCGAACCCGAGGCGGTCGAGCAACTCAACCGCGAGCTGCGCAAGCTCCAGGACTTCCGTCACCCCGATATCAACACCGAGGTGTGGTTCGTGGCGCTGGGCTCCGAGCTGTACTCCCACTCTGGCATGCAGGCCTTCCTCGAGGAGCACGCCGATGAGATGAAGGGCGCGATCGTCATCAACCTCGAGGCGCTGGGCGCGGGTACCCTGTCGTGCATCGAGAGCGAAGGCGCGATCAAGAGCTACAAGCCGTCCTCGCGCGTGAAGCGCTTCCTACGCCAGGCGAGCGAGCGCTCGGGCGTGGGATATCGCACGGCGGCGCTGAAGTCGCGCGAGACGCCGGCCACGATCGCGATGGCGCAAGGCATCCAGGCGCTGACGATCGCCGGCATGGGCGAGGACAACACCGCGCTCTACGGCGCCGACAACGACGTGATCGAGAACATCGACACGGGCATGCTCAAGGACGCTGCCTCCTTCGTCATGGCGGTGCTGAAGAGCGTCTAGGGCGTCTCGACCGTTCCAAAGACACAACGAAAACGGGCTCGGAAATGATCCGAGCCCGTTTTTTTACGTGGTGGTGTATGTTGTCGTGTCTGGTGGAGGTTGGGGCGTTTGCGTCATCGCCCCGCGCGCTGCTCGTGCCGACCGCCGTGCCGCTTAACTGGCCCTACAGCGACAAATCGACCTTCGAGAGCGTGTCCTTCAGCGTGTTGGTGCTGGCGAGGAGATGCTCGGTCTCGGCATCGTCGAGCTTGAGCGGCACCTGCATTTCCATGCCATGCGCGCCCACGATCGCCGGCATGCTCATGACCACGTCTTCGACGCCCAGCAGGTTGGACTGGTAGTTGGAGACGGTCATGATCGACTTCTGGTCGCGCATGATGGCCTCGCAGATGCGCTTGACCGACGGCGCGATGCCGAAGTAGGTGGCGCGCTTCTTCTGGATGATCTCGTACGCGCTGTTGCGCACGTCCTCCTCGATCTGCTTGCGCATGGCCGGCGCGTTGGTGAAGCCGCGGAGGTGGAAGAAGTCGTCGATCGGCACACCCGAGACGTTAGCGCTGCTCCAGGCGGCCAGCTCGCTGTCGCCGTGCTCGCCGATGATGCGCGCGTGGACGTGGCGCGGGTCGACGTCGAGCGTGCGGCCGAGCATGTACTTGAGGCGCGCGCTGTCGAGCACGGTGCCCGATCCGATCACGCGCTCCTTCGGCAACCCCGAGAGCGCCATGACCGCTTGCGTGAGGATGTCGACCGGGTTGGATACGACGATGAAGATGCCGTTGAAGCCCTGGTCCATGACGGTCGGGATGATTGTTTTGAAGATCGAGACGTTCTTCTGCACCAGATCAAGGCGGGTTTCGCCAGGCTTCTGGTTGGCGCCGGCCGTGATGATGATGATGCCGGCGTCGTCGAGATCCTCATACGTGCCCGCATAGATGTTCATCGGGCTGAAGTAGGGGATGCCATGGCTGATGTCGAGGGCCTCCCCTTCGGCACGCTGTTGGTCCACGTCGATGAGGACCATCTCGGTGAAGAGCTTGCTCTGCATGAGGCTGAACGCGGTGGTCGACCCGACGAACCCGCATCCGATGACGGCAACCTTTCGTGTGTTGACGGTGCCCATGTGCATCATTCCTTTCCGTGTGAGCGGGGAGGTGTTTCTTATCGCCCACATCATCGCACGATACGGCCCCAGGATTTCGCAGAAGTTGCGAGTCGATTTCCTTTGAATGGACGTTTTTTCAAGAGATCGTTTCGTTTTTCCTTGTAACACGGCCGAAAAACGCAGGTCCCAGCATGGGTCGTGTTACGAGCTCCCCTTTTCCCAACCCTCGTAGCAGAAAGGATGAGTCATATGTTTGACACAGGAACAACGGCCTTCATGATCATGAGCACCGGGTTCGTGTTGCTCATGACGCCGGCGCTCGCCCTCTTCTACGGAGGTTTGTCGCGGCGCAAGAACGTCGTCAACACGATGCTGATGTGCATCTTCGCGCTGTGCGTCGTCGGGATCACCTGGCCGGTGATCGGCGACTCGATCGCGTACGGCACCTCGGCTGAGGCGTTCGACGAGGCGGGAAATCTGGTGAATCCCTTAGCGCTTTTCGTCGGCGGCTTGGAGCGCGTGGGCTCTACCTGGGCGCTCGATGAGATGCTGGGCGCAAACGCCGCAACGCCCGACGAGGCGACACTCCAGACGGCTGCCTATGGCACCTACCCCGGCGTGATCAGCGTTGCCTTTCAGGCGACGTTCGCGATCGTGACGACGGCGATCGTCACCGGCTCGCTTGCCGGGCGCATCAAGTTCAGCGCGGTAGCCGCCATCATCGTGGTGTGGCCGCTTGTCGTGTACGCCCCAATGGCCCATATGGTGTGGGGCGGCGGCATCATCGGCAACGCTGACGCCATCGGCGCGATCGACTTCGCCGGCGGCACGGCCGTGCACATCTGCTCAGGCCTGTCCGGCTTGGTGCTCGCGCTCATCTTGGGCAAGCGCCACGGGTTCGAGGCATCGACGGCCCGCCCGCACAACGTGCCGTTCGTGATGCTTGGCGCGGGCATGCTCTTCATGGGGTGGTTCGGCTTCAACGGAGGCTCGGCGCTGATCGCCGACGGCAACGCGGGGCTGGCCATCCTGAACACGATGATCGCGACGTGCGCGGCGGGCCTGTCGTGGGTCATCGTCGAGTGGGCGACGCTCAAGAAGCCCACGCTCGTCGGCGCCTGCTCCGGACTGCTCGCGGGCCTGGTCGTCATCACGCCGGCATGTGGGTTCGTGGCTCCTTGGGCCGCGGTGGTACTCGGGCTGGTGGTGTCCCCGATCTGCTACTTCTTCATCGCCCACTTGAAGCGCAAGCCGGGCTGGGACGACGCGCTCGACGCGTTCGGCCTGCACGGGGTCGGCGGCATCGTCGGCGCGATCCTGACCGGCATCTTCGCCATGCCTGAGCTGTCGCTGAACGATTACGGCGGCCTGCTCTACACCGGCGACCCCACGCTGCTGCTGAACCAGATCGTCGCAGTGGCCTTCACGATCGTGTTCGTCGGCGTGGCGACGGCGATCATCGGCTTCGCGGTCAAGGCGCTCTTCGGCGGCTCGCTGCGCGTGGCCAAGCAGGTTGAGAGCACCGGCCTGGACACCACGCTCCATGGCGAATCCGGCTACCCCGCCTTCACCGGCTTGGACTAGGAGGACTGACCAATGAAGAAGATCGAGGCGATCGTGAGGCCCGAAAAACTCGAGGCCCTGAAAGAGGCGCCGCTCACGGCCGGCATCGGAGGCATGAGCGTGTCGGAGATGCGCGGCTGCGGCAACCAGCACGGATGGAAGGAGTACTTCCGTGGCTCCGAGGTGCTGGTGAACACCGTGCCAAAGCTCAAGTTCGAGATCGTGGTGGCCGACGATGAGGTGGACGCGACGGTGGAGGTGCTGGTGGCGACTGCGCGCACGGGCTGCGTGGGCGACGGAAAGATTTTCGTGATGCCCATCGAAGAGGTGGTGCGCATCCGCACCGGCGAGCGCGGCGCCGTGGCGGTGTAGGCGCCGCGGCGCGCGAACGGTAACACGGGCGAGGAGCGAGGGCGGCAGTGATGCCGCCCTCTCCTTTTTTGCACGCTCGTTGCCGGCCAGTGCGGCAAAACCGGGCTCCGCTGCAGAATCGAGTCGATCGGCAACGATTGTTTGTTACGAGAAGCGTTTCTGAGGGCGTTTTCGTGCCGAATCGGGCCGTTCGATGCCCGATTCGGCCTCTGGTGCCGCGCTTTATCGTTGCCGATCGAACGGATTCTGCGAAACAGCTCCCAAACCTCGCACCGGGCAGCGCTGCCACGCCTTCATGCCCTGCGCTGCCGACGCGCCGCGCCCTACGTACTCCCTTTGGCTGCCCGCCTCGCTGCCCCGCGCCGTGCCCTCGCCCGCGCCGCATGTCGCTCGTGTTAACGCTCCTCCACGCATCTTGACCTGCGGGTTTCCCAACTTGCGCGCCATTTGTTACCGATCGGTGCCCCTTCCGACCAAAGATGTACATGACCTGGCAAAAAGGCCTTCATGCCCCTGAAACGCCCCGTTAACCCTGCCGCGAATAATAAGAGCATGCCTTCAACGAGCCCGGTTGGCAAGGAGGCGTGGCAATAACGCCTGGATGAGGAGGATCTCATGAGCTATCCCGCAATCGATTTCTTGTATCTGAATGAAGAGGACATGATCAAGGCCGGAGTCATGAACATCTCCGACTGCATCGACACCATGGAAGAGGTCCTCAAGTGCCTCCGCGTCGGCGACTTCATGATGGGCGGCAAGGACGGCACGTCCCACGGCTGCATGGTCACCTTCCCCGAGACGTCGCCCTTCCCCAACATGCCGACCAACCAGGGCGAGGATCGCCGCTTCATGGCGATGCCGGCCTACCTCGGCGGTCCCTTCGACATGGCAGGCTGCAAGTAGTACGGCTCCAACACTGCCAACAAGGAAAAGGGCTTGCCGCGCTCCATTCTCATGGTGATGCTCAACGACAAGGACACCGGCGCGCCGGTCGCGCTCCTGTCGGCCAACCTGCTCTCGGCCTACCGCACCGGCGGCATCCCCGGCGTCGGCATTCGCCATCTGGCGCGCAAGGACTCCAAGGTGCTGGGCATCTACGGCCCGGGCGGCATGAGCCGCACCGCGATCGACGCGTTCGCCGCTGAGCGCCCTGAGCTCGACACGGTCAAGATTAAGGGCCGCAGCCAGCGCGGCATCGACGGCTACGTCGCCTACGTCAAGGAGCACCATCCCCAGTTCACCACGATCGAAGTGGTCGACGACCTCGAATCCCTCGTGCGCGGCTCCGACTGCATCTACTTCGGTGCGACGGCGACGTCCGACCCTAACACGTACGCCAAGGTTAAGGGCGAATGGGTGAAGCCGGGTGCCTTCATCGTGGGCACGTCGGCCTATGACGTCGAAGACCAGTTCCTGATCGATGAGTGCAAGCTCGTCGTCGACGACATCGGCCTCTACGATGCTTGGGCTTCCGAGTACCCGTACCCCACCTTCGGCTACGGCATGGATATCTTCGGCTGCAAGTTCACCGACATGGTCCACGACGACAAGATCGGCCGCGAGCGCATCATCTCCATGGGCGACATCCTCTTGGGTCGCGCACCCGGGCGCGAGTCCGACGATCAGGTGATCACGATGAGCGTCGGCGGCACGCCGGTCGAAGACGTCGCGTGGGGCAAGTACTGCTACGAGAACGCCGTCAAGATGGGTATCGGCACGAAGCTCCATCTGTGGGACAAGCCCACGTTTGCGTAAAGCTTGCCGGGGCCTCGGGTTGGTCAGTCCCCTCCCTGCGAGCTGGATCCTGGGCGCTGCGGCGGTATCTCCCACTCGCCGCAGCGCCTCACGATCAAGCAGAGCTGCCCGCCCGCACTCCCGTCTTTCATAGTGCGCGCCACCCCGACGCGCACCTCCCCTCAAAGTTACCGAACGCGCATCGCTCCCGCCGTCGGGCAGGGACGCTGCGCCCAAGCAAAGGATCTGATCATGTCAGAGAGAATCATCGAGCACCCCATTCTGGGAGCTCCCGCCAAAGGGCCTCTCGTGACCTTCACGTATGACGGCAAGCCGATCGAAGGGTACGAAGGCGAGCCGATCGCCGCCGCCCTCAAGGCCGCAGGCGTCATGGTTCACCGCCACACCACCAAGATGGACCGCCCGCGCGGCGTGTTCTGCGCCATCGGGCGCTGCACTGACTGCGTCATGGTGGTCAACGGCAAGCCCAACACCCGCACCTGCATCACCCCGGTCAAGGCGGGGATCACTGTCCAAACCCAATACGGCGTGAGCGCCAAGCCGCCTGTCGGCGCCGCTCCGGCCGAAGCATAACGAGGTGTTTGTCGTGAAACGTTACGATCTCATCGTCATCGGCGCCGGCCCTTCGGGTCTGAGCGCTGCCATCGAGGCGGCTCGCTTCGGCATGGAAGTCGTGGTCTTCGACGAGAACGCTCGCCCCGGCGGTCAGCTGTTCAAGCAGATCCACAAGTTCTTCGGCTCCAAGGAGCACGGCGCGAAGCTGCGCGGCATCACCATCGGCGAGGATTTGCTGCGCGATGCCGCTGAGGCCGGCGTCGACGTCGAGCTCAACAGCGTGGTTATGGGCATCTTCCCCGAGAAGGAGGTGCTCGTTCACCGCGAGGATCGCACCGAGCATTACAAGGCCGACACGATCATCGTCGCGGCGGGCGCGTCGGAAAACGCGGTCACCTTCGACGGCTGGACGCTCCCGGGCGTCATCGGCGCCGGCGCTGCGCAGATGTTCATGAACTTAAACGGCGTCCGCCCTGGTCAGCGTGTGCTCATGCTGGGCACCGGCAACGTCGGTCTGGTCGTCAGCTTCCAGCTTCTGCAGGCGGGCTGCGAGGTCGTCGCCCTCGTCGACGCCGGCCCACGCGTGGGCGGCTACGGCGTCCACGCCTCCAAGCTTGCCCGCACCGGCGTGCCGTTCTACACCTCGCACACGATCGTGCGCGCTGAAGGCGACGATCACGTGACGGGCGCCGTCATCGCCGAAGTGGACAAGAACTTCCAGTTCATCCCCGGCACCGAGAAGCATTTCGACGTCGACACGATCTGTTTGGCGGTGGGCCTGTCGCCCCAGTCGCAGCTCTTGGCGATGGCCGGGTGCGAGATGGCCGATCGCGGCGGGCGCGTGCCGATCATCGACGAGCGCTGCGCGACGTCCGAGCCCGGCATCTACGCCGCCGGCGACTGCGCGGGCATCGAAGAGGCCTCGTCGGCCATGATCGAAGGCCGCATCGCGGCGGTGTCGGCCGCCCAGTTCCTGGGCTTCCTTTCCGATGAGGACGCCGCCGCCGAGACGCAGACGCACTTCGACGCGCTCGATCGCTTGCGCATTGGCATGTTTGCCCCGCAGAACCGCGGCAAGGTGTTCACCGAGACCGAGGAAGACATCCCGCTGTCGCAGAGCCTGCTGCGCCGCGGATACGTCACCGACGAGGAGGTCGACTCGTTCGGAGGCGTCACCCACCCGAAGGGCTGGCACGCCGTCATCGAGTGCACGCAGAACATCCCGTGCAACCCGTGTCAGGACGTGTGCCCGCGCCACTGCATCAACGTCGGCGCGAACATCACGACCCTGCCGACGATCAACCCCGAGGCCGACTGCAGCAACTGCGGAAAGTGCGTGGCGTTCTGCCCCGGCCAGGCCATCTTCCTGGTGAACGAGGACATGGGCGACGGGACGGCGCAGGTCACCCTCCCGTACGAGTTCCTCCCCCTGCCGGAGAAGGGCTGCGCCGGCTATGCGCTCGACCGATCCGGTGCGGTGGTCTGCGAGGCCGAGGTCGTCAAGGTGATGAACCCGCGCGCCTTCGACCACACCGCGCTGCTCACCATGAGCGTCCCGAAGGACTTCGTGCACCAGGCGCGGTTCTTCAAGACGGCCGCCCAAGTCCAAGCGCTGTCCGCGTAGCAATCATCGAAGGAGCACATCATGGATTCCCCTACCTACCGCAGGCTCAGCACGGAGCCGTTCAAGCCGGAGCCCGATGACGACATGATCGTCTGCCGCTGCGAGGAAGTGACCAAGGGCGAGATCCGCCGCGCGATCCACGACGGCCTCTACCGCTTCCCTGAGATCCGCCGCTTCACTCGCTGCGCCATGGGCCTGTGCCAGGGCCGTACCTGCACCAAACTGATCCAGGGCATCGCCGCGCGCGAGATGGCGTGCACCCCGGCCGACCTGCTGCACCCCGCCTCCCGCTCGCCGCAACGCCCCTTGCAGATGCAAGAGCTGGGCAACGAGCGCTTTTAGAAGGAGCCAGTCATGAACAAGACAGCAGACGTCATCATCGTCGGCGGCATCGAAGGCTGCTCCACCGCGTACTACCTGACCAAGCGAGGCATCACGAACGTCATCGTGCTCGAGGCGCAGGAGATCATGCTCAACGGCGGCGCCTCTCGCAACGCCGGCGGCGTGCGCCAATCGGGGCGCGACCCGCGCGAGCTGCCCCTGGCGCTCTACGGCGTGAAGAGCATCTGGCCGACGCTGGGCGAGGAGCTAGGCGTCGACGTGGAATACAACCAGGGCGGCAACCTGCGCCTGGGCAAGACCGAGGAGCACTTGAAGACGCTGACGCGCCTGGCGAACAACGCGGCGGCGTGCGGCGTCGGGGTCGGCATGATCACCGGCGACGAGGCGCGCGAGATCAACCCGTTTCTGTCCGAGGCGGTCATCGGCGCCAGCTGGTGCCCGACCGACGGCCATGCCAACCCGCTTAAGACCGGCTTGGGATTCTACCGTCGCGCGATCGCGGCCGGCGTGCAGTTCATCACCGGCGAGCGCGTGCTCGAGCTGCGCAAAGAGCATGGGCGCGTGCGCAAGGTCGTCGCCGAGCACGGCGTGTACGAGGCCGACACGATCATGGTGTGCGCCGGCGCCCAGTCCAAGGAGATCCTGGCGACGGTCGGCATCAACGCCCCGGTTCGCCCGCGCATCGACCACTGCATGGTCACCGAGGGCCAGCCGCACATGTTCGACACGATGCTCGGCACGGCTGAGGCCGACTTCTACGGCGGCCAGACCAACCACGGCTCGTTCGTGTTCGGCGGCGACGACGACTTGGAGGGCTTCGATATCTATGACGTGCGCACCTTCGCCACGTCGACGAACGCGCCGTGCGTGTGCCGCGGCATCATGAAGTACTTCCCCAAGCTCGCGGAGATGAACATCGTGCGCACCTGGGCCGGCTGGGTCGACCTCACGCCCGACGGCGTGCCGGTGCTCGGCGACTGCGAGGAGGTGCCGGGCCTGGTGACGGCCTACGGCTTCAACGCCCACGGCTTTGGCATCTCGCCGGCGATCGGGTACGCGCTGTCGGAGCTGATCGATACCGGCGCATCCACGACGATCGACATCAGTGGCCTGCATTACAACCGCTTCAAGGCAAAGTTCTAAGCGTGCGGGCGGCCTTCGGGCCGCTTGCGCCTTGTAACGAGCGGATGAGAAAGGAGAGGGGCAGATGGAACGCAGCAAGCCGGTGATCGGCGTGACGCCGCTGTACGATGACGAGCGCGACAGTGTGTGGATGCTGCCGGGGTACCTCGATGCCGTCGTGGCCTGCGGCGGCCTGCCCCTGATCCTGCCGCTCACGCCGGGCGAGGAGGATGCCGCGCGCCTGGTGGACCTCTGCGACGGCATCCTGTTCGCCGGCGGCCACGACGTGGACCCGGCGCTCTATCAGGAAGAGCGTCTTTCAGCTTGCGGCCCGGTGCATGCCGGGCGCGATGCGCTCGAGTTCGCCCTGCTGCAGCGCGCGCTCGTGGTGGACCTGCCGGTGCTCGGCATCTGTCGCGGTATGCAGTTCATCAACGTGGCGCTCGGCGGCACACTCTACCAGGACCTGCCGACCCAGATGGCGGTCGCGGTGTCGCACCATATGACGCCGCCCTACGATCGCCCCTGGCACGAGGTGTCGCTGGTGCCGGGCACGCCGCTGTACTTTCTGCTCAAGAAGACGAGCCTTCAGGTGAACAGCTACCATCACCAGGGCATTCGCGAGCTGTCGTTTCAACTGTCGCCGATGGCGTACGCGCCCGACTCCCTGATCGAGGCGTTCTACCATCCGATGAAGCGCTTTACCTGGGGCGTTCAGTGGCATCCGGAATTCTCGTGGGAGGCCGACGCGGACGAGCGCGAGATCATGCAGGCCTTCGTCGATGCCAGCACCAAGAAGGCCAACGGCGAGCGCTCCATCCCGCTCGGGCGCTCGCCCCATCGCAAGGGATCGCCGTTTCTGATGAGCCGGTGAGGCGCGCGGCGCGGCGGCGCTGATCGCGGCGGCGCCCCTCAGTCGCGGTTTGACCGCGAACCCTCCGCTATCGTGCAGATTGCTCCTCGGCGCCCAACGCGACGAGCGCGCGTGCTTCCTCATCGCGCTCGGGCGATGCGCAGGCGGCGGTGAAGGCGTGGCTGTCGGGGTCGAGGCACTCGCCCGCCGGCACGGTGATGGGGTGGAACAGGATCTCCAGGTCACGGCCGCGCGCGGCGGCCTCGTCGCTGAAGGCGCGTACGAGCGCGGGATCCATCTGCCCCATGTGGGCCGACAGCGCCACCCCACAAAAGACGGGCGCAGGCTCTGCGACCTTGATCAGCCGATGGTCGCAGCGCTTCCACAGATAATCGAGGAGCGCGACCTTGGCGCGGTTCGCCGCGGTGATGCGGGGCCGTTCTTCTGGGGCCGTGCCATGTGCCTGATTCCCCGATTTCGGGCAGGTGAGGTGCGGGTCCTGCCTGCGCAGCGCAACCGCCGCGCGATGGGGGCTCAGCGGCTCGATCGGCGCGCGCAGATGCTCGACCGTGCAGCCTTCCTCGACCAGCGCGATCGAGAGCGCCTCGAACACGAGAGGAATCGCATGGGTGTGCTGGTGGCTGTCGAGCCGCAGGTGGTCATGCATCTCGGGGAACGCCTCAAGGA
This sequence comes from Oscillibacter sp. MSJ-31, assembly GCA_963601095.1. Lineage (GTDB taxonomy): Bacteria > Actinomycetota > Coriobacteriia > Coriobacteriales > Eggerthellaceae > Anaerotardibacter. Next base: position 24,865 of record CAVCDZ010000119.1, on the reverse strand, counting down.
AGCGCGCGATCTGGGCGCGGCATTCGTTCACGAGCGCCACGCGCAGCTCGGCATGGTGCGGGCCATGCGACTTACGTAAGAGGCCGAGGAAATCGAGTCCGAAGGTCGCGCGGTCGTTTAAGAGCGAGGCCGCATCGTCGGGTCGACTGACCGGCCAGCCTTCCACCAGGTTGAGGTGCAACCCCAGTTTCAGCTTTCCCTGCTCGACGAAGGGACGCGCGAGCGCAGCCGCCTCGTCGAAGGCAGGCGAGTTCGCAAAGATGCTCACGCTGTTCAGCGCCCCCGCACCTCCGCACGCGGCGCTCAGATCAAGGATGGCACGCGCCTGGGCGGCGGTGATCCCGTAGTCGTCGGCGTGGTAGAAGACGGTAGGGGCAGAAGCGGGCATGGCATTCCTCTCGTTGTTTTTGTACAGGGCCGCGCGCTGCCGGCACAGACGCCCGGCAGGGGTGGCGGTACGCCTATCGTGGCAGAGCGGCATGACACTGCGTTGAACGTTAGGTGGCAGCTTTATGACGTTTTAGCATCACTTCGCGAAAAAATGGGGGCATATATAGCCATATGCGTACTGGAGAGTACTCTATGGGCTGGAGTTGAGACGGGGCGTCGGGATACGCCGCGCGCACGCTGCGCGCAGGCGTCGCGCCGCCGTCTTGGCCGCTGTAAGATGCCGGATCGTGAATAACGGGGAGGACAGAAGCACGCAGCTGCGTCGCTTCGAAGAACATGGATCTTTCGCTGGTGATTCCTTGCTTCAACGAGGGTCGCAACGTTGCCGCCTTTCTGTTGGAAGCCACCACGTGCTTCGACGCTGAGGAAATGGATTACGAGCTGATCTTCGTCGACGACGGCAGCTCGGACGATACCATCGACGCCGTGCGTGATGCGATCACGCTCTACCGTCGCGGCGATCTGGCCGCGCTGCAGAAGATCGCCTACGCCGACACGCCCGATGCCGACGTCGTTTCCGCCGAGGAAAGCGCCGACGCCGTGCCGCGTCGCACGCCCCTCGACGTCGCCGATCGCCCCGCCCCGAGCGGGCGCGCCTCGTTCGACCTCATCGAGCTGTCTCGCAACTTCGGCAAAGAATCGGCGCTCTATGCAGGCCTCGAGCATGCGAAGGGCACCTGCGTCGGCTTCATCGACGCCGATCTGCAGCAAGAGCCGTCGGTCGCCCTCAAGATGTATCGCATCCTGCAGCACAAGCCCGAGGTCGACAGCGTGGCCGCCGCGCCGGCACAGCGCCGCGAATCCGCCCCGTTGCGTGCCTGCAAAGAGCTGTTCTACCGCGTGTTTAACGGCTTGTCCGACACCAAGCTGCTCTCCAACGTCAGCGATTTCCGCGTGTTTCGCCGCAACGTGGCTGACACGCTTCTCTCCCTGCACGAGCAATACCGCTTCTCAAAGGGCCTGTTCTCGTGGGCAGGATTCAAGACCGAGGTCATCGAATACGACGTCCAGGAACGCCATGAGGGCGAAAGCCGCTGGACGTTTCGCAAGCTGCTCTCGTACGCCTGGAACGGCGTGCTGGCCTTTTCCACCTGCCCGCTGCAGATGGTGACGATCGTGGGCGTCGTGCTGATCTTGGCGTCGATCGCGTTTTTGGCCGGCGTCGCCTACGCCAGCTTCGTGCTTCACTTCGCGCTGTCGCTCTTGCTCGTCGTGCTCGGCGCGGTCGTGTGCCTCGGCGGCATCCAGCTGGTGGCGCTCGGGGTCGTTGGCGAGTACTCGGCGCGCGGCTACATCGAGGGCAAGCAGCGCCCGGTGTACGTTGCCCGTCGTGAGCTGGCGTTTCCCGCTGAAGGGTCGGTACGCGCCCCCATCAAGCTCGTGCCGGGATGCCGCGGCGGCATGCCTCATCTGCCGCATGTTGCCTCTCCGTTGGCGGCGCAAGCGCCCTCGATGCGCTCCGAGCGCCCGAACGGAACCTATGGCGCCTCGAAGGCTCCCGCTGATCTTTCGCATCGTCCTGCCCTCCATGTGATCGAGGAGGACGACCCCAAAAGGACACTTTCATGAGCGAGGCGTCCTCGGCGCGTCCGTCGCGGGCGGGCACCTTCGTCTCGTCGCGCGCGTTTCATGCCCTCGTGCTTGCCGCAGGCCTCGCCTTCATCCTGACCGGCGCGTTCCACGGCAACGTGTGGTTCGACGAGAGCTACTCGGTCGGCATCGCGCAGCATTCCTTTGCCGAGATCTGGGACATCGGATCGGGTGACGTGCACCCGGTGCTGTTCTATTGGGGTCTCCACCTGGTGTATCTGGTGTTTGGCGCCAATATCCTGGCCTTCCGCCTCTTCGCCGTTTCAGGCACCTTCATGCTGGCGGCCTTGGGCCTGCTCGTGGTACGGCGCGATTTCGGCTGGAAGGTCGGCGTGCTGTTCAGCGTGTTCGCGCTGTTCACTCCCTATGTGTCGTTCATGGCGGTCGAGATCCGCATGTACTCGTGGGCCTCGTTTACCGTGATGCTCTGCGCGCTGTTCGCCTGGCGCATCGCGTGCGTGCTGCGCCAGGCCGACGAGGATGCGCCGGCGGCTGGTCAGGGCGGCGCGCCGGCTCAGGGCTGGTGGAGGCGCATCGCCGATCGGGCACGCGAGCGCTCTGGCCATACGTGGTGCGGCGTGCCGATCTCATGGTGGGTGATCTTCTTCGCAGCGAGCTTGGTCTCGGCGTATCTCCATTACTACGGGGTGCTGTCCGCGTTTCTGATCAACGCGTTTCTCTTGGCGTATCTGGTCTGGCGCTGCGTGCGCCGACATGCCTCGCCCGTCGTGCTGGTGCCTTTCGCCCTCGGCGCGCTCGTCCAAGTCGTGGCCTATCTTCCCTGGCTGTCGGTCGTTGCGAGCCAGGTGGGCGTGGTGTCGGGATCGTACTGGGCCAACGTGACGTTCCCGCGCACGTTGGTGGAGTGGGCGTTCTACCCGATCATGACGAGTCACATCGTCTTTGCTGGCACGTACGGCTCAGGCTTCGTCGTCGCGCTGTGGGTGTGCGCGCTCGTGGCGATCGCGGCGTGCGTGTGGGGATGCGTTCAGGCGATCCGTCGTCGTAAGCGCGCTGCGTCCTCGGTTCAACCCGTTGACGAGCGGAACGGTGCCGCGAGCGCTGTGACGGATGGGTCGAGCGTCGAGGCAGGTTGCCCCGCAACCGACCAATCGCACGCGGCCGTCGCCGCGCCAGTGTCTCTTGGCAGAGGAGCCCGCCTGCGGTCGTGGCTCCTGCGCCCGACGGTCCTTCCCGCTCTGCTTGCCGCTGCGCTCTACGTGGGCGTGTTCGCGGTGGCGCTCGCCGCTTCGATCGCGATGGACTCGCTGATCGTGTACTACCGCTACCTATCGGTGGCGATCGGGGCGCTCCTCTTCGCGGTCGCCCTGGCCCTCTCGTGCCTACGCAGCCGCGTGACGCGTGCCGGCTTGCTCTTGGCCTTTTTCGGCGTGGCCGTGATCAGCCAGATGCTGTTCACCACCGACGCGTACAGCGAGAAAAACCAGGAGCCGCTCTCGTGCCTCACCCAGGCCGTCGCGCAGATCTCCGAAGAGCAGGCGTTCTCGTATGAGGCGGGCCTTGATGCCTTGCTCGCTGCCGATTCGGAAGGTGCGGCGCTGAATCCGATCCAAATGGGGCAGCCGCTCGTGTTGTCCGCCGACATCGGGTTCGAGGGCGTCTCATCCGTGACCTACCCGTCTCTGGCACAGACGTTTTTGGCGTGGCAGCCGGGCAACTGGGCTCACTCATATTTGGCGTACGCGCCGACGCTCACCAGCGTGAAATCGTGGAACGACGCCCTTGGCCACTACACGGGGCAGTTCGTCGTCGTGGGCCAGACCGAAAAGGAGGGCCTGCCGCGCGACGTCACCGACCTCGACGCGCGCGACGACGTGCAGCTGCGGGAATCCCACACGTTCTATCGCCCCTATGAGCGCACATGGTTTACCGTAGCGGTGATGGAAAAGAACTGACGGGGTTGCGGGCCTCGCGATGAAAGGGGCAACCCCATGAAGACGGCACAAGACTTGCAGCGGCAGCTGGCGGCGATTGAGGGACGCGGCTATCCGGCATACAAGCAGCTGTGCGGCGTCTATCGTGTGGGGTCGTGCTCCCTTTCGATCGACCACGTGCAGGGAGATCCCTTTGCCGCGCCGTCGAAGGTGAGCGTGCAGGTTCCTCTCGACGAGGCGGGGATCGCTCCCGATCTGTTCGATGAAGCCTGGCGTCGGGTGGCGCTTGAGGATTTCCTGGTGCGTCGCTTTGCCCGAGCCCTTGCGGCGAAGAGCCATCGCGTGGGCGGATCGGGAAAGAGCGGGTTTCTGGGCACGAGCCGTCCTGGGCCGGAGGTGGTGCGCCGCTCGGCGTGCGATGTGGCTTCGGACGGCGTGGCGATGCGCTTTGAGGCGGGTTTTCCCGCCCATGGCCGCAGGGTTGACGCTTGCGCCCTCGAACGCATGCTGCTCGATCTGGTGCCGGCCTGCGTGGACGAGGCGCTCATTCTTGATGCTGAAGCGCTCGCCCAAGCGCGCGCAGCCGCCGATCTTGCCGATGACCAGCACGCGGTGCGCGAGGCGCTCGACGATCATGGGCTGATCGCGTTTGTCGTCGACGGCGCGATCCTGCCGCGCGAGAGTGGCGTGTCGTCGCGCCCTCTGCGGAACGCGAAGCCGTTTTCTTCTCCCGAATCCCTGCGCATCGCGCTTGACCTGCCCCATCGGGGACGCACCACCGGCATGGGCGTGCGGCGCGGCGTCACCTTGGTGGTGGGCGGCGGCTACCACGGCAAATCGACGCTTTTGCGGGCGGTGCAGGAGGGCGTGTACAACCACGTCGCCGGCGACGGGCGCGAGCTGGTGGTCACCGACGCGTCGGCGGTCAAGCTGCGCGCCGAGGACGGCCGCGCCGTTCATGAGGTGGATATCTCGCTGTTCATCGGTGATTTGCCCGATGGGCGCAGCACGCAGCGCTTCACCACATCCGATGCCAGCGGGTCGACGTCGCAGGCTGCCGCTGCCTCAGAGGCGCTCTGCTCGGGTTGTCGCGTGTTCTTGATCGATGAGGATACGTCGGCGACGAACTTCATGGTGCGCGACCGGCTGATGGAGGCGGTGGTCTCGCGCGATCATGAGCCGATCACGCCGTTCGTGGAGCGCGTGCGCGATCTGTGGGAGCAGGCCCACGTGAGCTCGATGATCGTTGCGGGCAGCTCAGGCTCGTTCTTCTCGGTTGCCGATACGGTGCTGCAGATGGACTGCTACGAGGCGCGCGACATCACCGAGCATGCGCGTGCGGTCTGCCGTCACGTGGAGGTGTCCGACACGCCGCGGGCACCGGGCTTCGCCGTGCCTGATAGCGCTCGTATCCCTGAGTGGTGCGCGCTTGCGCCGGCTTCCTCGCGCGACCATCGCGCGCCGCGCGGTCGCGGCGGCCGGGGCGCGCACGAGGCGCGCGTCAAGGTGCGGGTGCAGGGCCTCGACAGCCTGCAGGTTGGTACGGGATCCTGCGACGTGCGCTTGGTCGAGCAGCTGGTCGACAGCGAGCAGACGGCAGCTTTGGCTCGCCTGATGCGCACCGCGCAGCAACGAGGGCTGCTCGACGGAACGCAGGAAGTGACGGCTGTGGTCGACGAGCTCTTTTCCCTGCTTGCGCGCGAGGGATGGGCTGCTCTGGATGAGCGCGGATCGGTCGCCTGCGGTCTTGCCCTACCGCGCCCAGTTGAGCTCACCGCCGTTATGAACCGGTGGCGCTCTTGACGAGTGCGTGAGCCTCGCCGAGCGCGCCGATCCACGTCGGTCGCTTTTCACAGGACGGAGAGGTTTCCTTCGGGTTCCCTTCATTCGTGGTATAAAAACAAGGAACAGCCTTTAGCAACGTATAGGGGACATGGTTACATGGATATACGCAGGTTTGCGCCGCTTGCGGCGGCATTCGCCATGGTGTGCGCGCTGTTCATCGCGCCCACGACGCTTTTCGCTGATCCGAGCGACGATGCTGCGGGGTCTGCCACCGAGCCAGCCGCTGTTGCAGCGCTGGATTCTTCGGCCGCGCATGAGGGGCAGGGCTGGGCCTTGTCCGCCGACGGCGTGCTGACGGTGACGGCCGATATTCCCGATCAGGCAGACAACGAGTCTTATGAATGGGCGAAATACGCCGACCAGGTCAAGGAAGTTAAGGCAGCAGAGGGCGTCACGCGGATTCCGTTTGCGGCATTCGCATCAAGTGATAAGGCCACCTACTCTCAGCTCGCCAAGGTGACGACTTCATCGACGGTGCGGGAGATCAAAGGGGCGGCGTTCGCGGGCAATCCTTCCCTTGTCGAGGTTCATCTCAACGAGGGCCTTACAACGGTGGGCGCCGGCGCGTTTCGCGAGAACGGCTTCTCTCAGATCGAGCTGCCTGCCAACGTCGAGTGGGGGTCCGATGTCTTCAGCGACTGCACGAATTTGACCTCGGTCACCATTCCCGCGGGCTCTACCTGGGGCGGCAACGCGCAGTTCTATAACTGCACCGGGCTGAAGACTGTCACGGTTGAGGACGGCGTAACCGAGATCCCCAATCAGTTCTTGAACGGCTGCGTCAATGTGGAAAAGGTGTATCTGCCCGCTTCGGCGACCGTGGGACTTGTTCCCAATGGCGGCAAGTGGGACTCTCCTATTCTGTACGGCACCATCATTGCGCCTAAAGACAGCGCGGCTGCTCGCTATGCCGCGCATTGGATCGCGACGGGAAACTGGCCTTCGTTGAAGTTCCAGGCATCTGATTCCCAGCCGGGCGGTGGCGTCACCGATCCGACGACCCCGACCGATCCGACGAATCCGCAGAATCCTCCCGCCAAACCGAATCCGGCACCGAATCCCGACGATGATACGACGGTGCAGCCGGTTCCTGAATCGGCGCCCGCCTCTACCGACGATCAATCGGGCAAGACCCACACGCCCAAGACGGCCGATGGGACGGCTCTTCCTGCTGCAGTGGCAGCCCTGGGCGCCATCACCGCGCTTGCCGGCATTGCCGTTGCTCGTCGGCGTCAGCATGAGGAATAGACGGTATCGTTTTCAGCGAGAGGGGCGGGTGTCTGCTCGCCCTTGCTATGCGAGTGACGGCCGTGCTTCGCCGAGCGCGCCAAGCAGCTCTTTGAGGATGCGGCGCAGCTCCAAGGCGTCTTCAAGCGGGATGTCGATGCAGGCGCTGAGCGCTGCCGGCACGCCGAGCGCCCGCTCGCGCAAGGCGAGCCCTGCGTCGGTGAGCGACACGCGCAACTCGCGCCCATCTGCCGCGTCGCGATGGCGGGTCAGATAGCCTTTGGCCTCGAGCTTTCGCAGCAGCGGTGTGAGCGTTCCCGAATCGAGGTAGAGCCGCTCGCCGAGCGCCCGCACGTTGGTTTCGCGCTCTTCCCACATCACCATCATCGTGAGGTACTGCGTGTAGGTAAGGTCGAGCTCGTCGAGCAGGGGCTTGTAGCGTCGCACGACTTCTTTCGCTGCCGCATAGAGCGGAAAGCACAGCTGGTTGTCCAGGAGCAGCGCATCGTGAGGATCGCGCGGCGGCTGGCTGCATGCGTGCCTGGGGCGTTCGGTGCTGGTCATGGATCCTCCTTCGTGCGTTGCGTCGGTTTCGGGTACGGCAAAAGTATAGCGAACCGCCCCGCGGCGGTTTTGCGCGCCGCGCCACAGGAGCCCCTCGATGTCCTGCGCGATCTTTTCCGGTTTCGTGGTCGGGGCAAAGCGCGCGACGACCTGACCATCGCGCCCAAGGAGGAACTTCGTGAAGTTCCAGCGGATGTCGCTGCCGACGACGCCGCCCTTCTGCTTTTTGAGCCAGGCGTAGAGCGGATCGGCATCGGCGCCGTTCACGTCGATCTTGGCGAAGGTCGGGAAGTCGACGCCGTAGGACAGGCGGCAGGTTTCCTCGATCTCAGCGCTCGACTCGGGCGCCTGGTTGGCAAACTGGTTGCAGGGGAAGCCGAGCACCTCGAATCCCCGCTCATGATAGGTGTGCTGCAGGTCTTCGAGTCCGGTGAGCTGGGGTGTGAACCCGCAGCGGGTGGCGGTGTTGACCACCAGGAGCACCTCGCCCCGGTAGTCGCTGAGCTTCTTTTCGGTGCCGTCAATGGCGGTTACGGTGAAATCGTAGATGCTGTTCATGACGCTCTTCTCCTTCTGTGCGCTGGTGGTGCGGTGCCGTTCCGCTTGCGCGCTATGTGCCAGCTTCGCATGAGCGGTACCGCGCCCGTCTCGATAGATAGATTGTACACAATCTAAATGAGGGTAGGGGAATAAGATTGTGCACAATCAAAATTTCTCCTCATAGGTGGGCTCGGTGGCCGCGCGGGGTGGCGGGAGCATGCGGAGTGCCGTCGGGGCACACGTCGTTTACCTGCGAGCTGCCGATCCGTTAGATGCTCGGGCGAGGCAGGCGTTCCTTGCCTGAGCCCTTCTGGCGTCGCTGCGCGAAGGCCGATCGATCTCTGCGCTTTTCGCGGCTCGAGAGTACTTATCACCTGATTTCTGGCACAACTGCCACAAATCAGGCCTTATTTTTGGCAAACATGCCACAAATCAGGTGATAAAGTAAGTAAGACGAAGGGAGGCCGCCATGTATCGTTTCGCTATGAATGACTTAATTGCATGGAAGGACAATGCTCGACGTAAGCCGCTGATCGTGCAAGGGGCGAGGCAGGTCGGTAAAACCTGGCTCGCTCTTGAGTTCGGCCGCACCCAATTCAGCCAGACGGCACACGTGGTTTTTCTCGATAACGAGCCTATGCAGCGCGCCTTTGAGGGAAGCCTCGCCCCTGAGCGCCTGCTCCCGTTGATCTCCGCTGAAACGGGGGTGCCGGTCGGCGGTGAGGATACGCTTATCATCTTTGACGAGGTTCAGGAATGCCCACGGGCCCTTACGGCATTGAAATTGTTCCAGGAGCAACGTCCGGAGGTTCCTCTTATTGCTGCTGGTTCTCTTTTGGGCGTGGCCTTGCATCAGGGAGTGTCGTTTCCCGTGGGCAAGGTGGATCACCTTGATCTTCACCCGCTTACCTTTCGCGAGTTTCTCTTGGCAACTGGCAATGAAGCGCTGAGCGATGCGCTTGGGGCTGCTGACTTCGATATTGTGGATGTCTTTGCGGAGCGGTTCACCGACCTCCTCAAGCAGTACTATTTCGTGGGCGGTATGCCGGAAGCGGTTGCCGCTTATTGCGAAGACGGGGATTACTCTTCTGCTCGAGCGGCGCAAAATCGTTTGCTTCACGATTATGAATTTGATTTTTCTAAGCACGCGACACCAGTTCTGGCCGAGCGCATCCGAGAGGTATGGCGTTCAGTGCCGTCTCAGTTGGCACGAGAAAACAAAAAATTCGTGTACTCGGCGGTCCGACACGGCGCGCGTGCGCGGGGGTACGAGGAGGCGATTGGGTGGCTCGTGGATGCCGGTCTGCTTATGCGCGTCAGCAGGATAGCGAAGCCCGGTTTGCCCTTGTCTGCTTATAGGGATCTCTCGGCGTTTAAGCTTTATTTGTTCGATGTGGGACTGCTCGGTGCGGCAAGCAGGCTCGATGCGCGGACGGTCGTTGATGGGGCGGCGCTATTCCAGGAATTCAAAGGCGCTTTGACGGAGCAATATGTGTGTCAACAGCTGGTCGCGACCAACGAGGTGGTTCCGTACTACTGGTCCGCGGACAACTCCACCGGCGAGGTCGACTTCATTTACGATCATGCCGGCCGCGTTGTTCCCGTAGAGGTTAAGGCAGAGGCGAATGTGCGTGCGCGAAGTTTGCGATCGTTTACGGACAAATATGGTATTAAGCGATCGATTCGGCTGTCTTTGGCGGGCGTGAGGAATCAGGGTTGGGTTCTCAATCTGCCTCTTTACGCGGCAGATATGCTGCCCCACGTCGAATAGGACACGCGCGGCGATCCCGCGGCCGTGACGTCGGAGGCTACCCCTTCTCGAGCGCGCGCAGCTCGCGGCGCGCTCTTTGGGTGATGACGGCGCCGATCGCGAAGATCCCGATGATGACGACGACGCCGAGCTGCCGTGCTGGTGGTGGGTTGTGCCCTGTCGGGTGCGGCCGATGCGGTGGCGATCCCTGGCTTTCTGCAGGGTGTGATCGACTAGCTCGTGTCGCATGAAACGGCGCCCTCGGTATGAGCTACCGAGGGCGCCGTGCGTTTGGGTGCGATGTTAGGCGCAGATGGGGTTAGGGGCAAGGATCGTCCTTACCATTCGTTCGGCGTAAGCCTCAAAGGTCTCCTCGTCGGGCACGGGGGAATCGTTTCGCGCGGCGCGGTCGAGTTTCTGTTCGAGGTCGGCGCGGGTCAGGCCGAACAGGTGCGGCAGGCCGTTGGAGAGCAGCTCGCCGCGCATCGCCTCGAACCAGGACTCGGAGCGGCTCATCGTTGGTCACTTCCCGGGCGCGGCTGGTCGCGGAGATCGACCACGCTGTACGAATAGCCCGCACGCCCTTCGGGCCCTCGGCCTGGGAATCCGCCGTGACCGCCGAATCCGCCGCCGGGAAAGCCGCTGCGTCCGCCGAACCCGCCGAATCTCGACCACCTCTCTGCATGGCTGCCGCTGAAGATGCGGGCGGCGGCGTCTTCGCGGGAACGCCCCGCGCGCTCGATCCATGCGCGCTCCTCGTCGCTTAAGGAGGCGATGAGTCCCTCGATGACGCGATCGAGATAGCCTTCCATGGTGGCTTGCTCCTCAGGGGTGAGCGCGTCAAAGGCGGTGGGCTCCTCGGGCTCGGAGAACTTCTGGGCCTTGCCCTCCTCGGTCAGGTAGACGAGCATGACGCGCCCGTCTTCGGGCGATTTCTCGCGGTGCACGAGGCCGGCGCGCTCGAGCTTGGCGATCGACTCGTTGAGCGATGAAGTGCGGATGCCCAGCACGTTGGCCATGTCTTTGGCGGAAAGGCCGTCTTTAACCTTGAGCAGGGCGAGGATGCGCCCCTGGCCTCGCGAGGTGTCGCGGGCAGGGAAGCCTCCCCTGAAGCGCGCATGCCTCTGGGCACCCATAAGGAATTGGACGAACCCGAACTTCTCGTAGAGGTCCATGTCTTGTGCCATATCTTCAAGCATAAGAGGTTCCTTTCGTTTGGAGGATAGTTATAACCGGTACCTGTCGGTAACTGTAACCGGTACCGTTTAGATATGCAAGCATTTTCTTACGGTACCTGTTGAATTTTGAAAGGAGCCCCTTCCCGTGACAACTACTCGCCGGCAGCGAGGCGGAAGCCCCCTCGGCACGCAAGTGCACAAGGGGGGTCTTCCTTAGGCTTATGCTGAGGTCGCGGCAGTCGGCATCTTGGCGGGGAACAGCTTCGCCACGAGCCCCATGAACTCTTCGGGTGAGAGGTCGCGCCCGCGCACCCCAGAGAAATAAAAGACCGCATTTTTGGCAAGAGTTGACGGGGGTACGCAGCTAGGCAGCTCGAAGGCCGCCGCTGCTACCCCTAAAACTCCCCATATCGATATGAATCGTGGCGTAACACATACGAAAAGGTGCTGGTTCATGCCGCATCCGCGTGCTCGGGTGCGTACATCCGTGGGTTGTTGCCAAAAACTGCCGAAATTTTTTCTCTGGCTCGTGGCTGCTGGTAGCGCCCGCGGATGGGAGGATGGTCAACGTATGCGAGTGCCGAAAGGTAGCGCCTGCCTCACCCTCCAAAGCCGACGAGAAGGAAGGTGCCTACGAAGCGCGTGACGAAGGCGCCCCTCCAGCCCGGCGCCATTACAGCTCGAGTGTCTGCGGCTCGATCTCGACATCGTGGTTTGCGTAGGTTCCGATGCAGAGAGGATCCCGGTCCATGCGAGCTATCCATTCGAGAGAGGCTCTTTGCTTTTTCCTGTCGAGGGCAATGCCGGGAAGCACCATTTCCTCCCAGGAGCGACGACCATACGCACCATCGGATACAAGGTTCACGAACCGCCCCTTTTCTCCGCATACGAGCGTGGCGAAAAGGCCGGGGCTGTGGCCTGGTAGCGCTGTCAACTCGATCGACCCGTCCCCGAAAAGGTCGAAGGAGCGGCCGAAGGGCCCTTGTCCGCTGCGCTCATATTCGAAGGGTTCGATCGGAACATCACTCCACCAGCGCCTCTTGAACCTCGTGCGCAAAACGGGGTTCAAGGCGCTGTCACCTTCCAGCTCGTCATTGGATACCAGGATGCGTCCTGCGTCGGTAAAATCAGAAAGCGCGTTCGCATGGTCGCAGTCCAAGTGGCTAATGAGCACGATATCGATGTCCCGCGGTTTGATGCCCCTCGCGGAAAGCTGCTCGACGGCAGTTTGTCCTACGGGCACGACGCCTTGGTTCACCCGATAGAGCATCCTGCCCAGCTGACGCTTCTGGGCGTTCGCATCGTAGCATCCTCGCGGGCTCATCTTGCGGCTCCACCCGGTATCCAGGAGGACGAGTCCCTTCGGATGCTCGATAAGATAGACCGAAACAGGTAGCCAGAGGCGCTTTTCTTCGGGCAGAAAGACCCCCGATGCCTTTATCACGTTGCACCTGTCGCCGCCGAAAGGCAGATACGGGGACACGCGAACCTTCCCGGTATGCATGATATGAATCCTGGTCATGGCTACTCGCCCTTCCTGCCCCGGAATGGTCTTCGCATCCCGCCCTCCAATGCAGCGTTCCACTCCGAAGCCAGTTTCTCGGTCTCTACGGAAAGCTTGACGAGCGTTTGCCAGAGCTCGAGATTCGAACTTACGTGGTAGTAATTGACGGTCCCGTCTTTGTACCTGTCCACGAGTCTGGCTTCCCTCAGCACCCTCAGGTGGTGCGAGACGGTGGGCCGCGACAAGTTGACCAGCTCGACGAGCTCACCTACGCGCATGCCGCCATAGTGTCTCAGCAGCTCAACGAAGATGAGCTGGCGGCTCTCATCGCCGAGTGCGGTGAAGACGGCGCGACACCCCGAGAACTCGTCGCTCAGCCTGGACAGCCGCCTCGCCGTCAGGGGGTGATCGATATCCGTATATCCCATGGCCTCTCCAACCGGTTGAACGTTTCAACCGATGGTATCAATCGTGCTTGGTCAAGGCACTATTGGGAAAGAAAAACGAGACGAAGACAGCGGGCGAGCTTCTGGGGGGCGCGTCTGGCGCTCCGGGGAACTTTGTGTCGCTCTCGGTTGAGTTTCGGGAATTTCATCGAAATGATTGGGGAATGAAAGAGGGTAGGAGTACAATAAGTGGCTACTGCGGGCGTCGTATAATGGTTATTACCCGAGCTTCCCAAGCTCGTGACGCGGGTTCGATTCCCGTCGCCCGCTCCAATTTGATAAACAAATAAGGAGCGATCTCATCGTCTCTTGAGCCCCAACGAGCTTGAGGGAATCGAACCGATGAGGTGGCTTCGCGTCGAGAAAACAGCCCAGTGGGCTGTTTTCAGCGAAGCGCCCGAGGCCGGCCAGGCCGAGGGGATGAGCGCGAGCCCGGCGGGGCGAGCGCGGGAGTCCCTTACGGACGCTCCATTTGACATACAACGAGAATGATCCATTCTTGTAACGCCAAGGCTTGCGACCCTGCAAGCCTTTCTTTTTTGCCGAGCTGTTCTCGGCGGCAGAGCCCGATAGCGGGCGGAAGGGACATACGATGACGCGCTCTCACTTCAAGGGCTTTCTGTTCGACATGGATGGCACGCTGCTCAACACGCTGCCCGACCTGGCCTCCGTCTGCAACCAGGCGCTTGCCGCCCAGGGCTATCCGTCCCGCACCGAGGAGGAGATCCGTACGTTCATCGGCAACGGCGTGCTGCGCCTGGCCACTCTCGCCGTCCCCGAAGGCACCGACGACGACCACATCGAGCGCGTGTACCGCTCATTCTGCGAGCTCTACGCCCAAGACGGCGCCGAGCTGACGCGCGAGTTCGAGGGGATGGGCGACGTGCTGCGCACCCTGCGCGCGCAAGGAAAGAAGCTCGGCATCGTGTCGAACAAGTTCGAGGACGGCGTCAAGATGGTCGAGGCGAAGTTCTTCCCGGGGCTTTTCGATGCCTCGCATGGCGAGTCCGCCACGATCGAGCGCAAGCCCAGCCCTTCGGGCCTGTTGGCCTGTGCACGCGAGATGGCGCTCGACCCTTCCGAGTGCGTCTACTTCGGCGACTCTGCGGGAGACATGCTCGCCGCCCATAACGCCGGCATGTACGCCGTGGGCGTGACCTGGGGCTATCAGTCGCTTCAAAAGCTTGGGACCGGCAAGCCCGATGAGCTGATCGACCAGGTGTCCGACATCCTCCGCTTCGTCTAGCTCTCAGCTCGAGGAGTGCACCCTCGCCGGCGCGCGGTCGGCGCCACAGCGCGCCGTGCGCCGTCACTCCTCCTCTTCGCGACGCATCGTCACGTACTCAAGCAGCTCCCCGCGGCTGTGGATATCCGTCTTCTCGTAGATGTGGCGGATGTGGGTGTTCACGGTGTTGGGCGAGATCGTCAGCTTGGCGGCGATGCGTCCCGTCGTCGCACCCCTTGCCAGCAACTTCAGCAGCTCTCCCTCACGCGGCGACAAGCCGAACTCGCGCGTCATCTCCTCGCAGATCAAATCGATGCGCGATTGGGGCACGGGATCGCTCATCAGCTTGTTCAGCAGAAACTCTTGGCGGGTCAGCGGGATGAGCAAGCACGCCAGCAGGCAGATGAACACGAGGCAGGTCGTCTGGGTGAGCGCGTCGTGCATCGGCAACGTCAAGCTCTCGTAGTAGAGGGACAGCACGTCGCCGATCACCGTGCCGCAGTCGATGCAGACGATCGACACGCCGAACGTCAGCGTCGAGGGTACGTATCCTTTCGACGCCAGAGTGCCGAAATAGACGATGAGCAGTACTTGGAAGATCGATAGGCAGCCGATCGCGAGGGCAAACGAGGCCAAGTGCGTCGCCGCTCCGTTGAGGAACAGGGCGAACGCGACCAGGGCCGCTATGATCACCCACGGGCAAAGCTGGAAGATCGTCAGACGCCTGCCCGAGGCGGCGTTGATGCCGAACAGGCCAAACAGCACAGCCCCTCCGAAGGCCGTTCCGATTGCCAGCCCCTGGGTAAACGGCACTGTGTCCTGGGGGATGATCCCGCCCAAGAAGCTGCAAGCCGTGGTCGTGACAAGCGACACCGCGCAGACGACCACCATGGTGGGGCGCGCCTCCGACGCCACGCTTTTCGGCATCAGCGGGGGAAAGCGCGTGCCGCTGTGGCGAACGGTGGACATCAAAAGTGCACCTGAGGCGCCTGGCAGCAGCGACACGAACCCGGGCAGCACTTCGCGAGGAAGCACCAAGCAGATGCCGACCGAGACGATGAAAGTGGTGCCGAACGCGGTGCACACGACGCCGAGGGAGTAGCGCGACCCGCTGCAGGCGTGGCATTCCGCCCACAGCACCCACATGATCACCAGAAGGGCGCCGAGGGCCACCGACAGTCCCAAAAACAGCACCGTCCCCCACGTTCCGGGCAGCACCGGCAGGTAGCAAAAGGCAAACGAAACGGCGCTCGTTGCGGGCGGTATGACGAAGACGAGGGCGCGATGGCGGATGAGATGGCGCGTCCTTCCGCATATCACTAACAGGATCACTAATACGAGCGACATGGTGATCAGGTTGATGAGCCAAGCGCCGGTGATGCTGTCGCTCGAGACGGGTCGAAAGTAGAAGGAGCCGTCCACGAGCCACAGCAAAGACGTGTAGGTCGCAAGCAGCGCGATACCGAGGTATTTCGCCGCGACGCGACGAGGAGCAGATGAATGCGGTGCGCTTTCCCGTGTCGATGTCGTGTCCATGCGACTCATTCCGTTGTGAGGCGAGGTCTTCTCGCGTCCTTGCCGCCTCGGGTGGGCTCTCGGCAGATTGTCTCATAGCCTACGTCTTCCGCGCTGGTGATTCCTCACCAGCGGCTGGTGAAAAGCGGTAATCATGGGTGATTCACGATAGGAGGTGTCCGGTTTTGCCGGGATAATGTTCCCAGCTGTTTGAAAACGCCAGCCGCCTCGCCGCCTCGGCGAACCAACTTCTGATCCACGGCATGAGGGATGCCGGGATGCGAGGTGGGGCAGGCCAAACAGGCCAAGCCATCAGAAGGGAATCCATAGGGGATGGGTTCCCGACGCGCCCGGTGGGCGCCCGGCATGAAAGGGGACTGCTATGGCACTGGCAACGACAGCGGGGGAGAAGAGCTATACCGATCTTTCCCGCGCACGGCGATGGTTCCTGCTGATCTTGGTCAGCATGGGCTCATCGATCATCTACGGACCCATCTATCTGAAAATCGTCTTCTACGACCCGCTGATGCAAGCGCTCAATTGCACGAACGAGCAGCTGGGCTTCCTGGTGAGCCTCTACGGCATCGCGGCGGTGATCTTCTACTTCCCGTCGGGCATCATCGCCGACAAATTCCGCGTCCGCAACTTGAGCTGGGTCGGGTACACCGGCGTGGCCGCCCTGACCGTGATCTATATGATGCTGCCGTCGTACGACGTGCTCATGGGCGTGTTCGTGGGCTACGCGGTGTTCTCGATCCTCATCTGGTGGGGCACGCGCTACAAGCTCGTCCGCCTGATCTCGAGCGAGGAAGAGTACTCGCAGAAGATCGGCCTGTCGTACGGCATCTACGGCGCCATCGGCCTGGTCTTGAGCTTCGTCCAGACCGGCGTCATCGCGATGTTCCTCGACGCTGGCTAGGCCATTCAGGTCGTCCTGGGCATCTCGGCGGTGCTGATCGCGCTGTGTGCGGTGCTCTCGTTCATCTTCATCCCGAAGTTCAAGGGCGAGATCAAGAAGGACTCCCAGAACGCTTTCAGCTTGCGCGAAGCCGGCGAGGCCCTGAAGAACCCCGGCGTGTGGCTGGCTGCCCTCACCATGTTCTTCATCTACTTCATCTACATCGGCACCACGTTCACCACGCCGTTCATGACCGCCTGCCTGTCAGCGCCGGTCGTCGTCGTGAGCCTCATCGGCACGATCCGCTCGTTCGGCGTGTCGATCATCTCGGCGCCGCTGTTCGGCATCTTCACGAAGTTCACCAAGACCTCGTCGAAGGCCATCATGATCGGCGTCATCGGCGCGGTCATCTGCCTGATCCTCTTGATGGTGTGTCCGCGCACGCCGGCAATGATCATCCTGGTCGCCGTCATCGTCTGCCTGCTGTCGTTCGTGACCAACGGCCTCTACGGCATCGCTTCCGGCCAGCTGGCTGACGCCCACATCCCGCCGCACCTGTTCGGCGCCGGCGTTGGCGTCGTGTCGGTGATCGGCCTGATGCCCGACGCGTTCATCCACACCTGGTTTGGCGCGATCATCGACGCCCAGGGAGTGGACGCCTACGACACCATCTTCGGCATCATGCTCGGCGCGAGCGTGCTCGTCTTCATCTTCGCCTATCTCACCCTGCGGGTGGGCAAGCGCAACGCCGCCAAGATCGCGGTGGCCGAAGAGGCTGCCGGCACCGGCGGAGCAGCACCTCTCGCCACCGGCAAGGCTGCTGCTCAGACCGACGACACTGCTGACGACGCGGCGGATGCCGGCGCGTCTGAGGCAGACAAGCGGTAAGACTCTCATTGTTGCTCGGCACCGGGCGTCCCCTCTATGGCGCCCGGTGCTGCGGCTGTCGGATGCGCGCCGGACGTTGCTTCACGCCCGGCGCTGCATCCTTCGCCCTCTGCGAAGAGCGCAGGGCACCTTATCCCAACGCGAGAAAGGACTGATCCCATGGACAACAAACTCAACGTCGCGAACCTTATGAACGACCAGATGCGCGCCGTTGTCGCCAAGCAGATCGAGCTGGCGGGCGACGCGTTCGACACCAACGTCGGCTTTGCCGAGATGCGCGAGAACTACATCAAAGAGCGCTCGTACTGGAACGAGGGCGGCCCGGTCATGGCCAAGACCGTCGACGCCAGCATCGACGGGCCTGCCGGCCCGTTTCCGGTGCGCTACTACTATCCGGTCGACCCCGCCGCATCTGACCCACTGCCGGTGATCGAGTTCATCCACGGCGGCGGATTCGTCGTGGGCAACCTCGACACCCACGATCGCGTGTGCCGCATCCTCGCCGACCTGACGGGCGCGGCCGTCGTAGCGGTCGACTACCATCTCTCGCCTGAGTCCAAATACCCCACCAACATCCAAGAGTGCGCCGCGGTCGCCCAGTACCTGCATGCGCACGGCGCGGAGTGGGGCATCGACGGCGACGACCTGTCGTTTGCCGGCGATTCCGGCGGGGCGGTGCTGTCGCTTGCCACGGCGCTGTGGCTGCGTGACGAGCTCGGCGACGCCTCCTATGTGCGCACGGCTCTTCTGTACTATGGCTTCTACGGGTTGACGGATTCCGCTTCACGCCGCCTGTATGGAACGATCGAGGACGGCATGCGCAAGGAGGACCTGGACTACTACACGCAGTGCTGGGTCGACGACGTGGAGACCGCCGCGCACTTCCCCTATATAAATATGTTGGCCAACGACCTGAAGACCGCGATGCCGGCCTGCTTTATCGCCTCGGCCGAGCTCGATCCGCTGAAGGACGACGGCGCCTGCTTGGAGGCGGTGCTGAAGAACAACGGCGTGCCGTGCGAGTACGTGGAACTCAAGGGCGTCTTGCACGCATTCGTCCACTACAGCCGTATGCTGGATGAGGCAAACGAATGTCTGGAGCGCAGCGCGCTGTTCTGGAAGACCCATCACCGCCGCTAGCCGCGTCGGCTGCCCTGCGGATGAGAGAAGGAGATCGGTATGTACGATTTCGAAACGTTGATAGATCGCCGAGGCACCGGCGCCTCGAAGTGGACGCACGTGCCCGAGGGAGAATCGCTCGAAGACGTGGTGCCCCTGTCGGTGGCCGACATGGAATTCACGGCGCCGCCTGAGGTGCGCGCGGCCTTGGCCAACCTGTCCGAGCAGGGCATCTTTGGCTACCAGAACGCCGATGCGGCGTACTTTGAGGCGTGCCGCGGCTGGTATGAGCGCCGCCAGGGGTGGACGCCGCGTGCCGAGTGGCTCGTTCCGGCGCAGGGCGTCGTGCAGATGATCTGCGCCGCTACCCAGGTGTTCACCAACCCGGGCGACGGGGTGCTCATCCAAGAGCCGGTGTACTACCCGTTCCGCCGCTGCGTGGAGGGCTACGGGCGCACGGTCGTGAACAACGTGCTTGTCGAGGAGCGCGACGCGGACGGGCATCTGGCGTACCGCATCGACTTCGACGACCTCGAGAAGAAGGCGGCCGACTTCCGCGTGAAGCTGATGCTGTTCTGCAATCCCCACAACCCGGTGGGACGCGTGTGGACGCGCGAGGAGGTCGCCCGGGTGGCCCAGATCTGCAAGGACAACGGCGTGCTGCTGCTGTCCGACGAGATCCACGGCGATCTGATCATGGGCGAGCGCCCGTTCACGAGCGTCATGCAGCTTACGGCCGACCTGTACGACAACGCCATCGTGTGCAACGCGACGTCGAAGACGTTCAACCAGGCGGGCCTCATGAACTCGAACATTTGGGTGCCAAACAAGGGCATCCGCGACTACTTCAATGCGCATATGTACGGCCTGGTCATCAACGGGCCGAGCAACTTTGCCCGTGCCGCGGTGATGGCGGCGTACAACGAGGGCGAGCGCTGGCTCGAAGAGCTGCTCGTCTACGTGCGCGAAAACGATCGCCATCTGAAGGAGCGCCTGGTCGCGGCCTTCCCGAAGATGACCTACTCGCCGCTTGAGGGAACCTACCTGGCGTGGACGGACTGGCGCGCCTACAGCACCGACGCCGCTGCCCTGGAGAAGTTCTTCCTGCGCCGTGCGCGCGTCCGTTTCGACGAGGGCACGCTGTTCGGCGTCGGCGGTGCCGGGTTCGAGCGTTGGAACCTCGCTTGCCCGCGTCGCGTGCTCGACCGCGCGATCGACCGCATCATCGAGGCGGCGGCAGACGACCCGCTGTTCGCGTAAGCCTCAAGCGCAAAGCGAAGAAAGCCCGCTGTCGGCTCATGGGGCCGGCAGCGGGCTTCGTGTGTGTAAGGGGTGCTGCGGGAGCGGCGCGGGTGTGCTGATGCTGTGTGTCGTGCGCGGGCGCGTTGTGCAGAGCGCGGCAGCGACTCGCCGCCGGTCGACCCGGGAGCGTCTACGCCTCGTAGCCGTTCGGGTTGCTGCTCTGCCAACGCCAGGCGTCTTCGCACATGCGCGCCAGATCGTACTCGGCGACCCAGCCCAGCTCGTCGCGCGCCTTGTCGCAGGCGGCGTAGTTCGTGGCGATGTCGCCGGGACGGCGCGGGCAGATCTTGTAGGGCAGCTCCTTGCCGCAGGCGCGCTCGAAGGCGTGGATCACGTCGAGCACGCTCGAGCCGGTGCCGGTCCCCAGGTTGAAGATCGCCACGCCTCGGCGCGTGCCGTCGGGCATCGCCTTGCCTTCGATCGAGCCCAGCCCGATGGCGCGGCCGGTGCCCACCTTGCCGCCCATGTAATCGAGCGCCGCCACGTGCCCGCGCGCCAGGTCGACCACGTGGATGTAGTCGCGCACGCCGGTGCCGTCGGGGGTGGGGTAGTCGTCGCCGAACACCTGGATGCACTGCAGCTTGCCGGTGGCCACCTGCGCCACGTAGGGCAAAAGGTTGTTCGGGATGCCCTTGGGGTCCTCGCCGATGCGGCCGCTGACGTGCGCGCCGATCGGGTTGAAGTAGCGCAGCAAGACGATGTTCCACTCGTCGTCGGCGCGGTAGAAGTCGGTCAGGATGCGCTCGAGCATCGCCTTGGTCTCGCCGTAGGGATTTGTGGCCTCGTGCATGGGGCAATCCTCGGTGATCGGGATGGTCTCCGGCTCGCCGTAGACGGTGGCCGACGACGAGAAGATCACGTTCTTCACGCCATGGCTGCGCGCGACGTCGAACAGCACGAGCGAGCCCGCCACGTTGTTCCAGTAGTACTCGAGCGGCTTTTTGGTGCTCTCGCCCACTGCCTTGAAGCCGGCGAAGTGGATGATCGCGTCGATGTCGTGCGCGTCGAAGACTGCATCCATCGCGTCGCGATCGAGGATGGACGCCTCGACGAAGGAGAGCGTGTGCTCATCGGCGCCGGCAAGCTCGGCGATGCGCTCGACGGCGACGCGGCTCGAGTTGGACAGGTCGTCGACGATGACGACGTGGTAGCCCTGTTCAAGCAGCTCGACGCAGGTGTGGCTGCCGATGAACCCGGCGCCTCCGGTGACGAGGATGGTTTGGGCTTCGTGGGAGGTGGCAAGGCTCTTGTTGGGCATGGAGCAACCTTTCGAACGGAAGCGCGCTCGACCGCGCGATGCGGCGCGTGCAGGGTCGTTTTGATGACGATGAAAGGATAGCACCAGGCCCCGCGCATGCCGTTCCCGTGCGCAGAAAAACCGGAAGGGAACGGCGCTTCCATCAGGAAAAGCGATGGGCCGGGTGGACCATGCTTGTGCCCTCGCGCCGCGGGGGCGACCGGGCGGCAGGGGATGGGTGGTGCCCACTCCGGGAGGGTGGCTGGCGGAGGGCAGCTGCCGCGCACGGCGCCAGCCCCCGCACCGTCCGTGCTCCGGCGTGCCGTCTAGCGCCCCGGGAAGGTCGGCAACCCCTTGAGGGCGGCCCAGGCGCGGCGCTTGCCCGCTTCGGTGGCGATCAGCGCTGAGAAATCCTCGAAACAGCGGCAGGCGCGTCCCAGCAGCTGCGCCCGCGCCTCAAACGGAAGCAGCGCGTTGTATCCCATCGACGCCGCTTCGGTGCTTTCGCGGTCGGCGAGCACGATGCACAGCGGATCGAGCGCCTCGAGGAGCGCGTAGAGCTCTGCAGGCGTTGCCGCAGCGGCGCCGTGCCCATCCTCATGTGTGCGCAAGGTGACGTAGATGAGATCGCGCGCGGCGTAGCCCCGCGCCTCGAGGCTCGCGCGCAGGGCATCGTGTGCGGGGCTCGGCAGGGGCTCAGCGCTCACGAAGCAGGCTGCCGCAGTCGTATCCTCGCTGATAGATCCAGGGAAGCGGGCGATCTGCGCGAGGCGCGCCTGCTCGTAGAGAGAGGGTTGGGGGACAGCCACGGACCGCTCCTTTCGGCTAGCGATGATACAAACCGTAAAGAAAATCACACCGCCTGCCAAGAAACCAGTGGATAATATCTGCCGACGGTGATAATGATAGGTATGTAGTAGCACATTTCCGTCAATCGTTGAGGAGGAGCTATGTGCACCAACGGAGTTAACACTGGTCAATTCGAGCAGATGATCGACCAGATCGACGATCATATCAAGCTGGAGCGTCGCTGGGTCCACAACTTGGGACACCAGGCATCTGACGCAGGTTTCGAGACGGTGGGGGAGAGGCTGCATGCAGCCATGGCACTGCTCGATGAGGTGCGTGCCACCCTCGACGACGCCAAGGACGCCCTTGGCGACGATGCCCAGAGCGCGAGCGGCGTGACCGTCAACCTCGTGTAACCCGAGCGAAGGAATTCACAACCATCATGGCTAACGACCTTATGCGCTTTTCCGTGACCATGCCTGAGGATCTGCTCGTCAAGTTCGATCATCTGGTGGCGCGTCGCGGTCTGGCGAAGAACCGCAGCGAAGTCGTCCGCGACCTGGTGCGCGATGCCCTGGTCGAGGACGAATGCGCCATGCCCGGCCGCATCGTCATGGGCACGCTCACGATCGTGTACAACCATCATGCGAACGACCTGCAGGAAAAGCTGCACTATATCCAGCACAGCTACCTCGACACCATCGTGGCGTCGCTCCACATCCACATCGATGAGGACAACTGCCTCGAGATCATCGTGCTGAAGGGCGAGACCGGCCTGGTCCAGGACATCGCCAATTTGATTTTGGGCACCAAGGGCGTCAAGACCGGCCGCCTGAACATGACGACGACCGGCGCCTTCATCTAGCGGCGCTGTGCCCACGCGGTGCGGTATGCCCGGCGCGCCGCATCGCGCGTCGCCGAGCGCCATCTATACAAGAGTAACGAGCGGGGTGCGCAGGTCTCGCCTCCCGCCTGACGTAAAGGAGAACACGGCAATGGACGAAACGGTACTGCTCGGTCACGGCAGCGGCGGCACGATGATGAAGCGCATCATCGACGAGGTGTTCTTCGAGGCCTATGCCGACGAGGAGCTGCTCGAGGGCAACGACGCGGCGACGCTTGACGCCCCCCAGCCCGGCGAGCGCCTTGCCTATTCCACCGACAGCTTCGTGGTGACGCCCCACTTCTTTCCCGGCGGCGACATCGGCCGTCTGGCCGTGTGCGGCACGGTCAACGACGTGGCGACGTCGGGTGCGGTGCCGAAGTACTTGAGCTGCGGGTTCATCCTCGAGGAGGGCTACCCGGTCGCCGACCTCAAGCGCATCTGCCACAGCATGGCCGAGGCTGCTCGCGAGGCGGGCGTTCACATCGTCACGGGCGACACCAAGGTCGTGAACCGCGGCCATGGCGACGGCGTGTTCATCAACACGTCTGGCGTCGGCTTCGTGCCCGAGGGCGTGTCGCTGTCGGGCGCCAACTGCCGCCCGGGCGACAAGATCCTCGTGTCCGGCACGATGGGCGACCACGGCATCACGATCATGGCATGCCGTGAGGAGCTGTCGTTCCAGGCCGACATCCAAACCGATGCCGCCCCGCTCAACCACCTGATCGCCGACGTGATCGCGGCGGCTCCCGACACGCGCTGCTTTCGCGACCCGACCCGCGGCGGCCTGTCGTCGACGCTCAACGAGCTCGCGGCGCAGTCGGGCGTCGACTTCATCGTCGACGAGGATTCCGTCCCGGTCAAAGACGCCGTGCGCGGCGCCTGCGAGATGCTGGGCTACGACATCTACCAGGTGGCCAACGAGGGTAAGATGGTGTGCGTCGTCGCAGCCGACCAGGCCGACGCCGCGCTGGCCGCCATGCGCGCGAACCCCTACGGCGCCGATGCGGCCCTGATCGGCGAAGTGGTCGAGACGCCGGCCGATCGCCATCCGCGCGTGTCGATCCGCACGGGCTTCGGCGCGTTGCGCATCATGGACATGCTCGTCGGAGAGCAGCTGCCCCGCATCTGCTAGGGCGCGCCTCCCGCAAGCCTCTGAGAGCCCCTCGCGTCTTGCGATGCGAGGGGCTTTTCGCTTCTCGCCAGCGCTTTCGTCAGTGCTCGCAGCCAGCGTGGGCGCGCGCCGCTCACCCGGTAGGAGGGTGCATTCGGCGCTCGGGTGAAACCCACACATTACAGGCGGATTGCCGTTCTTAGAAAAACCGCTTGATCTTCTTGCATATGCGCATGCCTATGGTATTTTCCGGTCAGGGGATGTGGTCGGAAGAGGGCCCCATCTTCAAAGGACAAAACTCTATAGAGCCCGAGAGAGAAGAGGTTTCTCATGTCTCATCCTGTCATTTTGGCCGATGAATGCATCGGCTGCGGCATCTGTGTCGACGCGTGCCCGCAGGAATGCATCGAGGTGGTCGACGGCATCCTTCAGGTCACGAACGAGGAAGCGTGCATCGCGTGCGGCGATTGCCTGGAAGAGTGCCCGATGGGCGCGATCGAAGAGATCGTCGAAGACTGATTTATGTAACAAGTTGTGCAGAAAGCGTGCGTTTTTTGGTTTTCCAGGCCCCCTTCCGTAAGGGGCCCTCTTTTTTCAGCTGGTCAAACGTCAAAAGCATCGATACAATTGGTCGACGCTAAGGGCCGTAAAGCACCTATCGGCTATAAGAGCGAGGAAAGAGGTTAACAATGGCAGTTGTTGCTTATTGCGTTAAGTGCAAGGAGAAGAAGGAAATGGTCGACCCTCAGGAGGGCGTTACCAAGAACGGCCGCGTCATCACCAAGGGTACCTGCCCTGACTGCGGCACCAAGATGTCTCTCATCGGAGGCGTCGCCAAATAGCGCATATTCGGCTTATAGGACAAAAAGTGTGTCTCATTTAGGGGCATCGACGCAGGTCGATGCC
>CAVCDZ010000118.1:0-4616 GCA_963601095.1 Oscillibacter sp. MSJ-31 | reverse complement strand
GGCCTGAAGGACCCTTCGATGGTCAAGGTCGGCGACACGATCACGCTCGCCAAGGGCGGCTGCACCGAGCCTCTGCCCGGCTATCGCGATGTGAAGCCGATGGTCTACACCGGCCTGTTCCCGATCGACGCCGACCAGTACGAAGACCTCAAGGACGCCCTCGACAAGCTGTCGCTCAACGACCCGGCGCTCGTCTACGAGGCGGAGAACAGCCACGCGCTCGGCTTCGGCTTCCGCGTGGGCTTCTTGGGCCTTCTGCACATGGAGGTCGTCAAGGAGCGCCTCGAGCGCGAGTTCGGCCTCGACCTTCTGGCCACCGCGCCGTCGGTGGAGTACCACGTGTACAAGACCGACGGCGAGATGATCTCGCTCCACTCCCCGCAGGACATGCCCGATGCGAGCGAGATCGACCATATCGAAGAGCCGTTCCTCAAGGCCAAGATCCTCATCCCGCCCGATTTCGTCGGCGCGGTCATGGAGCTCACCGTGGCGCGCCGCGGCGAGTTCAAGACGATGAACTACCTCAACACCACCACGGTCGAGATGCTGTGGGAAATCCCGCTCTCCGAGCTGATCATGGACTACTTCGACCAGATCAAGAGCCGCACCAAGGGCTATGCGTCGCTCGATTATGACTTCGATGCGTACAAGCCTTCCAAGTTGGTAAAGCTTGATATCCTGTTGTCGGGCAAGCCCATCGACGCGCTGTCGTTCATCGTCCATACGGACAAGGCGTACGAGCGCGGGCGGGTCTTGACCGAGAAATTGAAAGAGATCATCCCTCGTCAGATGTTCGAGGTGCCCATCCAGGCGGCCGTCGGTTCGCGCGTCTTATCGCGCCAGACCGTGCGCGCCCTGCGCAAAGACGTGCTGGCCAAGTGCTATGGTGGCGACATCTCGCGCAAGCGCAAGCTGCTGGAAAAGCAGAAGAAGGGCAAGAAGCGCATGAAGAACATCGGTAACGTCGAGGTTCCTCAAGAGGCCTTCATGGCCATCTTGAAGGTTGACGAATAGGACTGAGGCCCATGGCAGCCAAGAAGCAGGAATACGACTGGCTCAACGACCCCTTCGACGAGAAGAAGGCGGCGGCTGAGCGCGAGCGTGCCCATATGTCGGGCGGCGCGAAGGCCGGCATCGGCATCGGGTGCGTCGTCGTCGTGATCGTGATGATCGTGATCCTCGTGATGAGCGCGACGGCTCTCACGACGCTCGCCTCCTAAGGGCGCGTCCATGACGCAGAATCTGTTCGAGGGGCGCCGGGTGATCCTCGCCCCGATGGCAGGCGTGAGCGACGAGGTGTTTCGCGAGCTGTGCATCGAGCAGGGCGCCCAGCTGACGTACACCGAGATGGTGTCGGCCAAGGCGCTCAGCTACGCCAACGAGAAGACGGCGCATCTGCTCGATCTGTCTCCTGCCGAGGACAAGGTGTCGGCGCAGATCTTCGGCCATGAGCCGCAGACGATGGCCGATCAGGCCAAGTGGATCGAGGATACGCTCGGCGCGCACCTGTTCGCGATCGACATCAACATGGGGTGCCCGTCGCGCAAGATCGCCGGCAAGGGCGACGGTTCAGCGCTGATGCGCGATCCGGCGCTTGCCCACCGCATCGTCGAAGCTGTCGCAGGCGCGGTGACGTGCCCGGTCACGGTCAAATTCCGTCGCGGGTTTGCGCTCGACGACGAGACGGCGCCCGCCTTCGCGCGCCTGATGGAAGATGCGGGCGCTGCGGCCGTTGCGGTGCATGGCCGCTTCGCTCAGCAGTTCTACCGCGGCAGCGCCGACTGGGGCGTGATCGCGCGCGTCAAAGACGCGGTGTCCATCCCGGTGGTAGGCAACGGGGACGTGCGCTGCGGCGACGATGCCGTGCGCCTGGTCGCCGAGACCGGCTGCGACGCGGTGATGGTGGGGCGCGGCGCCGAGGGCAACCCCTGGGTGTTCGCCGACATCGCCTCGCGGCTCGCCGGCGGACCTGTGGTTGCCGGACCTACGCCTGCCGAGAAGATGGCGCTCGCCACGCGTCACGCCCGGCTGCTCTCCGAGCGCACGGGCAAGAACATCGCACGGATGCGCAAGCATGCCATGTGGTACGTCGCGGGCATGGCTGACGCGGCGGCCGCGCGACGCGAGATCACCAGCGCCGTCACCTTCGAGGACTTCGCGCGCATCTTCGAGGAGGTGCGCCTGCGCACCGAGCAGGCCTGAGGCGCCTCGCCTCCTGGGGGAAGGGCTGCGGCGTGAGCGGCCGCTGGGCGTGTCGACGCGCTGGCGGCTCTCCTGCGCTGAGGGCGTGTCTCGGCTTGCGTGCCGCGCAGGCTCGCCCCTCTAGAGATGCGCTACCCTGTGTCCATGAGCGAATCACACGACATAGCACCGATTGCGGCGTGGCAGCCCTATCGCGCGCTCTATATCCATGTGCCGTTTTGCAAGCAGCGGTGCCTCTACTGCGATTTTGCCACCCAGGCGTGCGCGCCCGACGATCCGCGCCTCGACGCCTACGTCGATGACCTGGTGCGCGACATCCGCGCAGCCTCGCGTGCCGAAGAGCTCGGGCACATCGAAACGGTGTACCTGGGCGGCGGCACGCCCACGTACCTGGGCAACGCGCGCCTCTCGCGCATCCTCTATGCGCTGTCGCTGTCGATGCACCTGACGCCCGAGGTGGAGTGCACGCTCGAGGCGAACCCCGAGAGCCTGACCGGCGCGATGGTGCGCGACAGCTTTGCGCTCGGCGCGACGCGTATCTCGATGGGCGTGCAGAGCTTCGACGACGATCTGCTGCGCACGATCGGGCGCATCCATTCCGCCGACGACGCGCGCCGGGCGATTGCGCGCGCCCAGGAGCGCTTTGAGAACGTGAGCATCGATCTGATGTGCGGGCTGCCCGGCCAGACGATCGCCGGGTTCGAGCGCGATCTGGATGAGGCCCTCGCGCTCGGCGTGAAGCACGTGAGCGTCTACCCGCTGATGGTGGAGGACGGCACGCCCCTGGCGCGTCTGGTGGATACCGGAACACTCGCCATCGACGAGGACGACGGCGCCGATTACATGGTGGTGGCAGCCGAGCGCTTGGCGGCGGCGGGGATGCACCGCTACGAAGTGGCGAGCTACGCCTATCCCGGCTTCGAATCGCGCCACAACACCGCATACTGGACCGGCGTGCCCTATCTGGGGCTGGGCCCGGGGGCGGTGAGCATGCGCCAGGACGACCTGACGCGCGAGCGCTTCGAGGGCTCCCACGTGATCGAGTCGCTCGATCTGTTCGAGCGCACCGCCGAGGATCTGATGCTCGGCATGAGGATGAGCCGCGGCGTGTCAGACGAGATGGTCGAAGACGCCGCTATCCTCCTGCCCGAGGCTCCCGCCGCCTTCGCCGAATTGGCCGCCGATGGCCTCGTCGAGCATCGGGACGGGCGGTGGCTGCCCACCGAGCGCGGCTGGCTGTTCGGCAATCGGCTCTACGGGCGCCTGCTCGATCTTGCGCCGTAGGCGAGCCGTGCGTGGCAGGTCGCAGCAGGTGCGCGCGCGACGTTGCCGTGCGGGTGCCTGTTCTCCACGGACGCTTCACGTTCGCGGAATATATTCGAGAAGACGATTAGCACTCTCGCGCGTGCGCTGCTAGAATGCACGATGCGCTTGCGTCAGTGATGGTTTGGCGAAGGAGGTTTTCAGGTGCTCTCGGACAGAAGGCAACACGTCTTGAAGGCGTTGATCGAAGAGTACATCTCCTGCGCCCTGCCGGTTGGCTCTCGCCGCTTGGTCGAGCGCTACGACCTCGGCATCAGCTCGGCGACCGTCCGCAACGAGCTTTCGCTCCTAGAGGAGATGGGCTACCTGATGCAGCCCCATACCTCAGCGGGGCGCGTTCCCACCGATTTCGGCTACCGCGCGTTCGTCGACGATCTGCTTTCGCGCGAGGAGGCCCAGCGCGCCGACGAGTCCACCGTCGCCCAGCTGCGCCAAGCGGCCGGCGACCTGGACGATTTGATCGACAAGACGTCTGCGGCCTTGGCGCGCCTGACCGACTGCATGACGCTCGTGGTGCCGCCGCGTTTTCTGACGGTCGACATCCGGCTGATCAACCTCGTGCAGCTTTCCCCGACGCGCCTTCTCGCCGTGATCGTCACGGAAGACGGCCAGGTCTACGACCGCCAGATGGATACGGGAACCTCCTGCGCTGAAGAGCAGGTGACGCACACGCAAGACCTGCTCAACCGCCTGCTTGCGGGCAGATCGCTCTCCTCGACGTCCACCGATCTGCCGTTTGACCCCGAAGAGGTCAACGACGATCTGTTCCGTCTGGTGCTCTCCGAGATCCTCGCCTGTCTCCACGAGCGCAACGCGGTGCGCTCCCATCCGCTCGGCGTGTCCCATCTGCTGGACAAGCCTGAATTCAGCGAGTCGGCGCGCCTCACCCCGGTCATCGAGGAGCTGGAAGGGGAGACGATGCTCTTGCGCGTCTTCGACGACGCGTCCTCGACCGACGATCCGGTGGTGCGCATCGGCCGGGAGAACGACTCCGAAGCGCTCAGGCGGGTGTCGGTCATCGCCAACCGATTCGGTGAAGAGGACCACTCCGGCCTCATCGTCATCGTGGGCCCGACCCGCATGAACTACTC
>CAVCDZ010000117.1:0-3851 GCA_963601095.1 Oscillibacter sp. MSJ-31 | reverse complement strand
GAGAATGTGCATCTGCGCGCGAAGGCGCTCCACCGAGAAATTGTTCGACGGCAGCGCCAGATAATCGGTCTTGTTCACGATCAGCACGTCGCACATCGAAAACATCAGCGGATACTTCAGGATCTTGTCGTCACCTTCGGGGACCGACAGTATCATCGCATTGAGGTCGGCGCCGATATCGAACTCAGCCGGGCACACCAAGTTGCCGATGTTCTCGACGATGATGAGGTCGACTGAGGTCGGGTCGAGCAGATCCAGCGCGGGCTCGATCATGGGCACGTCGAGATGGCACGCGCCTCCCGTGTTGATCTGCACCGCCTTCATCCCGGCGCCCTTGACCTTATGCGAATCCACCTGCGACTCGATATCGCCCTCAACGACGCCGACCGAGATTTCAGGAGCAAGGCGTTCGTTCAAAGCGAGGATGGTGCTCGTTTTGCCTGCTCCCGGCGAGGCCATCAGGTTGATCATCAGCGCGCCGGCCTTGGACAGCTGCGCGCGAATGCCTTGGGCTTCCTGCTTGTTTTCCGCCAGGATATCTTGCTTGATCTGGATCGTCTCCATAATGGCCTCTTCCCTCTTCGTCCCCTCGTCATTCTATCGTGCGACCCCACACACCCTCGATGTGCGATACATCCGCGGGAGCTTTGTCACGCAATGGAAGAGCGCCAGAGGGGGGCGCGGTGCTCTTTCCACCGGGCACGTGACCACGTGCGCCGAAAGCAGACGAGCGGCCGCACGCGCATGGCAAAGCTCCCGCGGATCTAGCGCGCCTTACCGGGACGGTTTCGAACCCACGGACGGCCCGCTTCAAACGTCGAGATCGGAACCCGCATAAACGGCACGCCCGCGACCTGCGACCGATATGCTTGCTCCACCCGATCCCAGAACAGCCCCTCGAGCATCGAATCCGTTATCGCAGTCATATCCCCCAGCTCGGCCTCGCCGCCGTCTTTCGCCCAATAACGCAAAAGACCCAGCTTGGCATAGGTGAGATACTCGGCGAACAGATCGTATTCCGCATCGGTCATCACGTAGACGCGCTCAGCCTGCGCGCGAAAAACCGGTTTGATCGCCTCAGCCACCCGCTCGAAAAACGTGTTGTCCTTCTCAAAGCGCGTCAGCAGGCAAATGACCGCACGGCGCTCGTAAAACGAGTTGAGGAACACGTCGGTGATCGTCCGCATGTCGAGCGTATCGGCACGCTCAACCAGCTCATGCATCGCCTCGCGGGGGATCGCCTCGTCCTCGACCTCGCGCAACACGTCGTAAATCGAGGGAAAATGCCGATAGAGCGTGGAGCGCGAGTAGCCCGACTTCTCGGCGAGCGCGCGAGCCGACACGCCCGACATGCCCTGCCGGGCATAGAGGAGCTTGAACGCCTCGATGATGTCACTGCGGATGGCATCGGAACAACCAAGCGCTGGCGCCATGGGAGCCTCCTTTCACACAGACCTGGACAGGCAGGGGTCGGCGGTCTCGATGGCGATGGACTCGATCAGAAACTCCTTGCCATTGTGGATCGAGAGCTCCCGCCCTCCGCAATCAGGGCAGACGAGCGTCTCGGGGCGGTGGACATCAGCGGGAAAGACCAGGTTGCACGCCTGGCAACGAGCGCGCAGCGGCACCTTGCGAATAACAAGCGACGCGTCGGCCGCAACCGTGCCACGCGCCAAATGGCGGAACGCACCTTCCATCAGGCTATCCACCACATCACGCAGCTCGCCGATCACCAGACGCACCTCCGCCACGCGCACGGCGTCGTTGTCGGCCGCGTAACGCACCACCGCGTCGACGATGTTGGTTGTGATTGCCATCTCGTGCATGGGATCCCCCTTCCCTTGCCTCTTTGCGCGGGCGGGCGGAGCGGATGCGGCATCTGTCCTGCCGCGAAGAGCAGCCGAGCCGCGTGCCGCCCACCCGCGCTTGCGGATTGCTATACCAGCGCGCCCTTCGCGCGACGGTTCTTCTCCATGGCAACGTAGGCGCCCCACACGTCATCCGGCAGCGGCAAGATCTCGTCATCGGACTTGCGCACCAGAATGCGCGAGCCGTCGGTGCACGCGCGCACGCACTGCCCGCACCCGATGCAACTGTCGTCCGTGATCGGGTAGCCGTCCTCGTCATACCTGATCGCCTGCATCGTGCAGTGTGGTGCGATGTCGCAGGTACCCGTCCATTTCTCGCGATCCTGCTCGATGCGATAACGTGAGATGTTGTTCATCGCATCACCTGGGAACATCTTCGCTGCTTGCAGGATGCCGCAGTGACACAGGTTGCAGGAGCAGATGATCTCGTTCTTCTTAGCGTAGGTAGTCTGAAGCGCAAAGCCCTTCTCCACGTTGCGTTTGAGCATCTGCGCAGCCTGCTCGTAGGTCACCTCATGGCCCAATTGCAGGTCATCAAGGTAGTAGTCAGCCATTTCATCGGTCTGCAGGCATACGCCGACATGATGGTCGCAGTTATGGATGCCCATCCATTCGCGCGACGAGTCGAGACACGCGCACGGCGAGACGCAGAACCGCCGATGGCCCTTGAGCATCTCGAATAGGTCGTCGTCGGGCAGCACATCGCGATCCTTGACGAGCGAGAGGTCGGCTGGCACGCAGCGATAGAACGGGATGCCGGCGTCGTAGACCACCTGGAGCATACCGCCCGCCATCGTGGGATAGAGACCCTTGCCCAACCAGTTCAGGTCGAACTCGCCGGCATGAAACTCGTAGATGCCGTGGGCTGCCGGCTCATTGTGATAGTAGTGGCGACCGTCTTCGCGAATCTCATGATAGAGATTGCCGCGGCGCGCCATGTCCTGCAGGATCTCGAACGCCTTCTCTTCCGTAAAGCCTTCCTTCTCCGCGAAGTCGGCGACGGTAAAGAACGCGTCGGTCGGCATGTCCATGCAGTACTTCACGTCGTCAGGCGTGTAAAACGCCTTGAGCATGACGAGCTCGGCGCCGGCCGCCTCACCCGCTGCCGCCGTATAGCCGAACCCCATCGAGTCGACCCACTCACGAAACGCGGTGTACAGACGCTCTTCTTCTGCAGGGTCCATCCCCTCTGGCACTGCCCAATG
Organism: Oscillibacter sp. MSJ-31; assembly: GCA_963601095.1. GTDB lineage: Bacteria > Actinomycetota > Coriobacteriia > Coriobacteriales > Eggerthellaceae > Anaerotardibacter. Next base: position 778 of record CAVCDZ010000117.1, on the reverse strand, counting down.
CAGCGCTTCCTCCTTTTGAGCCATAACGGCCCCACCTCCTCAAACACACGTCCCCTTGTGTTTGGTCTCAGTGTAGGAGGGATAAAGGGGCTGGTGAACACAGGTGGAACACGTTCACGTTTTTGTTCCAGGGATAGGTTGGTGAGAGTGCGTTTCTATAGCAGACCCGTCCTTAGGCACCGGAACAAGCCGCCGCTCCCCTGCGGCGGGCCATCCATCTTCTCGCGGTTCGTCCGCCCTCTGTGTGGAGCCATCCGTCCCACAGGCAAAGCTCGCGCCTCCTCACGGCGAGCCATCCGTCCCCGTTCGGCGGGTCATCCGCTCCCCTTGGCAAAGCCCGCGCCCCTCCACGGCGGGTCATCCGCTCCCTCGACGTCTGCCAGAGAAAAGAAAAGCCGCATTTCTGGCAACCACGCGCGGACGTACGCACCTTAGCCGCTCCTCAGCCCGCTCAAAGCGCCCGATCAAGCCGTTTTACTCCTCATATCGAAGAGATATGAGGAGTATCTTCGCTCCCGATCCTTGTCGCGCGAGCAAACGCTGCGTACATCCGCCTGGTGTTGCCAAAAATGCCCGGATTTTTTTCTCTGGGCTGAACGGGGGGGCGCCGGCATCTGGTCTGGGCGGGGGGCGCCGGCATCTGGGCTGGACGGGGGGCGCCGGCGTCGGGGCTGGACGGAAGGTGCTGGTGTCTGGGTTGAGCGGAGGACGCCGACGAGCTCTGGGCTTATAGGACAAAAAGTGTGTCTCATTTAGGGGCATCGACGCAGGTCGATGC
>CAVCDZ010000116.1:0-6359 GCA_963601095.1 Oscillibacter sp. MSJ-31 | reverse complement strand
CTACATCGGTATCTTCATCGCGCCGATCGAGCTTCTAATCAACTTCACCGAGACCTTCCAGAAGGGCTATGCGGGCTTTCGCCGGTTCGTTGAGACGCTGGCCGAGCAGCCGGGCGTGGAGAACAAGCCGGATGCCGTCGACCTTGCCCAGGTGATCGGCAACGAAGGGGCGCCGAGCGTTCGCTACGACGACGTGCACTTCTCGTATATCGAAGGCAAGGAGGTGCTGCGCGGGCTGTCGCTTGACGTGCCGGCGGGGTCAACCGTGGCGCTCGTGGGGCCGAGCGGCGGCGGGAAGACTACGACCTGCTCGCTTTTGCCGCGCTTCTACGACATCTCATCCGGCGCGATCACGATCGACGGGGTGGACGTGCGCGATGCGACGCTGGAATCGCTGCGCGACCAGGTGGGCATCGTGCAGCAGGACGTGTACCTGTTCGAGGGCACGATCCGCGAGAACATCCTCTACGGCAATCCCGATGCAACGCCTGAACAGGTGGAATGGGCGGCGCGCCAGGCGAACATCCACGAGTTCGTCGACGGGCTCGAAGACGGGTACGACACGTTCGTGGGCGAGCGCGGCACGCGGCTGTCCGGCGGGCAGAAGCAGCGCATCGCGATCGCGCGCGTCTTTCTGCGGGATCCGCGCATCCTGATCTTGGACGAGGCGACGAGTGCGCTCGACAACGAGAGCGAGGAGCGCGTGCAGGAGTCGCTCGAGAAGCTGTCGGCGGATCGCACGACGCTCGTGATCGCGCATCGCCTGTCGACGATCCGCAACGCCGACTTCATCGCGGTGGTGGACGACGGGCGCGTGGTGGAGGCGGGCACGCACGACGAGCTGCGCGCCGCCGGCGGGATCTACGATCGCTACTATCGCATGCAGTTCGCCGGCCGCGCAGAGGCGTAGGTTCGCCACATATCCTTCATAACTGCGGCGAATCGAACGTTCGCCGTTGCGGGGCTCGTGCCGCCCTTTTCTGGTTGTATCGGCGCGTCTTGCGGCTTTCATCTGCGAGGGGGGGCAGCGCTCCTTCAAAGGCTCTGTCTTTCTGCCGATTTCCCCGAAACGTTAAAAATAAGCGCCCCGGTACAGGTTTCCCAAAGTGTGTATAGCGGTATAGCAGCCGAGCGGTAAAGTGAAAGCACTTAAACGCTCGTTGAGGGAGTCTCATGATCGGGAAACCGCTTTTTTCTCGCGCGCCGCGCGCGTGCTTCGCATTCTTCGTTTTGGCCGTAGCTGCGATTGCCTTTTGTAGCATGGGCGTGCAGAGCGCCTGGGCGGACGAGCGTCCCACGGTGACGGTCGTCGCGCAGGAACTTTTGCCCGACGGCACAGTCGTTGCGCCGCAGAGCGAATACGATGTGCCGCTTGAGGCCGCGGCGGGCGTGAGCAATTCGAGTGATCGCATCTACCCGGACGGGAGCTATCCTGCCACGGCCACGTCGCAGGTTTCTGAGGACGGCTACATCTGGACGACGGCAGACGATTTCCGCCGTGCTCACATGGAGTCGCTTACCGTGAGGCGCGATTCGACGGGTGACGAGGTCACCTTCGGTCCGTGGGCGAGCAACGACGAGTACGATGCCTGGTGGTACAGCGACGCGTTCCCGCGCACGATCCAGCTTGGCGATATGGCCATCGAGACCGGCGGGCGATCCAACGAAAGCGCCAACCACAATTCATTTGCCTTTTACAAGATCACCGATTCGTTGACCGTGACGTATACGTACCGCACCGATCCGGTGCATGACGTTTCTTTCGTGGCGGGCACCACACCGCTCGGGACCTATCATCGCGTCGAAGGCGATAAGGTCACGTTCCCGACCCCGCCTGCCGTGCCCGGAAAGACGCTCGACGATCATTGGAAGTCGGAAGATACCCAGGTTATGGTGGGGTCGTCGGGGAATTCCATCGACACTCCGGACCATGACACGACTTTTACGATCGCCTACCTCGATCGGTCGTATGCTCTTACTTACGACCTTGCCGGCGGTTCGCTCAACGGCAGCGACGCGGTGGCGGGCAAGACGGTTTCGTACACCGAGACGGGGCTGATCCCTGAGGGCACGCCTACGCGTGAGGGCTACACCTTTGAGGGCTGGAAGGTGGGCGACACTGCTATCACCGCCGAGAGCACGGTCGAGTCGCTGGCGCTGGCTGATGACGTCGATGCGCTGACGATCGTCGCGCAGTGGAAGGCCAAGGCGATCGAGGACAAGCCGGAGGGCTCAACGCCGCCTGCGGTCAATCCGACGACGCCGAACAATCCCTCTACGCCGGATGCCCCCTCTGGTGAGGACAACGTCGCCAAGACCGAGCTTCCGCAGACGAGCGATACGGTGCTGCCCTTTGTGGTGGTCGGCATCGTCGTGGTTGCTGCGGCCGGATGCGCGCTTGCCCTGTATTCACAGCGTCGCGCGAGGCAGCGTCGCTAAGCGTGCGGGCTGAGCGGTGCGTCGCTGGTTGACGGCTGGCGCGTCGAGCGCAGGATAGGACGATGCCGTCGCGCTGAGTGCGAGACGAGACGGCTGATGAGAGCGGCAGGTGCCTGAGGGCGCCTGCCGCTTTTCGTTTGGGTGCCGCCTGCGCTTGCCGGAACGCCTGGTATACGCATATTTGTCATGCTTACCGGGCTGGTGAGGTGCTACTATCAGCATATCTGTTAGCTCCCGTTAACATCTTTGGCGGCGTGAGGCAACCCCCGATCGCCGCGCAACGCACCATAAACGAACCAGAAAGATGGGAACTCATGACAGCCAACTTCCTGCGGCGACCTGCGGTTATCAGGCGCGCTGCGCTTCTCGCGTGCCTCGTTTTCGCGCTTATCTTTTCTGCTCACATCGCCTCGGTCGCTTGGGCCGATGAGCCGGACGCGAGCACGTCTTCCTCGGCTGCCGCTTCTGTCGAAGGGTTTTCGGGCTCACCATCTGATCAGGCACAGGATGCCAGCGCAGACGATGCGACCGGCGCCGCTCCCGCAGAGGACGCTGCGACTGGTTCTGCCAGCACTGCACCCGAGGCGGCCTTTTTCGCCACCTCTTCCGAGGCTGTGGTGGCGACGGTCGACGACCTGCTCGCTGCCATCGAGGCGGCGCCGACCGATGGCACGCAGGTGACCATCGCGCTCCAGGGAGATGCTGACGGGGTGTTCGACCTGGGGACGCATGGCAAGATCGCGATCTCCGGGCAGCGCAACATCGTGATCAAGGATGCGGGCGCGTCGGTTTCCCTTGCGCGCACGAACTCAGGCGATGGCGCCGCGCCGCTGTTCTATGTTAAAGAGGGCTCGACGCTGACCATTTCTTCGGGGGCGGCCGACGACGGCACGCCGCTGTTCAGCTACAGCGGACAGGAAGCTCCGCTGGCGCGCACCTACCAGGGCGAGCCCTACAGCGATGCCGCCGAGGACGACCAGGTGTGGGGCGGTCCTTCTCCTGATCGATGGGCGCTTGCCGACGGGACGTGGAGTGCGGTCGTCGAGGACAACACGGGCCAGGACGGGTACGTCGGCTACGATCTTGACGCACGTCCGGGGCATTTCCTGGTGGCCAACCTGTCCGCCGGGTCGTATGAGATGACCGAGAAGACGGCCCCTGACGGGTATCTGGCAAGCGACGAGACCTACTCGTTTGCCGTCGCGGCCGACACGAGCGCGCTCTTCCCGACCATCACCGGGGCATCAGCCGACAACGCGATCGGCAACACGCGCAAGCCGTCGTCTGCCACGGCGTCGCTCGCGGCGAGCAAGACCCTGGTAGGCGGAGGGCTTGTCGAGGGTGCGTTCGATTTCGTGCTCGAGGAGCGCGGTACTGATGGGACCTATCAGGAGGTCCAGACGGTTGCCAATAAAGCGGATGGCGCGATCTCATTCGACCCGATGAGCTATGACGAGGCGGGAACGCACCTTCTCCGGATCGCCGAGCGCGCGGGCGACGCGGCGAACATCACGTATGACCAGGCGGTCTACTACGCCCAGGTTGTGGTGAGCGAGGGTACCGACGAGGCGGGGCACCCGGCGCTGTCTGCGTCGGTAGGCTACTTTGCTGACGAGGAGTGCACCCAAGCGATCGATGCGATCGAGTTCGTCAACACTGTCTCCGACCAGCCGCCTGCGCCGCCGAGCGGCGATGAGCCGGGGCCTGAGGACGATTCGCCAGCGGATGACGATCAGTCGGAGGCGTCGCCTCATACGGGCGACACCGTGCTGTTGCAGGTGTGCCTGGCGCTGTTCGCCCTCTCAGCGACGACGGTCGTCGTTGCGGCGCGCCGCATGCGCGTGTAGGGTGGGCGCTGTCGCGTTGGCTGGCGGCCGCGCGTGCCGTGCCGCGTTGACCGGCTGCCGCGCATGCCGTGCCACTTTGACCGGCTGCCGCGCATGCTGTTGAGCGCAGGATATTTCGCTCAGAGCGGGCTTTGCAGTGTCGGTGTAACTCCGAGGAATTTATCGCATTTCAGATACCCCATGGGTGTATAGTACGGGGTGTTAGACCGGTGTAACTTCCAAAGGAGACATCATGATTCGAACCGTCGTAGACATCGATGGCATGATGTGCGGCATGTGCGAGTCTCACATCAATGACACCATTCGCAACAACTTCAAGGTGAAGAAGGTTTCGTCCTCGCACGGCAAGGGCCGCGCGGTTATCGAGTCCCAGGAGCCGATCGACGAGGCCGCCCTGCGCGATGCCATCGCCAAGACCGGGTACGAGGTGACAGGCGTCACGTCCGAGCAGTTCGAGAAGAAGGGCTTGTTCGGTCGCCGCAAGTAGCGGTTGAGTGCTGCAGGTTTTTGAGTGAGCGGGCGAGTCCCTTCAGTGGGCTCGTCCGCTTTTTTACCCCGCTCCCTAACGAAATTAGAACTGCGGGGCGTTTTGCTTCATACTCAAGTGTGCGCACGGTCGTTCGGCGGCTGCCGAGAATCGTCGTGCGCATGCTGGATGTGAAGGACGCGTATGCGAGGGAGGAGGGCGCCATGTTGACCACGTCGTGCGATGCCGAGTCCGAGCGCCCTCTGGTGATCGTTGTGCATGCGTCGGTCGGGTCGGGCCATCGCAGCGCTGCCCAGTCGGTGACGCAGGCGCTTGAGGATTTGGCCGGGTCGCACCCTGCGCTTCCTGCGGACGCGGAGATCGCCGTGCTCGACATTCTCAGCTACGGCTACATCCATTTCGACGGCGACAAGACCGCCAACGTGACGGTGGTCTTCAATTCGCTGTACGACTTCTGCTGGCACCACGTGTTCACGGGGCGCATCCTGTGGGGCGGCGGCTGGCTGTGGTCGCCGTGCATGTTCTCGGCGTTCACGAAGCTGGTGCGCGCGCGTCGGCCGATCGCGATCGTGGCCACGCACATCGTTGCGGCAAATGCGGCAGTGGCGGCGCGCATGCTGACCGGGCAGCGTTTCCCCATCGTGTGCGTGCCGACCGATTACGGCGCCGAGGGCTTTTGGCCGCATCTGACGGCCGACCTGTTCTGCGCTGCTGACCAGGAGATGGTCAAGGAGCTGGAGCCTCGGCGCGTGCCGCGCCATCGTATCAAGGTGACGGGCATCCCGGTGCGTAAGGGCTTTTCGGAGACACGCGACCGGACCGAGACGCTGCGAAGCTTCGGCCTTCCTCAGGACAAGATCAACGTGCTGGTCATGGCCGGTGCGCGCTTGGCACAGCCGTACATGCCGTTCCGCGAGATCTTCGACGAGGTCGTGCCGCTGCTGTCCGATTTCCCCAACATGCATTTTGCCGTGCTCGCTGGCGCCGACGACGAGTACGCCCAGCGGCTACGGACGATGGCGGCTGCGCGGTCGATCGACAACATCACCGTGTTCAACTACGTCGAGGACATTCCGGGGCTGATGAGCGCGAGCGACATGATCGTGGCGAAGTCAGGTGGCCTGGCGACGACCGAGTGCCTGTGCGCGCGTTTGCCGCTGGTGCTGGTGGGAACGCCGTATGGGCAGGAGCGCGCCAACACCGTGACGGTGACCGAGGCGGGCGCAGCCGTGACGGCCGAGACGTCGAGCCAGCTGGTGAACGAGCTGGAGCGCATCCACGAGGATCCCCTGGTGCTGCGGACGATGAACAAGGGCGGCGACTTCTTGCGACGCCCGCATGCGGCGCGCGACATCGCGTGCGCGACGCTTGATCTGGTGGGGCACATTCGCGAGGTGCGCAAATTCCCGCTGAAGATCTACTGGGGAGGAAAGCCTCACCCGCTGCGGTAGGGGTGGGCGCGCGCGGCGGCCGCGTGCCGTCGGGCCTGCTGACGAGCAGCCCGTTGAGAGGGTGCGCCTGGCGTGCCTGCCGACGTGCAGCCAGCGAAATGGTTGTGCGCGGCGACCCCGAACCCCCCGAACCCC
>CAVCDZ010000115.1:0-9574 GCA_963601095.1 Oscillibacter sp. MSJ-31 | reverse complement strand
CTCGCCCGGCCCTTCCGGGCCGTGCCGCCGAGCGGCTCTCGTCGTCGGCGCGAGAGATTAATTTACTCTCTCTCTTTGACTCACTGTCAAGAACTATTTTCAAATTCTTTCGAGATTGCCACCCTCAGGATCCTTGCGACCGGCTTCTGAGCCGCTCGCCTCTCCCCTGCGGGCTTAGTTATATTACTCTAGATTTAACATTGCGCAAGCGTTTACCTCAGAAAACTTTTCTCTTTTTTATCGCTCTGTTAAATCCCCAGGTCACAGACGGGTAACTTTGACAAGAGCGCGAGACGGCACCACGCAACTCCACCGCTTCCCCGAGCGCATGAAAAAGAGGCCGTGCGGCCCCTTCATAACCTATGGTTTCCACTGGTGCGTCTGGCGCGCTACAGCTCTCGACGCGATTCGATGGCACGCCCAAGCGTCACCTCATCGGCGAACTCCAAGTCGCCGCCCACGGGCAAGCCGCTTGCCAAGCGCGACACCTTGACGCCGAGCGGCTTGATGAGCCGCGCGAGATAGCTCGCCGTCGTCTCCCCCTCTATGTTGGGGTTGGTCGCCAAGATCACCTCGGAGATCGACGGGTCGTTCAGTCGGGCCAAGAGCTCGGCGATGTGCAGGCGGTCGGGGCCGATCCCCTCTAGGGGAGACAGCGCGCCGCCCAGCACGTGGTACACGCCCGAAAACGACCCGGTGCGCTCGATCGGAGGGATGTCGCGCGGCTCTGACACCACGCAGATGAGCGAGGGATCTCGCTTGTCCGAGGCGCAGATGTCGCAGAGCTCGCCCTGCGCGTAGTTGAAGCACCGCGCGCAGAAATGCACCGTGTCCTTGACCTCGGTGATGGCCTCGGCCAGGCGCACCGCATCGTCGTGATCCTCGTTGAGGATCCAGTACGCGATGCGCTGGGCGGACTTAGGGCCGACGCCGGGCAGGCGCTCAAGCTCGTCGAGCAGCTTTTGGATAGCAGAAGCGGAGTTCATGGATGCGCTGCGATTACCTCATGCCCGGAAGGTTCATGCCACCGGTCACGGCGCCCAAGCGCGCGTTGCTCATCTCGTTGACGCCGCACAGCGCCTCGTTGACGGCGACGCACACCATGTCCTGCAGCATCTCGACGTCCTCGGGGTCGACCGCCTCGGGATCGATCGTGATCGACTCGATGGTCATGTCACCGCGCGCCACCGCAGAGACGGTGCCGCCTGCTGCGGTGCCCTCGAACGTCATCGCGGCGACTTCCTCCTGAGCCTTGGCAAGCTCCTTTTGCATCTTCTGCGCCTGGCGCATCATCTGCTGCATGTTCATACCCATGGATGGTTCTCCTTCATCGGGATTGACGGTTGTCTGCCGCGCAAGGCGGCGTGCCAGCGCGCGGCAGACGCGCTGTTGGCATTGTAACGTAGCGTCGCGATCGCGCGCCTACTCAGGGAGTTCCTCGAACTTGACCCCGTCGCCGAAGCTGGCGGTGAGGAGGTCGACGATGCCCTGCGCCTCGTCGTCACCCGTCGCCGCGCTCGCAGAGGCGGGCTTCGCAGCCGTCGCAGCGGCCGGTGCAGACGACGGAGGGACTAAAGGGGCCGCGGACGCCTCGGGGGCCGGGACGGCAGGCACCTGGCCCGGCGCGGGAGTCGAAGCGACGTTCGCCGGACGCGGCGCGGGAGCGGCAGGACGCGACGGCGGTGCTGCGGGAGCAGCCTCAGCGTCGGCCGGAACGCTGCCCTCGTAGACGTCGAGCGGCACGCGATCGTCATCGGGTGCAGGCGGCACGGGGGCGGCAGGCGCGGACGAGCGCGGCGCAGCGGGCGCCGCAGCTGCCGGGCGTGCAGCCGGGGCGGGGCGTGCGGGCGCGGGACGCGCAGGAGTCGCAGCCGCAGGGCGCGCAGCCGGGGCGTTGCCGGCGACCGCCAAACGGAACGGCACCTGTCCCCCTGCCACGGTGGCCAGGGTGTCGGCGAGCAGCTGCTGCACCTCGGTCTTCTGCGCCGCGTTATAGGCGAACGCGTTGTCGCCCCCGAACTCGACCACGATGCCCTGACCATCCGCCTCGGCCGTCACCTTGGCGTTCATGAACAGAACGCCACGCGCCGGGTTGGCCTTGCGCAGCGCGGTGGTCACCGCATGCCAGAGGCGCTGCAGGGTGGCTGGGTTGGACAGATCGACCGAGGCGGTCATCTGGGTGGGCGAAACGCTCGACGGCGCACTCGCGGGCGCGGCAGCGGCCGCCGGCTGGGAGGCCGAGGCCGCCGGCGCGGGCACAGCGGCGGCAGGGGCGGCCGATCGCGGCGCGGAGGCCGCAGGCGCGACGGGAGCCAGCGCGGCCGCAGCCTGAGCGACAGGCGCCGGCGTCGCAGGCGGTTGTGCGGCAGCACGAGGCGCCGGGGCGGCAGCGGGCGGACGCGGGGCTGTTGGCGCAGCGGCCTGCGGCGCTGCCGGAGCGTCTGCCTGCGGCGGCATCGCGGCGGCAGCAGGCACTGGCGCAGCAGCGGCCTGAGGGGCCGCCGCGACCGCTTGCGACGTTGCCGGCACCGAGGCCGCAGGAGCCGCCTGAGCGACAGGCGCCGCCGACAGCTCGGCGACGCGGCACTCAAGCTCTTCGACGCGCTCGGAGAGCGCCTCGAGCGTGAGGTCGGACTCGGGACGCACCATCCGCGTCAGCGCGATCTCGAACGCAAGACGCGGGTTGCTCGAGGCGCGCAGCTCGCGCGTAAGCTCTCCCAACACGCCCAGCAGGCGCGCCAGGCGATCTTTACCGAAGTAGCGCAGCTGATCGACCATCTGCTTGCGCGTGGCCTCCGACACCGGGATCTCCACCTCGGCGCCGGCCAGGGACAGCAGGTATAGGTTGCGGATGTGCTCGGACAGGTCGAGCACGAACTGGGCCAGATCGGCGCCCGTTTCGACGTAATGGGCGACCCAGGTAAAGCAGGCGGCGGCATCGCGACGCCCGATGGCGTCCACGATCTCGGACAGGTCGTGCTCGTCGAGCGATCCGAGCAGGTTCTGCGCGCCCTCGAGCGTGACGTGCCCGCCGCCGAACGCCATGAGCTGCTCGAGCGAGGTGAGCGCGTTGCGCATCCCGCCGTCGGCGCGATAGGCGATGAGGTCGAGCGCCTCGCCCTCGAAATCGACGCCCTCCTTGACGCAGATCGCGCCCAGGCGCGACACGATCGCCTCGGCCGAGATGCGATGGAAGTCGAAGCGCTGGCAGCGCGATTGGATCGTTTCGGGGACCTTTTGGGGGTCGGTGGTGCAGAGGATGAACACGACGTGCCCGGGCGGCTCCTCAAGCGTCTTCAGCAGCGCATTGAACGCCGCGGTCGACAGCATGTGGACCTCGTCGATGATGTAGACCTTCCACGCCCCGCGCGTCGGTGCGTAGTTCACGCGGCTGATGATTTCCTCGCGCACGTTCTCGACGCCGGTGCGGCTCGCCGCGTCCAGCTCGTAGACATCAGGATGCTGTCCCTGGGCGATGGCCTCGCATTCGGGGCAGGTGCCATCGGGGTCGACCGTCGGTCCCTTCTCGCAGAGGAGCGCCTTGGCCAGGATGCGCGCCATCGTCGTCTTGCCGGTACCGCGCGGCCCGCAGAACAGGTAGGCATGGCTCACCTTGTTCTGCTCGATGGCGTTCTTGAGCGTGCGTTCGATATGCTCCTGCCCGATGACGTCGGAAAACGTCGACGGGCGATACTTGCGGTACAGCGCTTCCATGGCAGCCCTTCTTACGCGACGCGAAAGGCGCGGCGCGATCACTCGTAGTCGTCATTCCACTATAGAGCTTGCCGGCCCCTTCGCCCACCGGCGAGCGAGCCTACTCGTCCCGGTCGGTGCGGGCGTGCTTGCCGCGCACCAGGCGCTCGGCGTCGGCGGCGGTGTCGGCCTGGAACTGATGAGTCCCGCTCTTGCGCGCCGAAAGGCCCGCCTTGATGGCGCCGATCAATGCCGGGGCGACCGAGACGGCGACGATGCCCAGCACGATGACCTCGAAGTGGTCCTGCACCAGCGGGATGCCGCCGAAGAAGTAGCCCACCAAGACGAACAGCGATACCCAGGAGATGCCGCCGATGCAGTTGAACAGCGTGAACTTGGCGAAGTTCATGTGGCCGGTGCCCGCGATGAACGGGGCGAAGGTGCGGAAGAACGGCATGAAGCGCGTGATCACGATCGTCAGGCCGCCGTAGCGCTCGAAGAAGTGGTCGAGCTTCGCCATGCGCTCAGGCGTGAGCGCGCCGACCTTGCCCGAGTCGATGATGCGCGAGCCGAAAAGGCGCGCGATCCAGTAGTTGGACGTGTTGCCCAGGATGGCGGCCGCGTAGAACACCAGAAGCGTCGCGCCGAGGTGGAGCCCGCCGCCATCGGCGGAGAAGACGCCGGCGGCGAACAGGAGGGAGTCGCCCGGCAAGAACGGGAAGAAGACCAGGCCGGTCTCGATGAACACGATGATGAACAAAGGCGTGTAGACCCACAGAGGGCCCAGCGACACGATCCACCCGGCGATCGCGCCGCGCGGATCCTGGAGAAGGCCGATGAGTAAACTGAGGATTTCCATGGGGCGGTGTCCTTTGCACTCGTGCGTTCGAATCTGCCGTAACACACGTTTCGCCGATCATATGACCGGCGAAACTCCTACCGTTCAGTATCCCGAAAAGGCCTGGGCGCTCGTCAGCGGTCCCTTATGGCTGCTTCCTCCCGGACCTGACCAGGTTCGGAACATGGCGCCGCCCAAACCCTTTCGAGATAATGAACGTGGAATTCAGTATAGAAGACCACAGGGCAGCGCACCAGCGGCGATGGTCGAACCATCAAAAGCGCACAGGTCCCCCGCCAGCGGTTGTGCGCGTCTCCTCAGCGCAGGCCCCCGCCTGCTCCTTATCGCCGCGCCAAGGCTTCCTTGATCGCGCCGATGCTGTAGAGGCTGCCGCAGAGCACGCACACGTCGTCGGGCCCCGCAAGCAAAAGCGCCGCGTCCACCGCCTCGTCGATGGACGCGGCGACGATCGCGGGGCGCTCGAGCGCATGGCCGCACGCCTCGCATGCCTCGGTCACCGCCGCTGCCAAGTCAGCCGCCGAGAGGGCGCGCGGGTTGGGGGGCGTCAGGCAGACGAAGGCCGCCGCGCAGGGCACGAGGCTCGCGAGCATCGCAGGGTAGTCCTTGTCGCTCAAGACGCCCATGGCGAACACGATCCGCTTGCCCGCATAGCGCCTGCCCAGCTCATCGGCGAGCGCAGCGGCACCCTGAGGGTTATGGGCTCCGTCCACGATGATCGCAGGATCATCCGCGACCACCTCGAAGCGGCCCGGCCACGACGTGGTCGCCAGGCCCTCTCGCACGGCATCGTCGGCAAGGCGCCACCCACGCGCGCGCAGCACGCCGACGAGCTCGAGCACCGTCGCGGCGTTCGCCAGCTGGTAGTGCCCCTGCAAAGAAAGACGCAGATCGCTCCACTCCCGATAGGAGAAGTCGTCGTTCGTCCCCGCGATGGCCGACGCGTCGCATACCGTAAGAGCGGCCTGCTGCTCGGCAGCACGGCGCGCGATCACGTCGAGCGCCGCCGGGTCCTGGGGCGCGCTCACCACCGGGACGCCCGGCTTGATGATGCCGGCCTTCTCGGCCGCGATCTGAGGGATCGTGTCGCCCAGAAACGCGCAGTGGTCGAGCGCGATCGGCATGATCACGCTCGCCTCGACCGTGGTGATGACGTTGGTCGAATCGAGGCGGCCGCCCAGGCCGACCTCGGCCACGACGATGTCGCAGCCCGAGCGGGCGAAGTGGAGAAAGGCCACGGCCGTCATCAGCTCGAATTCCGTGGGATGGGAAGCCATCGCCTCGGCCGCCTCGCGCACCTGGCAGGTGACCTCGTACAGGTCGGCAGCGGAGATGTCTTGGCCATCGACGCGGATGCGCTCCTCGAAACGGATCAGGTAGGGACTGGTGAACAGCCCGACCTTGTAGCCCGCCTTCTGCAGGATGCGCGCGGACAACGCACAGGCCGACCCCTTGCCGTTCGTGCCGGCCACATGGACGAAGCGCAAGGAGTCCTGCGGGTTGCCCAGGCGCGCCAAAAGCTCATAGGTGCGGTCGAGCCCCAAGTCCATCGAATGCCAGCGCGGCTCGTTGATGTAGGCCACCGGATCAAGCATGGCTCGTCCAGTCCTTGCCCACGACCACCTGAATATCGGTCGTCAACGAGTAGTACACGCCCGCCGAGACCGCACGGCCCGTTCCCAGATCCTTGACGATCGCCTCGGCCGCCAGCTCGTCATCGGACGAGCGGTAGATCACGAGCGTCTCGTTGTAGACGAACGAATCGGCGTTGCCCGTCTCCTGGATCGTGTAGCCGGCGTTGGTCAGGATCTGAGTCGCCTGGGCGCTGTAGCCGTCGGTGCCCGCGCCGTTCAAGACCTTGATCGACAGGGAGCCCTTGTCGACGCCGCTCGTGTCGACCGAGGTGTCCATGTCCTCGCCTGCCTTGAACTCGTCGCGCACCTGGTCCCACGTCGATCCGGACGACCAGTACACGCCGTTGTCGGCAGCGCGCTGGCTTCCCGGCATCGTGGAGGAGTAGACCGTCGCATCCGGGTACAGCGCGGCCAAGGACGAGAGGTCGTCGTAGCTCAAGTCGGTCTTGATCTGATCGGCGATGTCGTTGGCGCTCATCGCAGAGGCGAGGCCGCCCTTCGAGACCACCTGCTCGACCAGGGCGGTCAGCACCTTGTTCTGGATCTGGGCGCGCTCACCGAAACCGTTCTGGTAGTTCTTGGCGCTCACCAGGGCAAGCGCCTGCTTACCGTCAAGCGTCTGATCGCCCGGGTCAAGGACGGTCGTGCCCACCGTCGGGTCGTCGACGTAGGTGTCGACGGTGATGGGCAGCCCGCCGAGCGCGTTGACCAGCGAGACGAAGTCCTCGTCGGTGATGCGCAGGTAATGGTTGATATCCTGCCCCAAAAGCGAGGAGACCTGGTGCACGAGCTCGCCCTCGTTGACCACGTGGGGCGCATCGCGCAGCATGTCGTCGGACGACGAGGCGCCGGAATACGTCACCGCGATATTCGTGGGGATGTTCAGCAACGACAGCGTCTTATTCGCCTCATCGACGCGCATCACCGCCACGAAGCTCGCCGTTTCCTCGGGCGTGCCGTCATGGGAGATACCGGTCAGCAGCACGTAATAGGGGTCCTGATCGCTTGCCGGAGCCACGAGCGCGCTTTTGACGCTGTCGTCCGAAAGAGCCATGGACGAGGACAGCGAGGTGCGAAATGCGCACGAGCCCAGCCCGAACGCCAAGGCGACGACCGCGACGACGGCGACGATCACCCACACCCGGTTCATGCGGGTGCGACGGCGCATGAAGCTCTCAGCCCGTGAGCCGCCCACGCGATGGCGCGCGGCGCGGTCATCGACCGAGCGCGACTGGAAATGAATCTGGTTGACCTCGGCCGCGCGCCCCTCAAACGAGCGCGTAGCCCGGCGCGTTCCCCGCCGGCGATGGGTCGGGCCGCCGGCCGCATGCGAGCCGACGACCGACGACGACCAGTCGGGCCGGCGGTTGGCTGAGCGACGAGACGGGCGGCGGTGGCTGCTCCTCTTTTTGAACATGGGCCTCCCCTATCGGCTCACGCGCTCGACGCGAGCGCCAAGCGCGACGAGTTTGCCCACGTAGTCCTCGTAGCCGCGGTCGATGTGGTGGATGTCGTGGACCACCGTCTCGCCCTCGGCCGCCAGGCCGGCGATGACCAGGGCGGCACCGCCGCGCAGATCGGGAGAGGACACCGGGGCGCCCTGCAGCTTGTCCACGCCCTGGATCAGGGCATGATGGCCTTCGATCGTGATGTGCGAGCCCATGCGGTTGAGCTCGGAGGCGAACATGAAGCGGTTCTCGAAGATGTTCTCCGAGATGACCGAGTTGCCCTCGGCCAGCGCGGCGAGCAGCATGAACTGCGCCTGCAGGTCGGTCGGGAACCCGGGATGCGGAAGCGTCTGGATGTCGGTGGCGACGAGCGGACGGGAGCGCGAGACCGTGATGGAGTCCTCGGTCGTAGACACCTCGCAGCCCATCTGCTCGAACTTCATGAGCGCCATGCGCAGAAACGACGGGTCGATGCCCTGCGCCGTCACCGGGCCGCCGAGCAGGGCGCCGGCCGTCAGGTACGTGCCGGCCTCGATGCGGTCGCCCACCGTCGTGTGCTCGCAGGGATGGAAGTCGGCAAGCGAGACGCCGTCGACCGTGATGGTCGGGGAGCCGGCGCCGCGCACCTTGGCGCCCATCGCGTTGAGCATGGCGGCCAAATCGGCGATCTCGGGCTCGCGCGCGGCGTTGTCGATCACCGTCGTGCCCGGCACCGTCACGGCAGCCATCAGCATGTTCTCGGTCGCGCCGACGCTCGGGAACTCGAGCAGCACGTCGGCGGCATGCAGGCCGTGGGGCGTGGAGGCATAGAGGTAGCCGTGCACGTTCTCGAACTCGACGCCCATGGCCTCGAGCACCTTGAGGTGCATGTCGATCTTACGGGCGCCGATCTTGCATCCGCCCGGCATGGCCACGCGAGCGCAGCCGAAGCGGCCGATCAGGGGGCCGAGCACCGAGATGCTCGCGCGCATCTTCGAGACGAGCTCGTAGGGCGTCTCGTGCCCCTCGGCGTGCTCGGTGTCGATGATCAGGGAATGGCCTTCCCATTCCACCGTCGCGCCGAGGCTGCGCAGCACCTCGTTCATGATCTCGATGTCGGAGATGTGGGGCACATTGTGGATGGTGCTCTTGCCCTGCCCCAGCAAGGAGGCGGCGATCAGCTTCAGCGCCGAGTTCTTGGCGCCATGGATGGCGACGGTTCCCGAGACGTTGTCCGTCTCGCGCGCGATGATTACTTCTTCAGCCACGAATGGTCCCTTCCAGATAAAACGCATCGTCCGCCCTATCGGCGAACAAGATATCAGGTTATCAAGTATCCCATTATAAAGAAGGAGCCGCGCCCCATCCAAACGGAGCGCGGCTCTTCACGACGATTGCAGACAGGCGCCTTACAGGGTGCCGGCCTTGCCCTCCTCGATGTCCTTCTGGGTGAGATGCTCGCGGGGGAGCTTGTTCTTCATGCCGAGGACGACGAAGCCAAGGATCAGGATGGCGACGAGGCAGGCGCACGCGATGCCGAAGACCGCGTCGAAGCCGCCGAGGTTCTCATAGCACGCACCCCAGACGTAGCTGCCGATCGCGCCGCCGAGGCCGAGCGCCCAGGAGCAGTAGCCGTAGATGACCGGGAACGAGGCGCCGTTGCCGAAGACCTCGCGGACGATCTGGGGGCCGAGGACGAGCACGGCGGGGATGAAGCAGCCGATGAGCACGGAGCCGATGGGCAGCAGGATCGTCGTCGGGAACTGCCACATGAACACGAGGCCGACGATGCCGCAGGCGACCAGCACGACCAGGGTGACCTTCATGCTGAGGTCGGACATGAAGCCAAGGCCCAGCTTGCCGACGGCGTTGCCGAAGCTGTTGAAGGCGGTCAGCTGAGCGCCGGTGACGAACGCGCCCACCATGATGCCGGCGACGACATCGGCCTGAGCGTTGTACCAGTG